>JBGSSK010000336.1:0-5617 GCA_041737095.1 Parvularculaceae bacterium | reverse complement strand
GACGCAGGCGACGACGCCGCCGATCGCGGCGATCGGCTGCGACAGGCGCGGAAAGGCGTCGCGGCCGAGATCCGCCGCCGCGGCGAGGATGATCAGCGACGGCGCGATCCAGAGTACCATGGCGAGCGGAATGCCGATGACTGAGATGGCTGCGATAATCGTGACGATCGGAATGAACGGCAGCGTAATGAGGAACAGCCCGGCCCAGAGGGCAAGCCGCAGCTTCCATCCGCGTCGCGGCATGAGTTTTCTGTCAGTCTCCACGCTCGCCACAATAGAAGGTGCGCGTTTCGGAACGTTGAAATGCTTGCAATCAGGCGGTCGCCGGCTTTTTCGGCGGGGCGAGGCGCATGTGCAGTTTCGAACGCAGCGCCATGAACAGGGCGATCATCACCACGAGCCCGACATAACGCACGACATAAAGGCCGAGATCGTCGATGAAGGTTTTGCCCATCGCCGAAATCGACGCGTAGATCGAATGGATGTCAGAACCTGCGACCGCCATGCCGCTGATCGGCCAGATCAGGCGATCGATGACGAGGGCGACGAAGCCGAGAAACCAGGCCGAACGCTTTTTGGCGATAAGGATCGCGATTGCGAAGGAGATGAGGAGGGCGCGCACGACATCCGCGCCCGAAAAACCAAGGCTTACAATGTCCTTCAGATCATCCATGGGTCCGCTCCGTCCCGGCCGCGCCGCCGAGAGTCGCGCCTTCATGGTTAACGGGCGGTAAAGGCGCGAAGCCGGCCGCCGCCCCGGCAACCGCAAGATCCGGGTCGCGGCGGCGATCAAACCGGGCGAAAAACGCGCTATGATGACGCTGATGACGCCAACCGCCCCCGCCAGGCCCGCCCGGATCGACGACTATGAGCCGATCGCGCGGGCGATCGATTTTCTTGTCGCCAACGCCGCGGACTTGCCGGGCCTTGAAGAGACCGCCACGGTGACCGGCCTCAGCCCGACGCATTTCCAGCGGGTGTTCAAGGAAGGCGCGGGCGTCTCGCCGAAGCGCTTCCTGCAATTCATGGCCGCCGGCGAAGCGCGGCGGGCGATGGCCGCCGGCGGCAGCGTCATGGACGCGGCCTTTGCTGCGGGTCTTTCCGGCCCTTCGCGGCTGCATGACCTTTTTCTTGTCGCCGAAGCGATGACCCCAGGCGCCTATCGGCGCAAGGGCGATGGCGAAACGATTCGCTACGCCGAGATGGACGGTCCGTTCGGCAAGGCGCTGATCGGCGCCACGCAAAAGGGCGTTTGCTGGCTCTCGTTCACTGAACCGGACGGGATCGCCCGGTCGCTCGCCGAAATGAAGGCGGACTGGCCGGCGGCGACATTCATCAACGATCGGACGGCGATCGCGCCCATTGCGACGCGCGCCTTCGCCTTTGCGCGGGGCGACGCGCTCGACAAGCCGCTCGGTCTTTATGTTCAGGGCACGAATTTTCAGCTGAAAGTCTGGGAGGCGCTTTTGCGAATCCCGGCCGGGCGCTGCGTCACCTATGGCGACCTCGCCGCCGCAATCGGTGCGCCGAAAGCCTCGCGCGCTGTCGGGTCGGCGGTCGGCGCGAACATGATTTCGCTTCTGATCCCGTGTCACCGGGTCATTCTCGCCTCCGGCGTGATTCATAATTATCGCTGGGGCGCCGCCCGGAAGAAAGCGATTCTGGCGCTCGAAGACGCGCGCGTCAGCGCGGCCTAACGGCGTTTTCCTCAACAGAGGAGAGGGCGGTCGGACCGCCGGCAGCGGACCGCGCAGTTCAGGCGCCGCTCGGCGACGCCGCCGGCCTTGTAAACCGCGCCGCAGACGGAGGACGGCGAAAAGGTCGTTCGCCTCATGGCTCCCACAACCCGCCAGCATGAAAAGCGGAGCGGCGGCGATCCTGGCTGTAGGCGACAAAATTGGCTCCCGGCCGAATGCCGGGCTGATTGAACGCCGCCAGCAGCGCATCGACGCCCGTCGCCTGCGTTGCGCCAGCCCCATGGATCGCTATATATCCGCCAACCCGCGAACCCGACCTGTCCCTCAGGATCGGTGTTCTTCATTCGTTCCCGGCGTATCCGCCAAGGAGATTTCGTCAATGTTCATTTCGCCCGCCCATGCGCAGGCCGCCGGCGCCGCCGCAGCGAATCCCCTGTTCCAGCTCGCTCCGTTCATTCTGGTTTTCGTCTTCTTCTATTTCCTGATCATTCGCCCGCAAAACCAGGCGCGCAAGAAACATCAGGAAATGATCGCGAATGTCCGCAAGGGCGATGTCGTCGTCACCTCGGGCGGCATGATCGGCAAGATTTCAAAAGTGCTCGACGGCGATGAAGTGATGGTTGAGCTCGCCGACAATGTCGTCGTCAAGGTCGTCAAGTCGACGCTCACCGACATCCGCACCAAGCCGACGCCCGCCGCCAACGATCAATAAGAGCCACCGAACAACAAGAGAAAGGGCGGGGCCGTCCCTGCGGTTCCGCATCGCTCCCAATGCTTCAATTCCGACTTTGGCAGCAAGCGCTGATCGGCCTTCTCGTTCTGGCCGCGGCAATCCTCGCCCTGCCGAATTTCTTTTCGAAGGCGACGGTCGACGGTTGGCCGGGATTTGCGCCGAAGAGCCGGATCGCTCTCGGCCTCGATCTGCAGGGCGGTTCCTACCTCCTGCTGGGCGTCGACACCGACAAGGTGATCAACGACCGGCTGACCAGCCTTCGCCAGGAAATTCAGCGCGCGATGCGCCCGCTCGGCAATCGCGAACGCATCGCCCTGCAAGCCGCGCCGGCGATTGACGCCGCTGACAACCGGATTTCTTTTCGCGTGCGCGAAGAAGCGGATGCAGCGCAAGCCGTCGAGCGCGTCCGGGACATCACGCGCGCCGGTTCGCTTGTCGGCGCCGGCGTGCGCCCTTACGAAGTGACCGTCACCGGGCCGCGCGTCGAGGTCGTGATGACGGCGGAAGCGCGCCGCGCCTATGAGCAGGAAGCGCTCGCCGATTCGATCGAGGTCGTACGCCGACGGATCGATCCCGCCGGCAACAAGGAAGTCCTGATCCAGCCGCAGGGCGGCGACCGCATCGTCGTGCAGGCGCCGGGCGACAATGATCCCGAAGCGCTAAAGCAGATCATCAACCGCACCGGCCAGTTGTCTTTCCACCGCGTCGACACCGCCGTCGCCGCCGAGGACGCGCAGGCCGGGCTGCTGCCGCCTGGCCGCATCGTCGTTCCGATCGCCGAGGTCGAGGGCGGCGGCAGTCTCGTCATCTGGGAAGAAGCGGAAGTCACCGGCGACATGGTCGAAAGCGCGTCGGCGGGCCTCGACTCCGATGGCGGCGGATTCCAGATCAATTTCGCCTTTGACAGCCGCGGCGCAAGGCGCTTCGCCGACTACACGCGCGAGCATGTCGGCGAACTTTTTGCGATCGTCCTCGACAACGAGGTCATTTCATACCCGCGCATCCAGACGCCGATCACCGGCGGATCGGGACGCATCACCGGCAATTTCGCGCCGGAAGAAGCGCAACGCATCGCAACGCTGATCCGGTCGGGCGCCTTGCCGGCGCCGCTGACGACGCTCGAACAGCGTTCGATCAGCGCCGGCCTCGGCGCCGATTCGGTGCGCGCCGGCGCCTTCGCCCTGATCATCGGCTTTGCGGCGGTCGTCGCCTACATGGTCCTCAGCTATGGCCGTTTCGGCGTTTACGCCGACATCGCGCTGATCGCGAATGTCGTATTGATCGCCGGCGCCTTGTCGCTGTTCGGATCGACGCTGACCCTGCCGGGGATCGCCGGCGTCGTCCTGACGATCGGCATGGCGGTTGACGCGAATGTTCTCATTTTCGAGCGCATACGCGAGGAAGTCGCCGCCGGAAAAGCGCCGGTGTCCGCGGCGGAGCTCGGATTTAGCAAGGCGCTTTCCGCCATTATCGACGCAAACGTGACGACGTTTGTCGCCGCGCTCATCATGTTCGTTCTGGGCGCCGGTCCGGTCCGCGGCTTCGCCGTCACGCTCGCCGTCGGGGTCATCACGTCGGTGTTCTCAGCCTATATCATCACTCGGCTGTTCGCCGGTCGCTACATCCTCTCCAGGCGACCCAAGACGATCCGACTTTAAACGGGAATCGCGCGCATGCTTTTGAAACTCATTCCCGATAAAACGAACCTGCCGTTTTCGAGCTGGCGGTATGTTGCAGTCGGGGTCTCGTTCCTGCTGGCGGTTGCGTCGATCATTTCGGTCTCGACGATCGGCCTGAATTTCGGCGTCGACTTCAAAGGCGGCGTCACGATCGAGATTGCGAGCCCCAAGCCGATCGACCTCGGACAGATCCGATCCGGCGTCGGCGGTCTCGGACTAGGCGAGGTCAACGTCACCGAGATCGAGGACGTCGCGGGCGCCGGCAAGGGCGTCCTGATCACCGTCGCGCAGCAGACGCCGCGCGAGGGCGAGGATTTCGACGCCGCCCAGCAGCGCGCAGCGTCAGAGGTCCGCGCCTTCGTGACGACAACGCTTGGGCCCGACACCGAGTTCCGCCGGACGGAAGTCGTCGGCGCCACGGTCTCGGGCGAGCTTGTCGAAAAGGGCGTTCTGGCGGTCGGCGTCGCGGTTCTGCTCATGGTTCTCTACATCTGGATCCGCTACGAGTGGCAATTCGCCGTCGGCTCGATCGTCGCGCTGTTCCACGACCTGGCGATCACCATGGGGTTCCTGTCGATAACGCAGCTTGATTTCAATGTGTCGACGATCGCGGCGCTGCTGACGGTCGTCGGCTACTCGATGAACGATACGGTAGTCGTGTTCGACCGCATTCGCGAGAATTTGCGCAAATACAAGAAAATGCCCT
The DNA here is from genome assembly GCA_041737095.1 of Parvularculaceae bacterium. GTDB lineage: Bacteria > Pseudomonadota > Alphaproteobacteria > Caulobacterales > Parvularculaceae > Amphiplicatus. The sequence goes on along the minus strand of JBGSSK010000336.1, from coordinate 802 downwards.
TGCAGGAACTGATCGATCTGACGATCAACGAAACGCTGACCCGGACGGTGATGACGTCCGGTACGACCCTCCTGTCGCTGCTTGCGCTGTTCTTCTTCGGCGGCGAGGTGCTGCGCGGCTTCACCGGCGCGATCATCTTCGGCATCCTCATCGGCACCTATTCGTCGATCTTCGCCGCGGCGCCGTTCCTTCTGTGGACCGGCGTCAAGCGCGACTGGTCGAAGGTCAAGGGCGCGGCGCCGGCCGGCGCCTGAGGCGCAAAAGGCACAATACAGCGCTTCCCGACATGCAGCCGCCGTCCCCGGTTGACATCCGGGTCGGCATGCATAGTGTTTCATCAACCGCATGAAACAATGCGGAAATTAGCTGAGGGCTAATCTTCGGCCGCCTGCGACGTCTCAATAAAAAGAGACAAACAGCAGGGGCTTTCATGTCAAAACACCTCAATGATCCGCTCAAGCGAGCGGCCTTAAGGCTCGCGCTTGTCGCGGGCGCCTCCATCGGCGCGATAGCTGCGGCCGGTAGTGCTGCGGCGCAGCAAGACGATGTCGCCCAGACGCCGCCCGCGGCATCGACCGAGGCTGAAGACCAGCAGGATACGATTGTCGTCACCGGCTCCCGGATCGCACGCAAGGAATTCACCAGCGCGTCGCCGGTACAGGTGATTCTCATGTCCGTTTTCAAGGGCTTGGGCAATCGATCTTGTTCGCGTTTTTCAGCGCAAGGTTTTCGGGCTGTGCACGGCCGGACGCGGCGGCTCCAAGACGACGGTTGATCAGACTCTGATGCGCGGGTTGGATAC
>JBGSSK010000315.1:0-13187 GCA_041737095.1 Parvularculaceae bacterium | reverse complement strand
GCGGCGCTGCGGCGGCGGCGCCTTGCTGCGGCGCATCGCCATCGGTCGCGCTTGTCGTGGTCTCTGGCGTTTCGCTCTGCCCGGCCTCGTCCTCGGGAGCAGCGATTTCGGGCGCTGCGAACTCTGGCGCAGCTTCAGCTGAAGCCGCTTCAACTGGCGCAGAAACCGGCCTCTTCACAGTCAGCTTTCGGTAGCCGAGCGAGCGCAAGATCCCTTCGAACTCATCGCCTGAACATCCGACCAGCGACATCATTTGGGAGGATGCCGCAAAGCCTTCCTTGGCGTCAGGACCGTTACGCGCCGTTCTGATATGCTGGGCGAGGCGTTCCAGCATATCGATCCGCACCGCGCGCTCACCGGACGGTCGGTAGCCGAGCGCATAATAATAGGCGTGCGGGGTATCGGCGTTGAGCGTGAACGAGACAAGACCCGGCTTCGGCGGTGTAAGGTCGCGCGGATCCTTGTCGGCGGAAATCGCCCACAAGAGCGACATCATCCGCGCCGCGGCAGGCTTCAGCAGCGACGGCATGTGCAGCGTGTATTCGCCGAAGCGCACGCCGAGATTGCGGAGCTTGGAGCGTTCATCCTGCCCCAACTGCTTAAGCTCCTCTCCAAATTGCGAGCGCGACATCGCGCCGAAATTCTCGACCAACCGGAACGCCACGCCGCGCGCCTGCGCCGACAAGGCGCCTTCTCCGGTCGCATCGGCGGCGCGCTTCAGCGCGATCAATTCCGACAGCAGCACCTCGATCCGCGCCGCAACATAAGCGGTCAGTCGATCCGCGACCCTGCCTCGCAGATTGGGCGAAATCGCATCAAGGCCGCGAATGACGACATCTGGCCGGATCAGCGTCGGCCCCTTGCGCAATTGCGCAACCGGCGATGATCGCCACCAGACAACACCGTCGTCTTTCAATTGGAGATCAGGTTCCGGCGCATTCGCAAGCGCTGCCGCGCGCGCCGCCAAAATCGGCGCAAGCGCGCGTTCCGCTGCGCCGCGCACGCGCTTGGCGTCAGCGCCCCGGGCGCGCGGGTCGACCTGAAATTCGAACCCGAGCAGTCGGCCGACAAACTGGCCTTCCACGATTACTTCTCCGTCATCAGTGACCCCGGCGAAGACTGGCGCTTCATCGCGCAGTTTCTTGAGCAGGACCGAGGTGCGGCGATCGACAAATCTCTGCGTCAGCTTCTCATGCAACGCGTCGGACAGGGCGTCTTCTATCTCCCGGGTTCTGGCTTGCCAATAGCTGGCGTTCTCGACCCATTGGGACCGGTTGGCGAGATATGTCCAGGTTCGGACATGCGAGATCCGGGCCGAGATCGTGTCGAATTCGCCGGTTGTGTCCGTCAATTTCTCCACCCGCGCTGCGAACCACGCGTCGCCGATACGGCCGTCGCCATCGAGTTGCTCGAAGAGATCCGAGAGCAGCTTCAGATGCTGGTCGGCTGATACCTTCCGGAAATCGGGGATCTGGCAGACCTCCCACAACAGCTCGGTTGCGGCTCTGCCGCGCGTGCGGTCGCGAAGACCCGCGTCACCGGCAAGACCCGCGAGGGCAACTTCATCATCGTCGGGCCGCGCGCGTACGAGTTCGGTCCGCGGCGATGGCTTTTCAAGCGACCGCCGCAGGTCATCAATCGAGGTGAAATCGAGCGCGTCCGTGCGCCATTTCAGGTGATCGACTGGATCGAACTGATGATTTTCAATGGCGGCGACAAGGTCTTCGTCAAAAGCGGCGCAATCGGCGGTGACGCCGAAAGCGCCGTCGCGGATGTGGCGGCCGGCTCTTCCGGCGATCTGCGCCAGTTCGGCGGGGCGCAATTCACGAAAGCCGCGGCCATCGAATTTACGCGACGCGGCGAAGGCGACATGGTCGATATCCATGTTCAGTCCCATCCCGATCGCATCGGTCGCAACGAGATAATCAACCTCGCCGGATTGGTAGAGTTCGGCCTGCGCATTCCTTGTCCGCGGCGACAAGGCGCCGAGAACGACGGCGGCGCCGCCGCGTTGCCGCCGCACCAATTCAGCGATTGCGTATACCGTGTCGGCGGAAAATCCGACGATCGCGGTTCGCCGCGGCAGGCGCGTCACCTTTTTGCCGCCGGCATAGTCGAGCGACGAAAAACGCTCTTTCGACTGGAAGGATATTTCCGGAAACAGTCGCCGCAGGATCGGCCGCATCGTGTCCGAGCCGAGGAACATCGTCTCCTTCGTTCCTCGCGCGTGCAGCAACCTCGAGGTGAAAATGCGCCCGCGTTCCGGGTCGGCGGCGAGCTGGATTTCGTCGATCGCCATGAATTCGACAGGCTGGTCGAGCGGCATCGCCTCGACGGTCGACACCCAGTAGGACGGCGAGGGCGGGACGATCTTTTCCTCGCCAGTGACGAGCGCCACCTCGCCGGCCGGCCTTCTGGCGATGAGGCGGTCATAGACCTCGCGCGCCAAAAGCCGAAGCGGAAGGCCGATCATGCCAGTCTTGTGCGCCTGCAGGCGGTCGATCGCATGGTGGGTCTTGCCGGTGTTGGTCGGGCCGAGCAGAGCGACAAGGCTCGCGTCGGTCCGCTCGACCGACAGGCTGATTTCGTGGGGTCTCAGTTTGCGACGGGTCATTGCCTTATTGGGCCTTCGGTGGCCCTGTGGGCTCTGGGGCTGGGGCGCCGCAGGCGGCAAGCTGCTGTCAAACAGGCATTTAAGCATTTCCGCCCGAAATGAAAGGCTTGCCTGCCGCCTGCCAGAAACTCGCCTCCTTGACACGCGGCGGCGCCTCCATTAGACGCGCGGCTCTTGATAAATCCGCGCCCTCGCCGGCGTCAGATTGCAATGAAGCAGGGTTGAAAATATGGCTCGCCGGTGTGAATTGACAGGCGTCGGCCCGATGGTCGGCAACAACGTATCGCACGCCAATAACAAGACCAAACGGCGTTTCCTGCCGAATCTGTGCGATGTCACCCTTCGGTCGGACAAGCTCGGCCGCGGCTACAAGTTCCGCGTGACGGCCGCCGCCCTCAGGACTGTCGATCATGTCGGCGGTCTCGACGCTTTCCTCGCCAAGGCCGACGACAAGAAGCTTTCGACCGGGGCCTTGAAAATCAAGCGCGAACTGGCGAAGGCTTCTTAACGGAGCCCCAAGAGCTCCGCCCTGATCGCGGAGACTGGCCTTGGAAATCGCGGCGGCCGTCGAAACGAGACGGCAGATCAAGGAGACGCCTCTTGAAAAACTCGCGCGCGAAGTGCGGGCGTTCGGTGTTTCGCTTGCCCGCGTCGCGGTTTTGTCGTTCTTGCTTACGCCGATCCTGATCGCCGCTTTCCTGACTGTCGACATTCCGTTTTACGGCTTTGACCATTTCTTCCCGACGCCGGCGATCAAGCCCGGCAACTGGCTGTCGGCCGGCTATTTCCTGATGGCGGCGGGGCCGATGCTGGCGATTCTGATCGCGCGTCGCTTCGGCGGCGAGGAAGCGTCCCGGGTCATAACCGCGTCATGGGCGGTCGCCGCTTTCGCCGCTTTCGCCGGCGTCTCGTATCTTTCGCCGCAACTCGAAGACGGCGACATGCCGAGCGCGCGTTTTGTCGTCGCCTTTGTAGGATCGTCGATTCTGTCGCAGTTCGTCGCGGCGGCTGTCTATGACGTGACGCGTGGTCGCGAAGCCGGGTGGCGGGCGCCGTTCTTCGCAGCGCTTGCGGCCTATGTCGCCGAAACGTTTCTCTATTTTCCGATCGCCTACTGGACGTCGATCGCGCCCTGGGTGAATTGGATGGTCGAGGATATCGCCTTGAAAGCGATGCTGATCGTCATCTTTCTTGGCGTCTATCGTCTGCTGATGAAACGATTGAAGCCGCGCGGCGGGTTTGGGGGATAGCTCGTTCTGGCCGCGGCCGATTTCGGTCAACCCCGTTTCTCCAGCACCTTCGCTTCGATCCACAATCCCTCCATCTCCTCAAGGCTCGCTTCGCCTAGCCTGCCTGCGCTTTTGAGGCGGTCCTCTATATACCGGAAACGCCGCGAGAATTTTTCATTGGCGCGGCGCAGCGCCGCTTCCGGATCGACGCTTAAATGGCGGGAGAGATTGGCGATGACGAAAAGCAGATCGCCGAACTCGTCTTCGATGCGGTCCTGATCGCCGTCATCCATCATTTCGACAAGTTCGGCGGTTTCCTCCGCGATCTTGTCGAGGACGCCGCGCGGGTTTTTCCAGTCGAAGCCGACGTACGCCGCTCGCTTCTGCAATTTGACGGCGCGGGTGAGGCCGGGCAGCGCGATCGGCACATCGTCGAGAAGTCCCGCCTGACCTTTGGCGGCGCGTTCCTCGGCTTTTTGCGCTTCCCATTGCCTCGTCTGTTCGGCCGCGTCCCGGGCTGCGGCGTCGCCGAAGACATGTGGGTGGCGGCTCCGCATTTTGTCAGTGATGGCGCGAGCCACGTCATCGAAGGAGAATGCGCCAAGCTCCTCGGCCATCCGGGCGTGAAAGACCGTCTGGAAAAGGAGATCGCCAAGCTCGCGTTTAAGTTCGTCCATGTCGCAGCGCTCGATAGCGTCGGCGACCTCATAGGCCTCTTCAATTGTATACGGAGCAATCGATCTGAAGTCCTGCTCAATGTCCCAGGGGCAGCCGGTTCCCCTGGTTCGCAGCGCCGCCATCAGCTCGAGGAGGTCGCCCATAACGTCTTGCGTTTTCATCAGCCGCTCCCTCACTGGCGCCTTCGCGCGCGATCAGCGATTCCTATGACGAATTTCTCCTGAAATCGCCAGATCGACGCTCGATTTCGCCGAATTCGAGTCGCGTCCCCCCTGGAGGCTGGCTCGCCGGCCTTTCCGGCGCTATGACGGCGTCAATGGCTGCGCACCGACGACCGCGCAGCACCGCATGGGAGAAATAGATGCCGATCAGGGAAGCGAAATACATCTGGAGCAATGGCGAACTCGTTCCGTGGAGCGACGCCAAGGTCCACGTGATGAGCCATGCGCTGCATTATGCGACCGCCGTATTCGAGGGAATGCGCGCCTATGAAACGAAACACATGGGTACGGTGATCTTCCGGAATTTCGATCACATCAAGCGGCTGCATTACTCGGCGCGGGTCTATCGGCTGCCGCTGAAGCACTCGATCGAGGACCTGATGTCGGCTTGCCGCGATGTCGTCCGCGAGAATGAATTGAAATCGGCTTATATCCGGCCGTTGGTGTTCCTCGGTTATGGCGAAATGGGTATTTCTGCGCCGCACGAGAAATCAGAAACCATCGTCGCGGCGTTCCCGTGGGGCGCCTATCTAGGCGAGGAAGGGATCAAGAATGGCGTCGACGCCTGCATTTCAAGCTGGCGGCGCCTTGCGCCCGATACGATGCCGGCGGGAGCGAAGGCCGCCGGCAATTATCTTTCGAGCCGGCTGATAGCGCTCGAAGCGCGCGAACGCGGCTTCGCGGAAGGCATCGGCCTTGACGCCTCTGGCCTCGTCAGCGAGGGCGCCGGCGAAAACCTCTTCGTGGTTTTGAATGGCAAGATCTATACGCCGCCCGGCTCCGCGTCGATCCTGATGGGGATCACGCGCGATAGCGTCATGACGCTGGCGAAGTCGCGCGGCTTCGAGGTCATCGAACAGAACATTGCGCGCGAAATGCTTTACGCCGCCGATGAAATGTTCATGTGCGGAACGGCGGTCGAAGTGACGCCTGTCCGTTCGGTCGACCGCCTGCCGATCGGCGACGGCAAGCGACCGGTGACGAGCGAAATTCAAAATGCATTTTTCGGCCTATTCACTGGCGAAACGCACGATGAATGGGGATGGCTAGAAAAGATCTGATCTTTCACCGAGCCTCGACGCGGGCGAGAATCGGCGTCGACGGCTGGAGCGTGATCCTGAGGACAGGCACTGGCGGCGTCGCGCCGACATGGTGGAACCGCAAGGCGCGAAGCATGACAGCAAGCGCGATCGCCATTTCCTGCATCGAGAAACTCGCGCCGATGCAGACGCGCGGGCCGACGCCGAAGGGCAGGAATTGACAGCGGTCGATTTCTGCGGCGGCCGCGCCCAGAAACCGCGTCGGGTCGAAGGCGCCGGGGTCGCGCCACAAGGATTGATGGCGATGTAAGAGCCAGGGTGAGAGATGAACCTCCGTCCCGGGCTCGATCGCGATGTCGCCGACGCGGTCGGCGCCGATCGCTTCGCGCGCCAGGTGCGGCGCGGGCGGATAAAGCCTTAGCGTTTCCTTGATGACGGCTTCGAGAAACGGGAGACGGTCGGCCCAGTCCTGCGGCGCTTCAGGGTCAAGCGCTGCACCGGCAAGTTCGCGCTCGACAGAGTCGCGGATCTCCGGCGCTTCGCTCAGCACATAAAGCGTCCAGGCGAGCGCGCGCGCTGTCGTCTCGTGGCCTGCTGTCAGGAATGTCAGCAGATTGTCGATGATCGCGTCATCGTCAAGCGGCGCGCCTTCGTCGGTCTTCGCGCGCATCAGCAGCGATAGAAAATCGTTGGCGGCTGGCGTCTTTCCGGCGCTTCGGCGTCGCAAGAGGATTTCGCCGACCTGCCGGCGCAGATCGTCGATGACGCCAGACATCCGCGTGCGGCCGATCCGTGGAATGAACTTCGGCGCGCGCAGGAGATCGAGCGCATGCGGCGTGCCTCCGCGATCGAGCAATTCTGTGACGTTGTGCGAAAACCGCGCGCGATCGAAATTTCCCTCCTCGGAGAAAAGACAGGCGATCAGGACATCGAGGGCGAATTCGAGCATTTCGTCACGCAGTGAAATAATCTGGCCGGCGCGCGGCGATACAAGATCGCGCCGGCGTTCCGCCGCCTTGCGCATGGCGACCGCAAAGCCTGAAACATGGCGCGGCGTGAAAATCGGGGTCAGCGCGCGGCGGGCGGTTTTCCAGATCGCCCCTTCGGCGACGATGAGACCCTCACGCAGCGCCGGCTTCAGCATGGTGAGGCGCAAGCGGTTCAGCCGGTAATTGGCGGCATTCGTCACATAGCAATGCCGGATCGCGTCGGGATCATTGAGGATGACATAGGGCCGGCCCATGAAGCGCAGGGATATTACGGGGACGCGAAAGGCGTTCTCACCCCAGGTCTCCAGAGGATTGCGCGCCATTGAATTGAAGTAGGTGAGGAGCCCCAGCGGAAACGGCTGTTCGACAATCGACTGGCCGCGCAGGGGCGGCGTCGGAGGCTTGAAGGCGCGCGCGGCGATGCCGGTCATTGGCGTGCGGCGGCTCTCTCGCTCAGCGACAAAGCTTTATCGATAACATGGAAAACGTAATTTTGTTCGACGACGCCGCCGATCAGATAGGCGTGGGGCCCCTTGGCGTAGATCGTCACGTCCTGCCCGCCATGGCTTTCGGAGGGCGAGGGCACTGTCGATTGCTGCCGGTAATTGAGATCGGCGACTTCAGCAGGCGTCGGGTCATGCCGCTCGGCAAGTTTCTGCTGGCCAATTGTAATTGCGCCGGGGCCATTGGCGTAGCCGAGCGTCGTGTAACGCTTGCCGTCGCCGGCGCGCGCGAAGCCGTCTTCGCTCGGCGCCGTTTCAAAGGCCGACGTCGCAAGGCCGAGGATGTCGTTCCCCTTCTGCGGATAGCCGGCGAAGGTCAGCGTGTGTCCATGATCGGCGGTAACGATGATCAGGGTGTCGGCGTCGTCGGTCATCGCATCCGCGGCCGCGACCGCTTCGGAAAACACCTGAGCATCATTCAGCGCGCGGGCGGCGTTGCCGGCGTGATGAGCGTGGTCGATTCGCCCGGCCTCAACCATCAGGAAGAAACCATCCTTGTCCTGACGGAGAATTTCGATCGCTTTGGTTGTCATCTCGGTGAGCGATGGCTCGCCGGCGGCGTCGCTGGCGCGGTCGGCTTCATATTTCATGTGCGACGGTTCGAAGAGACCGAGCAGTTTCGGCGCCGATTTCACATTGACCGCGTCAAATCCTTCCTTATCGAAGACGTAAGTGCGCCCTGCGCCCTTGGCCCGCCACTCGGCGGTCAGATCGCGGCCGTCGCGTCGCGCGCCCTTGGCGCTTTCAGTCTCTGGATCGATTGCTTCCGCGGGCAGGAAATTCGCCCGCCCGCCGCCAAACGCCACCTCCAGGCCGTCGCCGATCGGAAATTCAATGAGCTGGCGTGCGATGTCGGCGCAACCGTTCTGCTGGGCTTCAGCGGTGAGGTTTGCGTCGCTTTCCCATTCGCGGTCAGCGGCATGCGCAAAAACGGCGGCGGGCGTCGCATGGGTAAGCCGCGTCGTTGTCACGACGCCGGTCGCCAATCCGGCCTGTTCGGATAATTCGCCGATTGTCGGAATGAATGCGCCGGCCGCCGACCCGCAGTTTGCGACGATGACGGCGTCCGTGAGCGATATGACGCCCATCTTGGTTTTGACGCCGGTCGCCATCGCCGACATCGTGCCAGCGCTATCGGGCGTCTGGGCGTCCGTGTTGTAGGTCTTCGCCATGCCAAGATAAGGAAATTTCTCGAAGGAGAGGAAATTTTCTTCGCCTGGCTCGCCTCGCGATTGCCCGTCATAGATCCGTGCGGCGGCGACGGTTGTAGGGTCCAATCCGTCGCCGACGAACAGGATTACGTTTTTTGCGCGTCGTTTATTCGGCTTGATCGCCGCGCGTTCATCGAGGGTCGCCCTGCCAAGCTTGAAATAGCGGTCGGTCATCGACGGCGCTTGCGTCTTCGTTTCGGCGCAAGCGGCGGCCCCCAGGACCATTGACAAGGTGAACGCAGCCATGGCTGTCGATCGGATAAACATCATGCCTTCTCTCTCCGTGCCGGCGCTGATCTGGCCCGCGCGACTGCGATTATCGCTCGATTGCGGCTGGAAAACAAAGCATGATCATCATCCTCAGGTCTTCAGGGATTTATGACAGGAATGACAAAATCGGCCGTGGTCAAAAACCTCCGCTCGATCGGGGCGTTTGCGGTCGTCGCTGCGGCGGTCGGTGTCGCCTTCTGGCTATGGACGCCATCGCCGCCGCGCTTTGACGTGGACGCCGCCCGATCGGCCGCAAAGGCCTATGATTCGCGGATCATTCGCGACAAATGGGGGGTTCCCCACATCTATGGCGCACGCGACGCCGATGTCGCATTCGGCCTCGGCTATGCGCATGCCGAGGACGACTGGAAGACCTTTGAAGAGGTGATCCTCTTTTCTCGTGGCCGCCTCGCCGAGACGAAAGGCAAGGAAGCGGCGGTGACCGATTATCTGATCGCGGCGCTCGGTGCGAACGACGCAATCTTCGAGAAGTACCGGACGGACCTGTCGCGCGAGACCCACCTCATGCTCGAGGGATACGCTGCTGGACTCAATCTCTATTGCGCCGAACGCAAGGTCAGATGCGCGCCCGGCGTAGCGCCGGTGACGCCTTTCGATGTCGTCGCGGGTTTTGCGGCGCGGACGCCCTTCTTCTACGGCCTCGACGGCGAATTGAAAAAAATCTTCGAGGCGGATCCGCAAAAGAGCGACGGCCTTGAAAGAATGCGCGAGGCGTATTTCCGCGTCGCGCCCGAAGCCGAGCTTGGATCGAATGCGATGGCGGTCGCGCCGCCGCGCTCGGCGGATGGCGCAACCCGGCTGATGGTGAATTCGCATCAGCCCTTCACCGGTCCGGTCGCGTGGTATGAGGCGCGCGTCAAATCCGGCGAAGGGTGGGACATGATCGGCGGCGTCTTTCCAGGATCGCCGCTCATTTTGCACGGCGCCGCGCCCGACTTCGGCTGGGCGTTCACCGTCAACAAACCCGACCTAGTCGATTTCTACACGCTGGAGGTCGATCGTCCGAAGAATCCGACAAAGTACAAGTTCAACGGAGCATGGCGGGATTTTGGCCGGAGCGAGGCGCATTTCCGCGTCAAACTCTGGGGGCCGTTCAGCTTGCCCGTCAAGCGAACGATTCGCCGGTCCGTGCACGGACCGGTTTTCGAAACGCCGAATGGATGGCGCGCCGTCGCCTTTGCGGGCGATGGCGAAATTCGCGCTGTCGAGCAATGGCGTCGGATGAACAAGGCGGTCAATTTCGACGGCTGGCGCGACGCGATGTCGATGCAGGCGATCCCGTCCTTCAATGTTGTCTTCGCCGACCGTTCCGGCCGCATCGCCTATTATTACAATATGGCCGCCCCGGACCGCTCGGCGGACTGGAATTGGGCGACGCCGGCGCCCGGCGATCGGGCGGACCTCGTCTGGAAAGGCGTCCTGCCATTCGGGACCGCGCCCAGTGTTGTGGCGCCGGCCTCCGGTTATGTGGTCAACGCCAATAACGAGCCTTGGCGCGCCTCCTCCCCGGCCGACAGTCCGAAGGCCGAGGATTTTCCCGAACATTGGGGCGTCCGTGCGCGATCCACCAATCGCGGTTTGCGAACTCAGGAACTCTACGGCGCCGATGCGTCGATTACCGCCGATGAGTTCGTAACCTACAAAATGGACGATTTCTATTCCGAAGCGTCGAACCTTCGACTGCTGGTCGGCGACGCCATCGAGGATAAGGCGATCGCTGGCGAGCCTGCGCTTGCCGAGGCTATCGGCGTGCTGCGCAACTGGGACGGCTCCACGCGGCGCGACAATCGCAGCGCGGCGTTGGCGATCGCCTTCGGCCGCAACGCGCTTGGCATTCTTCTTAATGGCGATGACGCGGAAATCCCGGATCGTAAGGCGGCGCTCGAGAAAGCCGCCGCCGATCTCAAGGCGGGTTTTGGTCGCCTCGATCCGGCGTGGGGCGATGTCAATCGGCTGAAGCGCGGCGCGATCGACGCGCCGATCGATGGCGGCCCCGATACGCTGCGCGCGATCTACTCGCTGTCCGACTATTCGCAGGGCGCCGGCGAAGCGATCGCCGGCGACACGTATATTCTGGTTGCGGAATGGCTGTCCGACGGGACGCAGCGCCTCCGCACGATCCATCAATTCGGGGCTGCGACGCTCGACGCGTCATCGCCCCACTTCAGCGATCAGGCGCCGTTGTTCGCAGAAGAGGAATGGAAATCGCCGCCGATGTCGCTTGAGCAAGTGCTGGCCGAGGCGACAAGCGATATCCGTCCGGGACGATGAGGGCGTCAGCCGTCAGCGCCACTTCAGTTCAAATTGCCGCATCAGGTGGAAGCCGGCGATATACTGGTTCTGGTCGCCGAATGTTTCGATGATCGGCGTCGCGGCGTATTCATCGAAAATATAACGATAGGAGACATAGGGGTTCAATGACCAGCGTTTGCCGATATTGATATAGGCGTTGAAACTGCCGCCGACATCGCGGAGCCCTCGGCCGGCGTCATAGACCGGCAGTCCGGAATTCAACGACTGCTCCGGCGTCACTGAGAAATAGGTGTCGGCATAGCGATCGCCGATCCAGGTTGCGTTGGCTGAAACTGATGTTGAAAGCCTTCCGTAGCGGAACAGCAGCGCCGTCCCTGCCGCATCGACGCTGAGCCCGTCATGTCCGCCGACGACGCCCTTGCGGATCTTGGCGCGGAAGAGGAACCGATCGACGAAACGCGTCGCCGCAAAACCGCCGACTTCAAACGTATGGTCAATGTCGCCGAGACCCGTCAGAGCAGGATTGTCCTCTTCGTCGCGGTCGCCGACCAGCCTGATCGACGGGCCGAAGCTGAAACCCGAAAAGCCGAACAACGCGATGTCGGCGCCGTCATTGTCGAGGAATACAAAATTTCGGAATTTGATGTAAACTTCCGGATCCGGACGCCATTCGTAATCATCGGACCCGAAATAATCAGGTCGGTAGACCGGCCCGATGCCGATGCTGAGATCGGTGTTCGATGGCGCAAGGAATGTCAGGACGCCGACGAAGTCCCGCAAGGGATGCCATTTCTTGTCCTGATCGAATTCTTCGTCATTGGTGACGCGCGGGCGGTCGTCTTGGCGCTCAGGGCGCGGCTGGCCGAAAATCGGGTCGAGGCGCGGCTCGTCGATTTCCTGCTGGCCGAGTGCCGGGCCTGCGCCCGCTAACGAGGCGAAGCCAAGCGCCGCCGCCAAACTGATCCGGACTAAGGACTTCACTTTAAATTCCCCTCCACCGATGCAGCCCCCTGCAATACGCGGCCAATCGAAGTTAAGCGATCGCACTTGACATTACCTAACCGGCGGCGGCGATTTTGGCGAGATCCCGTGACGATTTGTTGACCGGCCCGTCGCGCAGGCAGCGCGCCAGTGCGGAAATCATTCGCCGTTCGGTCAATTATCGACGGCGTCGTCGATCGCCTCGCCGGCGCTCTCGATATCCCGGCCGACCCCTTTCACGGTTTCGCAGGCGGCGAGCAGGAGGCAGGCTGCGGCCAAAAGACTGATTACTTTCATAGATCGCTCCAAATGAGAAAAACCGACCCCATTTGAAGCGGGGCCGGCGGAATCCTCAAGCCGAATTTACAGATTGTTTCTAAGTGTTTGGAAAGCAAAGCGTCGGCCGCGCGCGAACCCGGGCTACAGGCGGGGCCTAGGCCCCGCCTTCGCGCTGCAGCTTCTTGCGAATCAGCTTGCGCGCCCGGCGAACGGCTTCGGCCTTCTGGCGGGCTTTTTTCTCGGAGGGCTTCTCGTAAAACTTGCGGCGCTTCATTTCACGAAACGTGCCTTCGCGCTGCATCTTCTTCTTGAGAGCGCGGAGCGCCTGCTCGACATTATTGTCGCGGACTACGATCTGAACCAGGGGAATACCCTCCTTTTGATGCCAAAACGACGCCTCCCGGGTCTTCGCCGGCCGGTCGCGACGTTCTCTAGATTGCCTGCCTTGGACCGGTTGTCCGGTTCGCGGCGTGCGGGCCTATACCAAAAGGCCCTTAACCTGTCCATATTGCCGGCTGAGCAAACCGCCGGGATTTCGAGTTCATGACCAAGCCTTCCGACCCCTTTGACGATGTCCGCGCGCGGCTTGCGCCTGTCGCCCTCGGCCTTGCGGTTTTCGAGGGCTTCACGCCCCTGATGCTGCGCCGCGCCGCGGCTGAGGCCGGCGTCAGCGACGCCGAACTCGCCGCAGCCTTCCCGAAGGGCGCGGCCGACCTCATCGATTACTGGTCCTTGATGGGCGACGAAGCCTCCGCCGCGGCGCTCCGGGCCGATGGGGCCGCCGGTCTCAAAATTCGCGAGAAAGTCGCGCTCGGCGTCGAGGCGCGCCTCGACTTCCTTCGCCCGCACAAGGAGGCCGCCCGCCGCGCCGCCGCCTTTCTCGCACTTCCTCTCCAAG
>JBGSSK010000307.1:0-2873 GCA_041737095.1 Parvularculaceae bacterium | reverse complement strand
GCGGCGCTGGATGCGCGGCCGAGGGCCCTCAGGTTTACCCATCTTGGCGGCGGCGCCTCCGACGCCGGCGATCTCGTGTGGACCTATGGCGAGGGAAGATCGATCGACGGGAACGCCCCGAGCTTCGGCTATTATGTGCGGGTCTGGCGACGCCAGATGGGCGCCTGGCGGCTGCTGTTCGACGAGTACCTGCCGCCGCCCGCGGGCTGAGGGCGATCCTGCTGGCGCACGGCGCCGCGCTCGATTAGTGTCCGAGGATGATGATCTTCCGCGTCGCTGTCGCATTCGCAATTTTCCTCGCCGCCGCCTGCGGTCAGCGCAGCACGCCTTCCAAGGCCGCCAGCGATCCTGCGATTGCCGCCGAAGCTGTTTATTTCGGCGGCCCGATTTACACCAATGACGATGCGGCGCCGACAGTCGAAGCGGTCGCCGTTAAAGGCGGGCGTATCGCGGCGATCGGCGCAAAGATCGGCCTTGAAGAGATGATCGGTCCTGACACGGATATCATCGATCTCAAAGGCGCGGCGCTTTATCCGGGATTTGTCGACAGTCATGCGCATCTCCTCGGGATCGGCATGCGCGAGATGACGCTCAATCTTGAAGGCGTCGGCTCGATCGAGGAACTCGTCGATATCGCGGCTTCAGCGGCGCAGGAGACCGCGCCAGGAGAAACTCTCTACGGTCGCGGCTGGATCGAAACCGGCTGGCCCGAGGGTCGTTTCCCGACGCGCCAGGATCTCGACGCTGCGAGCGATGGGCATATCATCCTGCTTGAGCGCGCTGACGGCCACGCGCTCGTCGCCAATTCTGCGGCGCTTGAAAAGGCGGGAATCACCCGCGACACGCCGGACCCCGACGGCGGCCGCATTGAAAAGGACGCCGCCGGAGAGCCGACCGGCATGCTCATCGACAACGCCATGACGCTTGTCGCCGCGCTCGTCGCCGCGCCGTCGGAAGCGGCGAAACGCGAAGCGCTTTCCCTAGGCGCGGGGGTTTACGCCGCCTATGGCTGGACCGGCCTTCACAACATGTCCGTCCCGCCCGATGAAGTGTCGCTGATCGAGGCGGAGGCGGCGGCCGGCCGCCTGCCGATCCGAGTCTACAATGCGATCGACGCGAGCGGCTACGAAGCGCTTTCGACGCGCGCGCCGCGTCTCAACAATTCCGGCCGGATCGTCACGCGGGCGATCAAGCTCTATGTCGATGGCGCGCTCGGCTCGCGCGGCGCGGCGCTGTTTGAGCCCTATGCGGATCAGCCGGATACGAGCGGTCTCATCCTGATGACGCGAGAGGACGCCGCGCCGCTATTTGAAAAGGCGCTGCGCGACGGCGTGCAGATCGCGACGCACGCGATCGGCGATCGCGGCAATGCGCTCGTCCTCGACTGGTATGATGAGGCAAAGAAGGCCGTGCCGGCGGAGGAACGCAAGGTTCAAAATCCGCGCTGGCGGATCGAACATGCGCAAATTCTGCACAAGGCGGATATCGCCCGCATTGCGAAATCGGGCGTCATAGCGTCGATGCAGCCGAGCCACGCGATCGGCGATCTCTATTTCGCGCCGGCGCGGCTCGGCGATGCTCGGCTCGACGGCGCTTACGTCTGGCGGAGCCTTCTTGACGCCGGGGCGATCATCGCCGGCGGCTCGGACGCGCCGGTCGAGCGCGGCGACCCGCTGATCGAGTTTTATGCAGCTGTCGCGCGAAAGGATCTCGCCGGGAAATCCGGGGCGGACTGGCGCCCGCGCGAAGCGGTCGGCAGGGCCGAAGCGTTAAGGCTCTTCACCTCCGGCGCCGCTTTCGCGTCGTTCCAGGAAAGCGATCTCGGATCGATCGAAATCGGCAAAAAGGCGGATTTCACGGTCTTTTCGAAAGATATCATGACGGTCCCGGAAGCCGAGATCCTGACCGCCAGACCAGTGATGACGGTCGTCGACGGCGAGGTGGTTTTCAAGGCAGGGGCGCAGGCGCAAGAGGGCGCCGCCCGCTGAATCCGAGCGCTTAGGTTGCGCGTCTTATGTCGCAAAAAGCTGCGCCATGTCTTCGAAACATTTGAACTCCAGCGCATTGCCGGCCGGGTCGCGAATGAAAAAAGTCCCCTGCTCGCCGGCCTCTCCCTTGAAGCGGATCGCCGGGCGGATAATGAAATCCGCCCCGGCGGCTTCAAGCCGGTCGGCGAGCGCGCGCCAGTCCGTCGGCGACAGCACGACGCCGAAATGGCGCGCCGGCACATCATGGCCGTCGACCGCATTGGTTCGCGCCGCCGCGCAATCCTCCGGCGACAGGTGAGCGACGAGCTGATGTCCGTAAAAATCATAATCGGTCCACTGGTCCGACCGGCGGCCATGCGCGCAACCGAGAAGCCCGTGATAGAACGCATCCGCCCGGCCAAGATCGTCGACCGGAACGGCGAGGTGGAAGGGCGGCGGCGGCGCGTTTGTCATGCGTTTTCATCTAGCGTTAAAACGCTGACGCCGCCATAGAAGCAGCGCGCGTTCCGGAGGACGTCAATGGCTCAGACTTTCGTACCGCTTACCGACGGTTTTTACGTCTCGCCGCAGATTGCGCTCGAGGATATCGAGGCGGCCAAGGCCCTCGGAGTCTCGCTGATCATCAACAACCGGCCGGACAGCGAGGAATGGGGACAGATCACCGGCGCCGAAATCGAAGCGGCGGCGAAGGCGGCGGGTATCGATTACGCCGCTATCCCGGTCACCGCGGTCGGGCTTAGCGCCGGCCATATCGACGCTTTCGACGAGGCGGTCGCGTCGGCCAAGGGCGCAATCCTCGCCTATTGCCGCTCCGGCATGCGCTCGACGGTCCTGCGCGCCGTCGCGCAGGCGAGAGCCGGCGATCCGATCGACGCGATCATCGAG
>JBGSSK010000298.1:0-2611 GCA_041737095.1 Parvularculaceae bacterium | reverse complement strand
GGCGTTGCTCTAGCCCGCCCGCCGCGGCAGCGTCAAACCGCGTCATCGCCCGGCGGCTTTCCGCCGCGCCGTCGCGGCGCGCCCGAGATTGCCGTTCGCGGCATGATCAAGCCCGTCTTCGAGCGTCGCAACCGCTGTTTCCTCGATGTAATTCGCGAGGAGCTTTTCATAGACCTGAAAGCGCCGGGCCGAGACGACGACGGCGCGCGGCCGGCCATGGCGCTCGATCATCACCGGCATGGCGTCGGCGTCCTTGAGAACCGCATGGAACCGCCGCGCCGCCGCCTTGGAGGAAACCCTCTTCATGACCGGCGCTCCGTCGCCCCGAAAAGGGGCGCCCTTTCGCCGACGGCGCTTGTTCTTTTTTCGGCGTCCGGCGCGGCGTTCAGCCCGAAAAGGCGCCCGTTTCCGGGCGGCGAAAAGGCGCCCCTTTCGGCGAGCGCGCCGTCATATTCTTTTTTGTCAATCATCATGTCGTCCTATTTCGTCGATGGATCGTCGAGCGAAGCAGTATAAATCCGCCGCCAAGGGGTGGGACGGATTTATTTTCGCCTTTGAAATCCGTCAGTTAACGGAGTTTCCCGGAAAGCGGGAAAAGTCGCGCGCATTTTCGCCCGCGCCATTTGCTCCGCCGTTAACGGAGCGAGCTGTTGCGGAGCGACCGAAGAGGCCTCTACGCGGCGCAGGCGCTTGATAGTCTGTACACGTTGCAATAGTCCTCTCCGGCGTTTCGCGCCGCCTCCCCCGCCTTGCGTGGGAGGAAAGGAAGTAGCGGCCTTTGCTCCCCCGTCCCTCACTGGGGAGCTTTAGCGTAGCGACTGAGGGGGCACTGGCGCCACGCAGCATCGCACGCTTGATCCCGACGGCGTCGCATAGGATAGGTTCGGGGCCGACCAAATCGCAGCAAGGACGCCGCCGATGATGCGCAAGCTATCGAAGATCCTCCACACGATCGCCGCCTGCGGGCTGATCGGCGGGCTCGCCTGCTACATGATCCTCCTCGTCGCGGCGCCGCAGGAAACGCCCGCCGATTACGCGGACCTGCGCGCCGCGATCGCGGCGATCAGCCGGTATCTGCTGCTGCCCTCGCTGGCGCTGGCGCTCGTCACCGGGCTCGCGTCGATGGCGGTGCATTATCCCTTTCAGGAAAAGGGATGGGCGTGGGTCAAGGCGGCGACCGGCATCTTGATGTTCAAGGGCGTCCTGACGATCGTCAGCGCCAAGGCCGACCACGCCGCCGACATGTCGGCGAAGATCGCCGCCGGAACCGCGCCGGCCGACGCGCTCGACGGGCTCATCAATCTCGAATGGGGAACGCTGTGGATGGTGATGGCGCTCTCGATCGCCAATGTCATCCTCGGCGTCTGGCGCCCGCGCCGGATTTTCCCGGCGGGAAAGAGCGTCAGCGCCGATATGGCGCCGATGGAAGGAATGGCGACGGTGCGCGAGCGCGAGGCGGCGTAATTTCGTTGCGGGTTTTCGCCCGCCGCCATCCATCGAGACGGCGCTTCGCGCCTCCTCAGGATGAGGCTGGTTTTTCGCGACGCATCGCGCTCTTTGTTCCCCCCGTCCTTCACGGGGGGAGATGTCGCGCAGCCTCGAAGGGGACCCGCGCTACAGGAGTTCGACCGCCATGCTCGTCGCCTCGCCGCCGCCGATGCAGAGGCTGGCGACGCCGCGCTTTCCGCCGGTCTGTCTCAATGCGTTGACGAGCGTCACGATGAGGCGCGCGCCGGAGCAGCCGATCGGGTGGCCAAGCGCGATCGCGCCGCCATGAATGTTCACTTTCTCCGCCGGCAGTTTCAATTCCTTCATCGCCGCCATCGGCACGACCGCGAAGGCTTCATTTATTTCGAAGAGATCGACGTCGCTGGCGCTCCAGCCGATCTTTTCCAGCAGTTTCGCGATCGATCCGACCGGCGCCGTCGTGAACCATTCGGGCGCCTGCGAATGGGTTGCGTGGCCGACGATGCGGGCGAGCGGCTTTTGCGCCTTCGATGCGCGCGTTATGACAAGCGCCGCCGCGCCGTCGGAAATCGCCGAGGATGAACCGGCGGTCACCGTGCCGTCCTTCTCGAAAGCCGCGCGCAGCGTCGGGATTTTCGCGGCGTCGACCGTGCCGGGCTTTTCATCGTCCGTCACCATGACCGGCCCCTTGCGTCCGGCGACTTCATAGGCGGCGATTTCGTCCGCAAAAGATCCGTTCCTGATCGCGGCTTGCGCGCGCGTCACCGATCGCATGGAGAATTCATCCTGCGCCTCGCGCGAGAACTGGTGCTCGCGCGCGCACATTTCGGCGAAGATCCCCATCGAGGTGCGCTTCCTGTAGGCGTCCTCGAGCCCGTCATAGGCCATGTGGTCGAGGATTTCTCCGTGTCCGTATTTGATGCCGGTGCGGCCGGTCGGCAGCAGATGCGGCGCGCCGGTCATCGATTCCATGCCGCCGGCGACGACGATGTCGTTCGTCCCCGCCGCGATCGAATCATAGGCGAGCATCGCCGCCTTCATGCCGGAGCCGCAGACCTTGTTGAGCGTGACGCAGCCCGCCGATTGCGGGAGCCCCGCGCCGAGCGAGGCCTGCCGCGCCGGCGCCTGCCCCAATCCCGCCGGC
>JBGSSK010000279.1:0-4219 GCA_041737095.1 Parvularculaceae bacterium | reverse complement strand
GCGGCGCTGTTCGCCTCGCGGCCGGAAATCGCCATCACATGCTCGACGACATCCGAAATCTGCGCGGGCGCCAGCATGCCGCCGGCGCCGAACGCCAGCATCTGGTTGAAACGGGTCTCGGGATGGGTCGATCGAATGCCGTAATTGAGGGTCGTCCGGATATCGGCGAGCGCGCCGCCCCACAGCCATTCGTCATCGGCGAGATTGGGATAGCCGACATTTCCCTGACCGCCGGCGCCGTGGCATGTCGCGCAATTGTCGCCAAACACTGACCGCCCCGCCGTCAGCGCATATTGGAAAAGGTCGGGATCCTTTTCGATCATCTCGATCGAGCCGGCGCCGAGCAGGCGTTTCATTTGCTCGCTGCGCGCCGCGTCGACGTCGGTCAGAACGGCGACGACATTGGCGCGCTCGGAATGCTGGCGGACGCCCTTCAGGTGACCGGTTATGCCGGGCCAAGACGGCATGAACACCCAGTAGACGACCGACCAGATAATCGAAATCCAGAAAATATTCAGCCACCAGCGCGGCAGGGGATTGTTCAGCTCCTTGATGCCGTCCCAGCTGTGGCCGGTCGTCGCAACGCCGCTATGCGCATCGATTTCCTTCTCCTCCGCCATCTCACTCGTCCTCATCGTTCAGCGGAATGCGGGCTGCGTCGTCGAATTTTTTCCGACTGGCGGGATTGAGCGCGTAGGCGAGGACCAGCCCGAAGGCGATCACGAAGAGGACGAGGCCCCAGGTCTGCGCGATTTGGGCGAGCGTTTCATACATGTCGGGTCACCGGAAATCTTCCTCGGGCTCGTAGACGCTGAAGTCGACGAGGGCGCCGAGGACTTGCAGATAGGCGACGAGCGCATCCATTTCGGTCAGTTGCGTCGGGTCGCCGTCGAAGTCGCGGAGTTCGGCTTTCGGATAGCGCGCGACGAAGCCGTCATAGTCGGCGGCAAAGGGATCGACCTGCGTCGCTATATCGCTCGCAGCCTTTTCGATCATCTCGTCTGTATAGGGAACGCCGACGCCGCGATTGGCCCGGAGCCAGCCTTCAGCCGCTTCTGGATCGAGCGGCTTCCGGGCGAGGAACCTGTAGGGCGGCATGATCGATTCCGGGACGAGGCTCCTCGGATCAATCAGGTGCTGGACGTGCCAGGCGTCAGAATACTTACCGCCGACGCGCGCGAGATCGGGGCCCGACCGCTTCGATCCCCACTGGAAGGGATGGTCGTACATGCTTTCCGCGGCGAGCGAATAATGGCCGTAGCGCTCGACCTCGTCGCGCAATGGGCGGATCATCTGGCTGTGGCAGACATAGCAGCCCTCGCGGATATAGACATTGCGGCCGGCGAGTTCGAGCGGGGTATAGGGCCGCATGCCTTGCACCTTTTCGATCGTCGATTCGAGATAGAAGAGCGGCGCGATTTCGACGAGGCCGCCAATCGCGACGACGACGAGAATGGCGACGGTCAGGATGAGGCCGCGCTTTTCGAGAAATTCGTGGCGGTTCAGCATCGAGCGCTCTCCTTACTCGGCGGCGGCGAGGGCGCCGGCGGGCGCGAATTCGCGCGCGCGGATATCGCCTTTCGCCGTCCGCCACAGATTATACGCCATGATGAAGGCGCCGATGAGGAACAAAAGCCCGCCCGCCATGCGGATGATGTAGTAGGGGCGCATCGCCTCGACGGTCTCGACGAACGAGAATTCGAGGAAGCCGAAAGAATTATAGGCGCGCCACATCAGCCCCTGCATAATGCCGGAGACCCACATCGAGCTGATGTACAAAAGGATGCCGATCGTCGAGATCCAGAAGTGCCATTCGACGAGCGCGTTCGAATAAAGCTGCTTGCGGTTCCACAGCCACGGAACGAGGCAGTAGAGCGCGCCGAAGGAGACATAGCCGACCCAGCCGAGCGCGCCGGAATGCACATGCCCGATCGTCCAGTCGGTGTAGTGCGACAACGAGTTGACCGCGCGGATCGACATCAGCGGTCCCTCGAAAGTCGACATGCCGTAGAACGCGACCGAGACGACGAGCATCCGGAGCACCGGATCGGTGCGGAGCTTGTCCCACGCGCCGGACAAGGTCATCAGCCCGTTGATCATGCCGCCCCATGACGGCATCCACAGCATGATCGAGAAGGTCATGCCGAGCGTCTGCGCCCATTCCGGGAGCGCGGTGTAATGAAGGTGGTGCGGCCCCGCCCAGATATAGATGAAGATCAGCGACCAGAAATGAATGATCGACAGGCGGTAGGAATAGACCGGCCGCTCGGCGCGCTTCGGGATGAAGTAATACATGATGCCGAGAAAGCCGGCGGTCAGGAAAAAACCGACGGCGTTGTGCCCGTACCACCATTGCGTCAGCGCGTCCTGAACGCCGGCGAACAGCGAATAGCTCTTGGTCTCGAGCAGTGACACCGGCAAAGCGAGATTGTTGACGATGTGCAGCATCGCGATCGTGACGATGAAGGCGAGATAGGACCAGTTCGCGACATAGATGTGCGGCTCCTTTCGTTTGAGGAGCGTGCCGAGAAACACCAGGAGATAGAAGACCCAGACGATCGTCAGCCAGATATCGGCGTACCATTCGGGCTCGGCGTATTCTTTCGACTGCGTGACGCCCATCAGGTAGCCGGTCGCGGCGATCACGATGAACAGGTTGTATCCCCAGAAAACGAACCATGGCGCGAGGCCGCCCCACAGCCGCGCCCGGCAGGTGCGCTGGACGACATAGAACGACGTCGCGATCAGGACATTGCCGCCGAACGCGAAAATCACCGCCGATGTGTGCAAGGGGCGCAGCCGGCCGAAATTGGTCCAGCCGAGTTCTGGAAAATAGAACAAGTTAGGGAAGGCGAGTTGCGAGGCGATGATGACGCCGACGAGGAAGCCGGCGATCCCCCAGAAGACGGACGCGAATACGCCGGCCTTGACGACGCCCATTTCATAGGGACCGGCGAGCCGCGCGGCGGGGGACGACACATGCTGGACGAGCGCAAAAGCGGCGGCGATGAAGGCGATCAGGAACATCGACGCATGCGCGCCCATCAGCGGGTCGGACGTGCGCGCCGCGACGAACAGGGCGAGCAGCGATCCGATCGCGAGAAACGCGCCGATCGACAAGACTTCTGCGCCGCCGCCCTCAGGCGCCGCTTGCCGGTTGTTGGTCGCCGTCATCACGCGCCCCCTGTTGTCTTTGACCTCGCTTTTGCAGGAGGTCGCGCCGCAGAACTTGATCCAGATCAAGCAATCGCGAAGGCGACGCCCGAAGCGCAATTTGCCGCATGTCAAAGGCGCGGTTCAGCGCGCGATGACGACATAGCGCCGGGCGAGTTCCAGAATGCGGCCATCCTCGGCGAGAACCGCAAGGGTGCGGCTCAGCGTTTCGAGCCGCAGACCGAGATAGTCGGCGATGTCCTGGCGCGGCATCGGCGTCGGCGCCCGGCGCCGGCCCGGCCCGTCATCGACGCCGATCTGCTCGGCGACCATCCGGATGAAACTGAGGACGCGTTCTTCGGCCGATTTCTTGCCGAGCAGGACGATGTGGTCCTGCGCCTTGTGGTATTCGGTCTGGGCGCGGGCGATCAGGCGATCCTTGACGCCAGGAGAGTCGACCGCGATTTCGTCGAGGTATCGATGCGGAAAAAAGCAGACGATGCTGTCTTCGAGCGCTTCAGCTGTGTAGGCGCTAGCTTCCAACGCGCGAACTCCGACGAAATCGCCCTTGAAAAGAAAACCGGTCACCTGACGCTGGCCGTCTTCCAGCATCTTGTGAAGGCGAAACGAGCCTTCGACGACGACGTAAAGTGAATCGTTCGGCTCTCCCTCGACCATCAGCGCCTTGTTTCTGGCGACATGGCGTCGCGCCATGGTCTTTTCGACCTGAATGAATTCGCGCGGCCCGAGATCGGCGCAGATCGACCGCTCCCGGACTTCGCACAGATCGCAAGATCGCGGTCGTTCCTGCGCCTTGCAATGCGGCTCTGTGATAGCGGCGCGGGCGTTCATGATCGTCCCTGTCGGCTGCGCTGCAGAATAGGGCGAGGCCCGCTTAAAGGCCAGCGCGTCTCGTCCCGCCAGGTCGAAGCGACGGGCGGCTCATTCCACCGGCGTCACGTCGGTGACCTGATGGCGCTCATTGCGGGTGTCGCAATCCGCCGCGAGCGAAACATTGTCCCGGCACGGGACGAGGGCGACCGGCTTGCCGGCGGCGAAGGCCGGG
>JBGSSK010000274.1:0-6949 GCA_041737095.1 Parvularculaceae bacterium | reverse complement strand
GCAACGCGGCGGCGCCGGCATCAAACGCCGCGGTCGGCGAAGATCGCATTGCGCCGTCGCTGACGACCGCGGGCGATCCGACTGTGCGCCCGCGGGAACTTTATCTCGACAATATCGCGGCGTTGAAATCGGCGACGACGGACGCCGGGGCGCGCAGCGCGCTGGCGCGCATTGAAGAAGCCGCGGCGCTTGGCCATCCGCCAGCGCAATTGCAGATCGGCGAGTTATACAAGCTCGGCCAGCTTTACGACCGCGACCTCGGCGTCGCACGTCAATGGTTCGAGCGCGCCGCCAATGGCGGCAATGTTCTCGCCATGCACCGGCTCGGCGTCATGTCTGCGCGCGGCGAAGGCGGCCCCGTCGATCCGGCCGCGTCGGTATCATGGTTCGAGAAGGCCGCCGGTTTCGGCCTTGTCGACAGCCAGTACAATCTCGGCGCAACATTCCACCCGACCGCAGACGGCGCAGCGAGCGGCGTTCAGGATCGCGGCAAGGCCTATTTCTGGTACTCGATCGCCGCGAAAAACGGCGACGAGCAGGCCGGCGAAATGGCCGCCGGTCTCGCCGCCTCGATGCCCGCCGCTGAGCGCGCGGCGAAGGAAGCCGAGGTCGCAGCCTGGGCGCCGAAAACGCCGGACGCGATCGCCAACGAACTTGCGCCGGCCGGCTAGGCTTTCTTCCTCCCGTCATTCGGGAACGCTGCGGGGGTCTTTCGCTTTGCGCGGCGTTTCGCCGGGACGCCGCGCGCGCTTGATCATCGGTCGCGATTCTTGAATCGCGCCCGATGATCAACTCATTATTCCAGCGCGCCTTTTAGCGCAAAACCGGTTTCCACTTTTGCGCCGTGCGCGCTAGTCTCCCCTGATCAGGGAGGCCGCGATGACGCCGCAGGAAGAAATGACCCGGCTCGGCTTTTTCGGCCTCGCCCCGTTTGTTTTCGGCGCGGCGATCCTGTGGCTGTCGCCCTTCCTGATCCCGCAATGGGCGGCGCTCAACGCCCACACGCTCATCCTCGCTTATGGCGGGATCATCGCCGCCTATATGGCGGGCGCCGGCGCCGGGGCGGGCCTCAAAAGCCTCGCGGCGCAGCCGCTCCTGCCCGGCATGATCGCCGCCCTGATCGCCTGGTTTGCAATCTGGCCGTCGGGGTTGCTGTATTTTTCCGTGCCCGCCGTCTGGCGGTATCTATTGCTGATCCTCGTCCTCCTCTGGCTGTTGCTGCGCGATCTGCGCGCCGCCGCGGATTTTCCGTCATGGTACGGACCATTGCGCATCCGGCTGACCATGTGGGCGTCGTTGTCGCTCGCGCTGATCGCGGCTCGGCTCGCCAGCTGGGGCTATGCCTGACCTGGGCTGCGCGCCGGCGTTGAAGCCGTCGCGGGGTCCGCGCTAGTCTCGACCACTTGCAGCGCCCGGAGACCGCCATGACCTTTGACGTCAAGATCCGCAACGGCCTTGTATTCGATGGCGAGGGCGGCGCGCCCGTCCGCGCCGATATCGGCGTCAAGGCGGGACGGATCGCCGAGATCGGCCGCTGCGCCGAAGACGCCGAGCATTCAATCGACGCCGAAGGCGCGATCGTCTGCCCCGGCTTCATCGATCTGCACACGCATTATGACGGCCAGATTTCATGGGACCGGGAAATGCGCCCGTCGGTGAATTTCGGCGTGACGACGGTGTTGATGGGAAATTGCGGCGTCGGCTTCGCGCCGGTCCGGCCTAAGGATCACGACCGGCTGATCCGCCTGATGGAGGGCGTCGAGGATATTCCGGGCACGGCGCTGCATGAGGGGATTTCCTGGGGCTGGGAATCCTTCGGCGACTATCTCAACGTAATCGACGCAATGCCGCACACCATCGATTTCGCGGCGATGGCGGTGCACGATCCGATCCGCGTCTATGCGATGGGTGAGCGCGCATCGTTCAACCAGCGCGCGACGGAAGACGACATCAAGCTGATGCAGGCGCTTCTTCGGGAGGCGCTCGACGCCGGCGCCGCCGGGTTTTCGATCGGCCGTTCCGACATTCACCGGACCGCAGACGGCGACTGGACGCCGTCATCGGAAGCGGACCGCGCCGAGCTTGTCGCGCTCGCCTCGGTGATGAAAGGCCGAAAGGGCGGCGTCCTGCAGATCGTCAACGATTTCAATCTCGAGCGTCCGGGCGATCAGTTCCCGGATGAGTTCGCGCTCGTTGAGGCCTTCGCCCGCGCCGGCGGCCGGGCCTGTTCAATCTCCCTCATGCAGCGCGACTTCGCGCCGGAACAGTGGAAGCGCATTCTGAAGGAAACCGAACGGCTGAACGCAGACGGCGTCGATTTCCGCGTGCAGGTTGCGCCGCGCGGCATCGGCGTTTTCAACGGCCTCCAATGCACCATGCACCCCCTGATGGCGCAGCCGCTCTATCAGGAAATAAAGTCAATGCCGCTCGATGAGCGTGTCGCGATCATGCGCGATCCGGATTTCAAGCGGCGCTGCCTGGCGGGCAAGCCGGTCAAGCTCGCCGGTCCCGGCTCCTCGACGCCCCCGATCGTCGACACCTTGATCGCCGGGATCGAGCTTGTCGCCAACAAATTCTACCGCCTCGGCGAGACGCCCGATTACGATCAGGGGTTGGAAGGATCGCTGGGGCAAGAAGCGCGGCGCGACGGCGTGTCGGTGATGGAGAAACTCTACGACGTCCTCCTCGAACTCGGCGGCAAGCAGCTCATCTATTTCCCGATCTACAATTACACCGAGTTCTCCTACGACAATGTCCACAAGATGCTGACGCATCCCAATGCGATGATCGGGCTCTCCGACGGCGGCGCGCATGTCGGCACGATCTGCGACGCGTCGTTTCCGGCCTATCTGTTGTCCTACTGGACTCGCGATCGCGCCGATCACCGCATCCCGCTCGCGCGCGCCGTGGAGATGCTGACCGCCGACGGCGCCGACTATCTGGGGCTCTCCGATCGTGGGCGGCTGAAAGTCGGCTTGAAGGCCGACATCAACGTCATCGATTATGATCGCCTGACCCTGAAGGCGCCGCGCATGGTGAGGGATCTCCCAGCCGGCGGGCAGCGCCTGTTGCAGGAGGCGCAAGGCTTCCGCGCGACGCTGGTCAATGGCAGGCAGGTCATCGCGAATGACCGCGTCACGGACGAGCGCCCCGGGCGGCTGGTGCGTTTCAAATGAGATTTGGGGGCTGACCAGGGAAACCGCAATGACCAAGCGCGTTTTTGAAACGATCGTCGTCGCCCTGGGCGCCGGGTTCGCTGCGGCGTTCGCCGCAATCGTCATGCCGCCCCTCATCGAGACCGGCGATCTCATCGGCGCGCTGGCCGCCGGGTTCGTCAATCCTTATTCGACCGGCTATTCGCTTGACGCGATTTTCTGCGGCCTCATCCTGATCAGCTGGATAATTTACGAACGAAGTGCGCTCGGCGTTCGCCATGGCTGGATCGCGATCCCGATTTGCCTGTTTCCGGGCGTCGCCGTCGCCTTCGCGGCCTATCTCGTCATCAGGTCGCGCCAGGCGTAAGGGATTCTTGGCGCCGCCCTCGCCCTTGCATCCTGACGTAGCGGTCAGGCGCTCCCTCACGCAAGAGGGAGCGCCCATTCTCTGTCCACAGACTATTTACCGTACCGGCAATCCGAGGAATATTGGCCGCTCGGCGTCGTCACTTCGTTGATGTCCGCGCCGCAGCTTGGCCATGGATGCGTGACCTTGTCGGCCTTGTCCGGCTTGGGCGCGCCTTCGGGCAAGTCGCCCTTGTCCTGATAGGAGAAGAATTTGAGGCTGCCGTCCTTGTTGCGCTTGACGACAAGATGCCATTCGCAATTCGCGTCATAATGATAAGCGCCATCGGCGTCGCGCACGAGACAGCCTGAGCCTGACGAGGTTTCTGCGGCGTTATCATTGTCCGGCTTTGCCAGCGCCGGCGCCACGCCAAGCGCAGCCGCGACCGCTGCCGCGATGAGGAATTTTCCAGTTTTCATTTAAATCTCCCTTTTTGGGTTGCATTTTTTACTGCGCCTGAGGCCATCGGGTTCCGCTCAGTCGAATTGGGCCTTCGCGCATTGCATCAAGCGCCTTCCGGAGCAAGAAATCCAGCGCGAAGTGATCGGCGGCTGAAAGGCAGGCAGCGGGCAGGCCCTGCGGGCAATCGCAGAAATTTCGCTGTCCTGCGTCTTCCCCCGCATCACTGGAATTAATACTGGCGGACTGGAGGAAAGTTCCGACGCCATGGAAGCAGCGGCGGCGGCTCGCGAACGGTCACGATCTCGCCAACACCGGCCGATGCGGATTGCGGATCGCAACCTTTCGTGGCGTTGTCAGCCGGCAAGACGGGAGAGACGACATGAAAGGGATCTTCGCCGCGATAGCCCTTACGATGACTCCGGCCCTCGCCTCTGACGAGGCGGCGAGATCGGTTGCAACGAGCATTCGTAATGACGCCGACGCAGCGCTTGATGCGCTCGCCGCCGGCGATTTCGCGGCGGCGGCGCTGCATTTCGAAGCGGCGCGCGAGGCCTCCTCGCAATTGTCGCTGCAGGATGTCGCGAGGCGCGTGTCAGCAGCGGCGCCGGCGTTCCAGTCGGAGGAGCCGCGCTTTGCGCTCGCGACCTCGTCGACGCTGCAATTCGACAAATTCCTGAAAGACCGAAAGGCGGTCGAGACGCGCTTCAAAAACGCCGAAGGCAAGATCGTCACCGTCCGCATCTTCGCCCATGAAGGCGACATGCGCGAATTCCTGGCGATCGTCGACAACCCCGCGGCGATCCGGCAGGCTGCGCTCGAAAAGGCGGCGATGCCGGGCGGCCCGGCCTTGAAGCGCAAGCGCGCCGATGGCGGACTCTCCGTGCTGATGATGTCGGAAAAGGATCATGCGCTCATCGAGGTCGAAGGCGGTTCGGAGGCCGACGTCATGGCGGTCGTCGACGCGATGGAAGCAAAGGCGCGATAAAGCGCGGTGCCCTTCCCTTCCTTCCTTCATTGGGAGAAACTGGCCGCGCAGCGACGGGTTGAGGGTCGCGCGCTTTCCCAGCCGGGACCCTCGCCCTGTATTGCCGCGCAATGCCGACCTCAGCCATCGAGAGAGGCGAAGAAAGGGCGGGCCCGATGAATTTCACCTTCCGCACGGTTCCTTCCGTGATTTTCGAAGCGGGTTCCTCAGCTCGGCTCGGCGCGATCGTTCGGCCACGGATGACCCGGCCGGTCATTGTAACCGACAAGGGAATCGTCAACGCCGGCCTCATTGATCGGGCGCTGAAGAGCCTCAAGGACGAAGGTCTCGATTATTTCCTTTTCGACGGCATTGAGGCCGACCCGCCGGCGCGCATCGTCCGCGATTCAATCGAGACCGCGCGCCGGCGCAAGGCGGACGGCGTCATCGGCTTCGGCGGCGGCTCGTCGATGGACACCGCCAAGATCATCGCGGTGCTGCTCAATTCCTCGCAGTCGCTCGAAGATATCTACGGGACCGGCAACATCAAGGGCGGCCGCAGCGCCCTCGCGCTCGTCCCGACGACCGCCGGGACCGGCAGCGAAGTGACCGACATCGCCGTCGTCACTACCGATGACGATCAGAAAATGGGGGTCCTTGGCGATCAGATGTTCGCCGATATTGCGATCCTCGACCCCGAACTCACTTACGGCCTGCCGCGCCATGTCACCGCGGCGACCGGCGTCGACGCCATGGTGCATGCGATCGAGGCCTATACGAACCGCTATCGGAAGAACCCGGTGTCGGACGCGCTCGCCCGCGAGGCGCTGAAATTGCTGTCGTCGAATATCGTCGCCGCCTGCGAAACACCGGACAATGAAAAAGTCCGCGCAAACATGCTGCTCGGCGCGATGCTGGCGGGGCAGGCCTTCACCAATTCGCCGGTCGGCGCCGTGCACGGCATGGCCTATCCGCTGGGCGCGTTGTTCCACGTTCCGCACGGGGCGTCGAACGCGCTGATGCTGGAGCCGGTCCTGCGCTTCAACGCGAGCGCCGCGGCGCCTTTATACGCCGAGCTTGGCGATGTCATCGGCGCCAACGCGACCGGCGGCTTCGCCGAGCGCGCCGACGCCTTCATCTCAAGGCTGGTCGACATCGTCGCGGCGACTGGCGTCGAGCGCCGGCTTTCCCGTCTCGGCGTCTCGCACAATGACCTGCCGCGCATGGCGGAAGACGCCATGAAAGCGCAGCGCGTCATGCAGAACAATCCGCGTAACGTGTCTTATGAGGATGCCCTGCGCATGTATGGCGAAGTTTTGTAAGGACCGGGGACTAGGGATTTGGCCAAGTATGGTTTCTAATCCCTGGTCCCTAATCCCTAGCCCCTCACCGGCCGCTCATGACCCGCTCGACCTACAAGCACTTCCTTCCGCTGCAAACTCGCTGGGCTGACAACGACATTTACGGCCATGTCAACAACGTCGCCTATTACGGCTATTTCGACACGATCGTGAACGAGTATCTCATCAGCGTCGGCGCGCTCGACATTCACGCGGGCGCCGTCATCGGCCTTGTCGTCGAAACCGGCTGTGAATATTACGCGCCCCTGGCGTTCCCTGAAAAGCTCGAAGGCGCGCTGCGCGTTTCGAGGATCGGCAGTTCGTCGGTGCGCTACGAACTCGCGATCTTCAGGGCCGGCGACGACAAACCGG
Organism: Parvularculaceae bacterium; assembly: GCA_041737095.1. GTDB lineage: Bacteria > Pseudomonadota > Alphaproteobacteria > Caulobacterales > Parvularculaceae > Amphiplicatus. Next base: position 310 of record JBGSSK010000274.1, on the reverse strand, counting down.
CGGCCGAGGGCCATTTCACGCACGTTTACGTCGACCGCACGACGCGACGGCCGGTCAGCCTGCCCGCGAATTTCCGCCGGGCGCTTGAGAAGCTCGCCGTTGAACCGCCTCACGGACAATCCGACGCTTGACGGCCTCCGGGTTTTACGCTGCATTCCTGACGCGCGGCGGTTGTGTCTGGCCGGCAGGAGTTGTTTACCATGACGGCCGCGAAACTGCGTACGCTGATCTTCTGTCTTGCGATGGTCGCGACGGCGGGGTGCGGCGGATCTGGCGGCGGGGCGCCGACGCCGATCGCGCCGACACCGGC
>JBGSSK010000266.1:0-10735 GCA_041737095.1 Parvularculaceae bacterium | reverse complement strand
GTCCTAGCCGGCCGCGGCGAGCCCGTCGCCTGGGCCGACGGCCTTCGCGATCTCGAAACGCGGCTTAGTGCGGCGACGCGGATCGATCTCGTCGAGCCGGACGAGGCGCTGATGAAGGCGGTGATCCTGAAGCTCCTGCGCGACCGTCAGTTGCGCAGCAGCGACGCGATCGCTTCCTATGCGGCGGCGCGGATCGGCAAGACCGTGGCCGAAGCCGATAAATTCGTGACGCTGCTTGATGCGGCTTCAATTGAAGCGGGCGAGGGAATAGGAATAAGGCTGGCGCGTCAGGTGATTGCTAACCTTTCGGAAGAACCGTTCGGGGCATGATGGTCGACCCCAACAGGAGCGAATGCGGTCATGGCTGCAGGCGATGACGGACTGATCAAGGCAGGATCGGCCCTTGCGGGCTCGCCCGAGCGCTTCATCAATCGCGAGCTTTCCTGGCTTGCGTTCAATCTGCGCGTCCTCGAGGAAGCCTTCAACGAACAACATCCGCTGCTTGAGCGCCTTCGTTTCCTGTCGATCTCGGCGAACAACCTCGATGAATTCTTCATGGTGCGCGTCGCCGGCCTGCGCGGTCAGGTGCGCGAGGGCGTCAAGGCGCTGAGCCAGGAAGGGCTTTCCGCGCAGGAGCAGCTCGTCAGCATCAATCAGGAAGCCTCAGCCCTGATGGCGAAGCAACAGGAATGTTGGCGACGCCTGACGCCCCTCCTGCAAAAGGCAGGGATCGAAATCCTTTCAAGCGATGAATTGACGGTGGCAGAACTCGGCTGGCTTGAGACGGAATTCCTGTCCAACATTTTTCCGGTGCTGACGCCGATCGCGCTTGATCCTGCGCATCCCTTTCCGTTCATTCCCAATCTCGGTTTCGTCCTCTGCATGGATCTAAAGCGCAAGGACGGATCGACGCTGACGACATTGCTGCCGCTCCCGAACAAGATTGCGCGGTTTATCCGCCTGCCAGCGGGGCTTGCCGGCGACGATCGCCGCAACGTCATTCGATATATCGCGCTAGAACGCCTCATCACCCGGTTCATCAATCACATTTTCCCGACGATGACGCTCGACGGCCATGGCGCCTTCCGCATCGTCCGCGACTCCGATGTCGAGGTCGAGGAGGAGGCCGAAGATCTCGTCCGGGTTTTCGAAACCATGCTGAAGCGCCGTCGCCGCGGCGACGTGATCCGGCTCAAGGTCGACGCCTCGACGCCGGCACACATGAAGGCGCTGATGATGGACCGGATGCGCGTCGCGGCCCAAGACGTGGTCGCGGTCGACGGCATTCTCGGCCTAGCGCAGGCGTCGGAACTCATCCCCGCCGAGCGGTCCGATCTGATGTTCCCGCCCTACGAGCCGCGATTTCCCGAGCGAATCCGCGAGCATGGCGGCAACTGCTTTTCGGCGATCCGCGCCAAGGATTTTATCGTTCATCACCCCTATGAAACCTTCGACGTTGTCGTCCAGTTCCTGAAGCAGGCGGCGGCGGACCCGAGCGTCGTCGCGATCAAGCAGACGCTATACCGTACGTCGAAACAGTCGCCGATCGTTGAGGCGCTGATCGAGGCGGCTGAAGCCGGCAAGAACGTCACCGCGCTTGTCGAATTGAAGGCGCGCTTCGATGAGGAAGCGAACATTCACTGGGCGCGGGCGCTGGAGCGCGCCGGCGTCAATGTCGTTTACGGCTTTGTCGAATACAAGACGCACGCCAAGCTCTCGCTCATTGCGCGTCAGGAAGGCGACGCCTTACGCACCTATGTTCATGTCGCCACCGGCAACTACCATTCGGTGACGGCGAAGGTCTATACGGATCTTTCGCTGTTCACCTGCGACCCGGCGATCGGCCGCGATGTCGCGAAAGTGTTCAATTTCGTCACCGGTTATGCAAAGCCCGACACCTTTGAGAAGGTCGCCGTCGCGCCCCTGACGCTGCGCTCGCATCTCGTCCGCCTCATCGACGAGGAGATCGGCCATGCCAAGGCCGGCCGGCCGGCGGCAATCTGGGCGAAGATGAATTCGCTGGTCGACGGCGCGATGATCGACAAACTCTATGAGGCGAGCGGCGCCGGCGTCCAGATAGACCTCGTCGTGCGCGGCGTTTGCTGCCTCAGGCCCGGCGTCAAGGGCCTGTCGGAGAACATCCGGGTGAAGAGCATCATCGGACGTTTTCTCGAACACGCGCGGGTCTATGCGTTCGGCGGAGGCGAGCCATTGCCGAATTCGAAAGCGAAGGTCTTCATTTCATCGGCGGATCTGATGCCGCGCAATCTCAACCGCCGGGTCGAGATGTTCTGTCCGATCGAAAACCCGACGGTCCACAGCCAGGTCCTCGAGCAAATCATGGTCGCCAATCTCAATGACGAGGCGCAAAGCTGGCGCCTAGTCGGCGACGGTTCCTATGAGCGCGTAACGAGCGCGGCGGGATCCGTACCGTTCAACGTTCACGCCTACATGATGACCAATCCGAGTCTGTCGGGTCGCGGCGGGGCCTTGAAATACAACGCGCCGAGAGCGCTGACCCCGAAGAAATGACCACGGGCGACGAATTCCCGGCATTGCAGAGGTCGAAGAGCGCGGTCATCGACATCGGGTCGAATTCGGTCCGCCTTGTCATCTATGAGGGGCCGAGGCGCTCGCCGTTTCCCATCTGCAATGAGAAATCGCTGTGCGGCCTTGGTCGCGACATGGCGGATGACGGCACGCTCAATCCGGCGGCGGTCGAGATGGCGCTGTCGACGCTGGCGCGGTTTCGGCGGCTGCTGAGCGAGCATGGCGATCCGCCGGTGCAAACGATTGCGACGGCGGCGGTGCGCGAGGCGAAGGACGGCGCAGCGTTCGTCGCGCGCGTCCGAGCCCTCGGGCTTGATGTCGAAGTGATCGGCGGCGGCGAGGAGGCGAGCCTCGCCGCCTTCGGCGTCGTGTCGTTCGAGCCCTGGGCGACGGGCCTCGCCGGCGACCTCGGCGGCGGCAGTCTTGAACTCGTTGCGATGGAGAACGGCGTCGCCGGCGATGCGGCGAGCCTGTCGATCGGCCCGCTTCGATTGATGCAGCATTCGAAAGGCGATCTCAAATCGGCTGCGAAAGAAATCGCCAGGGCGCTCGCTGGCGTCGACTGGCTGAAAGCCCGCCGGTATGACGTGTTCTACGCGGTCGGCGGCGCGTGGCGATCGATCGCGCGCCTTCATATGCAGTTGAAGAACCATCCACTGCCGGTGCTGCATCATTATGAAATGACGGCACGGCAGGCGCTTGAAACCTGCGAGCTGGTGGCGCGCCAGAGTAGGTCATCGCTTGAGACGACGCCGGGGATTTCGTCGCGTCGCGTAGATACCATTCCTTATGCCGCGCTGGTGATGAGCGCGCTCGTCGAGGAAGCGAAGATCGGGAAGATATCGATTTCCGCCGGGGGGCTGCGCGAAGGTGCGCTATACCGCGCGCTGCCGCCAGAGATTCGCAGCTATGATCCGTTGCTTGCGGGCGCGTCCTATATTGCGTCGCGGATGGCGCCCGCGGAGGAATCCGGCGCCGCCTACGCCGCGCTGTGCGACGCGCTTTTCATCGACGAAACGCCGGCGGAACGCCGCATCCGCGTCGCCACTTGCCTCCTTGCCGACATCGGCGCCTATTTCCATCCGGACCTGCGCGGCGAGCACGCATTCGATACGGCGCTGCGCGCGCCGTTTTACGGCGTCACGCACCCGGAGCGCGCGTCAATCGCGCTGGCGCTCTATTGCCGGCACGAAGGCGCAAAAGCGATTGCCGCCTGGCAGCCGGTTCTCAGCCTGATGAGCGAGGCTGAACGCAAGCGCGCAACTGAAATCGGACTCGCGCTGCGGTTTGCTGCCTCCGTCGCGCCGAAAGCGCCGCAGGCGATCCGCCGGTGCTCGCTGAAGTCGGCGCCGCCGAAACTGGTCTTCACCGCGCCGCGCGACATGGTGACGCTCATCGATGAGGCGCCGCGAAAGCGTCTCGACGCGCTGGCTGGCGCCCTCGGGCTTGTGCCGGTGGTCGCTTTTCAGGATTGACGGCCGGGTTCGACGAGATCGATGACGCCGTCCTTGAGCCGCAGCGCGATATCGCCGGCGAGGAGTTTTTCCGCCGCTTCGCCGAAGACTTCGCGCCGCCAGCCTTGCATCGGCGCCAAGTTGCGATCACCGAGGGCGATCTGCTCAAGGTCCTGCGTCGAGGCGATGAGGCGTGCGGCGACGCCCGAGGCTTCGGATTGGCGCTTCAACAGAACCTTCAGCAATTCGACGACATCGGGAGGCGGCGTACGCCGCGACGGCCGTTCAAGCTCTGGAAGCTCCGCGCGCGGCATTTTCCGTCCGGCGCCGACCGCGTGGAGAATCGCCGCCGCCGAGCGCGAGCGCTCAAAGCCGTTCGGCATCGTGCGTGCGCCGGCGAGTTCCTCCGGGGTTGAAGGCTTCAGACGCGCAAGGTCGAAGATCGCCTCGTCTTTGAGGATGCGGCCGCGCGGTAGGTCCTTTTCCTGCGCCTCGCGCTCCCGCCATTCGGCGAGCTTCATGATCACGCCCATGTCGCCCGGGCGGACGCCGCGGAGCTTCAATCGTTTCCATGCATCGACCGGATCGACGTGATATAGCGCAGGATCCTTCAGCGCTGACATTTCCGCTTCGACCCAGGAAAGGCGTCCCTCCGCATCAAGACGGTCGCGCAACAGCGCGTAGGCGTCGCGCAAATGGGTGACGTCCGACAACGCATAGGTCAGCTGCGCGTCCGACAAGGGACGGCGCGCCCAGTCGGTGAAGCGGCTGCCCTTGTCAATTGAGGCGCCCAGCAGCGTTCGCACCAGCGGCTCATAGCCGATCTGGTCGCCAAAACCGCAGGCCATCGCGGCGATTTGCGTATCGAAAAGCGGCTCGGGCGCCGCGCCTGTCAACTGGTAGAATATTTCGATATCCTGGCGCGCCGCGTGAAAGACCTTGACGGTCTTGGTGTCGCCGAGCGCCTCAAGGAACGGTGACAGGTCGAGGCCCGGCGCCATCGGATCGATAATCGCCTCAACGCCGTTGGCCGCCGCTTGGATGAGGCAGAGGATCGGCCAATAGGTCTTCTCCCGCATGAATTCGGTATCGACCGCAAAATGCGGCCGGGCGCGGAGATCGGCGGAAAAAGCGGCAAGGTCGTCTGTCGTCTTGATGATTCTCATGAGGGCGGCGTTCTATCAGCGTCCGGGCGGCCAGTCACCCTTGCGGCGCCCCTCTGTTCATCAGGCGCCCGCAAGCCCCCGTCGGTCGCCGGCCGCTTGACAAGAAGGGGTGGTATTGCCACTCCGGCGCCGGCTTAATTTCATGAGGATTGCATGCACGTCTACCGTTCGCACACCTGCGGGGCGCTCCGCCCGGACGCCGTCGGCAAAAAGGTGCGCCTGTCGGGCTGGGTGCATCGCAAGCGAGACCATGGCGGCCTCTTGTTCATTGACCTGCGCGATAATTACGGGGTGACGCAGCTCGTCGTCGAACCGGAAGCACCGTTCTTTTCGGCGATTGAAAAAGTGCGGGCGGAAAGCGTCATTCGCATCGATGGCGATGTCATTGAAAGGACGCCGGAAACGGTCAATCCCGGTCTGTCGACCGGCGGCGTTGAAATTCGCATTTCGGAATTCGAAATCCTGTCGTCGGCGGAGGAATTGCCGCTGCCGATCTTCGGCGAGCCGGATTATCCGGAGGATGTGCGCCTCAAATACCGTTTCCTTGATTTGCGTCGCGACACGCTGCATCGGAGCGTCGCGTTGCGCTCGAAAGTGATTTCATCGCTGCGCCGGCGGATGATCGATCAGGGCTTCACCGAATTTCAGACGCCTATCCTCACCGCCTCGAGTCCCGAGGGCGCGCGCGACTTCCTCGTGCCGTCACGCATGCATCCCGGCAAGTTTTACGCTCTGCCGCAAGCGCCGCAGCAATTCAAGCAGCTGCTGATGGTCGCCGGCTTCGATCGCTATTTCCAGATCGCCCCGTGTTTTCGCGATGAGGACGCGCGTGCCGATCGCAGCCCTGGCGAATTCTACCAACTCGATTTCGAGATGAGCTTCGTAACGCAGGAAGACGTCTTCGCGGCGATCGAACCGGTGCTCTCCGGCGTCTTTGATGAATTCTCGGACGGCAAATCGGTGACGCCGCCGCCATTCCCGCGCATCAGGTACGCGGACGCGATCCGCAAATACGGCTCCGACAAGCCCGACCTCAGAAACCCGATCGAGATGCAGAACGTCTCGGAGCAATTCCGCGGTTCGGGCTTCAAGGTATTCGCTGGCATGCTCGACAAGGACCCCAAAGTCGAAATCTGGGGTGCGCCGGCGCCGGCGGGCGGAAGCCGCGCGTTCTGCGACCGCATGAATTCATGGGCGCAAAGCGAGGGACAGCCGGGCCTTGGCTACATCTTCTGGCGCGAGGCTGAGGAAGACGGCGTCAAAATCCTCGAGGCGTCCGGCCCGATCGCCAAGAATATCGGGCCGGAGCGCGCCGAAGCGATCCGCAGGCAGTTCGGCCTGAAAGTCGGGGACGCCTGTTTCTTCGTCGCCGGCAAGCCGGATGATTTTTACAAATTCGCCGGGCTCGCGCGGACGCGCATCGGAACCGAACTCGGTCTCATCGACGCGGGCCAGTTCAAATTCTGCTGGATCGTTGATTTCCCGATGTATGAATGGAACGAGGAAGAGAAAAAGATCGACTTCTCGCACAACCCGTTCTCGATGCCGAATTACGATCACCAGGCGTTCCTGAACCTCGACAAGAACGACCGCGACACCATTCTCAGTATGACAGCGTTTCAGTATGATATCGTCTGCAACGGCGTCGAACTTTCTTCGGGCGCCATCCGGAACCACAAGCCGGACATCATGCTGAAAGCCTTCGAGATCGCCGGCTATGGCGCGGATGTTGTCGAGGCGAAATTCGGTGGCATGCTGAATGCTTTCCGCTACGGCGCGCCGCCGCATGGCGGGTCGGCGCCGGGCGTTGATCGCATCGTCATGCTGCTCGCCGGTGTCCAGAACCTTCGAGAAGTGATCGCATTCCCGCTGAACCAGCAGGCGCAGGATCTGATGATGCAGGCGCCGAACGAGGTGACCGACAAGCAGCTGAAAGAGCTGCATATCCGAGTGGTCCCGCCGATCGTAGACAAGAAGGCTTAGGCCCCCCGTTTAGATGACTGCGTCCTTGATTTCCAGCGGCTGTGCGGCCTTCGAAAGCCCTTTCTCCAGAAAGGCGTAGACCGCACAGCACGCAGCGATCGTCGCCGTGGCGACGAAGAGGACGCTCGGGCCGATCGAGTAGAAAAAATGCCCGATGATCGGTGCGAAGATGAAGCCGGAGGCGCCGGCGGCGTTCGAAAGCCCCGCAGCTGAGCCCTGTTCATCGCTGCCGACGGAGAGCGACGCTCCGCCGACAAACCCTGGCGTCAGCATGCCGGCGCCGAGGCCGGAAAGCAGCATCCCGAAAACCAGCGGACCGACATCGCCTGAGGCGGCGATCACAAGATGCCCGACCGCGATGAGGATCGGGCCGAACCGCATCAGGGTCGATGGCGGAAGGTTGAAGCGCTGCACCAGCACAAGCTGCGAGAACAATGACGCCATCGCCGCCGCCGACAGCGCGACGCCGACAAGTTGCAGCGCCTCTTCACTGCGCAGGGTCAGTCGGTCGATAAAATAGAATGCGATGAACTGGATCGGGATGGCCGTCGCGATCGCTGTCGAAAGGCCGTAAATAAGGTAAGGGCGGATGCGCCGGTCGAGGGGCGACAATTTCGGCCGCACTGCGCGTTCCTTTGGCGCCGTGCGTTCCGGCAGGAAGAACCAGACGGACAAGACCGCGCAGATCGCTGCGGCCGCGACGCCGAAAAGCGGCGCCAGAGGATCGATCGCGACGACAGCGCCGGCGAAGGCTGGACCGACCATCGCGCCTATCCCGAAGGCGGCGGAAAAGGCGGCCATTCCGGCGGTTCGTCGTTCCGGCGGCGTCCGGTCAGCGATATAAGCCTGTGCGGCCGCAGGCGTCGCCGACCCGACGATGCCGTAGATCGACCGCGTGCTGATCAACAGGGCGTAAAGGGCTAGGCCTCCAAGCGCGCCCGCCATGCCGAAATGCAGGACCGTCGCAAAGGCGGTCATCGAGAACGCGAAAGCCGAAAGGCCGATGACGATGAACGGGCGGCGGCCGAATATATCGCTGCGCCGGCCCCACCAAGGACCCATCACCACCCAGAAGAACGCCGACAGCATGAAGATCGACAGGACCTCAAGATCGTCCATGCCGATCTTGCGCGCTATTGGCGGCAGCACGGCGAAAACGATCGTCTGCCCCATGCCCATGCAGACGACGCCTGCAAGCAGCACAACCAGCGCAATCCGCCTCTGGCGCGGCGTCGAAGGGCGATCTTCAAAGCGATTCATGGAGGTCGATGATGACACGGGCTGACGCCCTCGCGTTCAGGGTGGGGAACTGGCTGCGTTAATGATCGACGGCCTGTGGCCGTTCCGGCTCACTCCCGTCCGAAAACGACCCCGGCATGGGCGGCGAGGCGTTTGATAAGCGGCGCGGCCATTGTCGCGGCGGGGGTCGAAACGCCGGCGGCCGCGTCCTTCGCGTCGCGGACGAGGCAGATCGCCGCTTCGGCGATCATCTTCGATGTCGACCCATAGCCTGGGTCCCTGTCGCCCTTGCAATAAGTGCGGATCTTTTCGCCGCGCGCGGTCTCGCCGAGGAAGAGGACATCGTAAAAGCCTGTTTCGCGTTCTTCCTTCGTCGGCCCTTCGCCGGGCTTTGGCGCATCATCGCCCATCAGCGACGTGTCGGAGGCGATCGCTTTCGACATCGCCTCGCCTTGCTCGCCCTTCCCGGCGACCATCATCTCGGAATAGCGGAAATCCTTTCCATACGGATGATTGAGCAGGAAATTAGACCGATGAACGTTTTTGGTGTTGATCGGCGCCATCACGAAGGGCGCGAGCCATAGACCGGTTGCCGCGTCGAGCATCGGCTTTGACCCGGACGGCTGATCGGCGCCGACAAAGCCGGGCGTCAACGCGAATGGGCTTGTCAGCAATTCGATGATTGACGGGTCCTTGAACGCCGCCGCCATGGTCGCCTTGAGGCTCGCGGCGGTGCCTCCGGAAAACTTGCCCTTCATCGCGCGAACGCGGCAATTAATTTCCTTGCAGGGAGCCCCGAACTCTTTCATCGCCTCCTGCTGGGTGAACCAGACGCCGACATCGAATGGGATTGAATCGAAACCGCACGATAGCACGATGCGTGCGCCGGATTTTTTCGCGGCCGCGTCGTATTTGTCGATCATCACGCGCATCCAGTTCGGTTCGCCGCAAAGATCGACGTAATCGGTTCCGGCCTCGGCGCAGGCGGCGACGAGGGGCTCGCCGTAGAGCTGGTAGGGTCCGACAGTGGTGATAATGCAATTGGTGCGCTTGGCCATGGCGGTGAGCGAGGCGGGATCTGCCGCGTCGGCGAAGATAAGTGAGGTCGAGGCGGCGGCGCCGATCGCGTCCCGCACTTCGGCGAGTTTCGCTTCTGAACGCCCGGCCATCGCCCATTTCAGGGCGCCGCCGCCGGCGTATTTCCTTGCCAGATATTCCGCGACAAGGCGCCCGGTATACCCGCTGGAGCCGTAAACGATGATGTCGAATTCTCTTGCGCTCATCTGAGCCTCCTCGGTTATGGGCGAGCTTGAACCGCCGCGCGGTCACAATCAATTGGCGAGTACAGCCGCAAGAGGCCGCGTCCCCGGTTCATTGTCGCGGCGCGCGATTCTTCTATAGTGAGGCCCGCCGATCAAGGATTATTCGAAATGCCCAAAATACCGAAGAGTTTCGACCAGATGCTCGCCGCGTGGAACGAAAGCGACCCGAAGAAAATGCGACGCCATCTCGACAAGGCGCTCGCCAAGGGCGTCGAATTCACGGATCCGAACTACGCCATCGAAGGCGTTCCGGCCTTTGCGAAAATGGTCAAGGATTTCCGAAAGCAATACCCCGCCGCGCAATGCATCCGGACCAGCGGCATCGACATGCATCATGACCGGGCGCGGTATTCTTGGGCGGTCATACTCAATGAAGACACGCGCCTCGACGGCTACGACACAGTCGCGGTGACGAAGAAGGCCCGCAAGATAAAGCGCGTCGACGGGTTTTTCGGTCCGCTGCCGCCGGAATAATGACCGGCGGCGCGGCGCGGCATTCGGTGCTTAATGCGAAATCGTGACGTGCAGCGCTTTTGTTTCTTCGTCGGCAAGGCCGAGTCGCTCGGCTAGCCTGACCAGAAAAGTCGATTCGCAATCATTGACATCTCCAGCCGAAACAACCGCCGCAGCATAGAGTTCGGCCGCATGATGCGGCGTTTTCGCGGCCCCGGCGATGAGGCGCAATGTTTCCTCTTCGGGTATTTCGTTTTTCAGCATTGCGCGTTCTGACAGGGTCAGGTCGGCCTTCGCGCTCGCGCTATCGATTATCTGCTGTTCATGCGCATCAAGGACGCCATCGGCGTAGGCGGAGGCGAGCATCGCGCGAATGACTGCTAGTGCGAATTGAGGGTCGGCCGCCGGATCGGTCGGAAAGCCCGCTGCGGCCGCGTCGCTGACGAGCGTGTCGCTCCTGGCGGGACGCCCTTGCCGGTCGGTCCATGCCTTGTAGGCGAGCGCGCCGAGCGCCGCGACTGCTCCGGTTTGCGCGATGTCGCCCATCAATCGCCGTCCGCCGCGCGAC
>JBGSSK010000253.1:0-1711 GCA_041737095.1 Parvularculaceae bacterium | reverse complement strand
TTTTCGTCGTGCCGCGCGTGCCGGTGCAGGCGAGCGGGGCGACAGCGACCGAAGCGAAGGAATCGGCCCAGGCGGCGGGACGCCGGCGGGCGATTGACATTCTACTGCGCCGCCTGACGCCAGAGGAGGACTGGATCTATCTTCCCTCGGTCGCCGCGGGGACGGCGGCTATCAGCGCCGCCGACGCCAGCGGCAAGACCGCGGTCGAGATCTCGCCGCAGCAACTGGTCGGGCTGGAATCGGGCTTCGAGGTCTATGGCGAAAAGGCCTCGTCGAGTTCCTATCGCGCCCACATCACCTATCGCTTCAAGCCGGATGAAATCCGGCGGCTTCTCAAGAATTCGCGCCTTCCCTACAGTGAAGCTCAGACGCGCGTCGCGCTGGTGCTGCCAGTCTTGCAGACCGACAGCGGCGTCTATCTCTGGGAAAGCAACAATCCGTGGATGGCGGCGTGGAAGATCCGTCCCTATACGCACGAGCTGACGCCGATGTCGGCGCCGCTCGGCGATCTCGAGGATTCCTCGACCATCACCGCGCGCCAGGCGCTGGCGCTCGATCCGGGCGCGCTCGATGTGATCGCGCAGCGCTACAATGTTAGCCAGGTGATGGTCGCTCATGCGCGCCTGACGCAGAAGGACGGCGCCAATCAATTGACCGTTCGCCTCATCAATGCCCTGCGGGAATCCGGCAAGGCGGATCTCAGTGACGTTCTCGGCCATGACGCCGAATTCGATGACGCCGCGGTGCCGAGCCGCACGCTTTCATACGCCGAGGGCGACGAGGATTTCGCGGCGAAAGTCGGCGAAGTCGTCGCGCAGATTTATCTTTCCGAGCCCGCCGGCAATTTCCCGACGCTCGCGGAACGCTCGATTGAAGCGGCGATCTCGAAATATTCGAGCGGCTGGAAAGCGCGGACGCTGATTGACCACTCGAAAGAGCAGCGCCTGCCCGTGACGGCATTCTTCGACCGCCTTGAAGACTGGTCGAAAATTCGCAGCGCGCTCATAGCGACGCCGCTGGTCGGCGCGGTGCAGGTGTCCTCGCTATCGCGGCGCGGGGCCGAAATGGACCTCCGGGTGTTTGGCGAGGCCTCGCGCATGCAGGTCGCGATGGAAAATCAAGGAATCGTCTTTTGGACCGAGACCGGGGAGCGCTGGTTCCTTGCAACCCCGTCGGTCGCCGGAAAATATCGCGGGCGACGATTCCTGCGCGGCGGCGGAGATCGCCGTGGCGTATTCGGGCTCGAAGACGCCGGCGACGCTGAATCGGGGCCTGTGCCGGCCTCGGCGACACCGGAAGCGGCGCCTCACGATATTCGACCAGATGCTGATGGCGACCGCCAGTAATCGGCGAGGCCGGCCGAATTAATGGCTGTGAGGAATGGCGATCCCATGCCGGCGGGCGATGTGCGACAGATTGTTCTGGACCTGCCGGCGGCGCCGCCTCGGATGACACGCGAGTCGTACGTTGTCTCGTCATCGAACGAGGCGGCGATGCGGATGATGAATGCGTGGATAGCGTCGCCGGAAAGGCTGCTTGTCATCTGCGGTCCCGCTGGCGCCGGCAAGACGCACCTTGCGCGCATTCTCGCGGCGGAGATCGACGCCCGGCTGATTTCCGCGGAGGTCCTCGACGCAGCCGGTCCGATGGGCCGCGCGCTGGTTATTGACGACACCGACCGGGCGGCGAACCCCGCCGACCTGCTGTCGAT
>JBGSSK010000234.1:0-10497 GCA_041737095.1 Parvularculaceae bacterium | reverse complement strand
ATCGATCGCCGCGACATGAAAGCGCGGCGCGTCACCCGCCTCGGCGCCATCGTCCTTTCCGAGACGCCGCTGAAAACCCCGTCGGGCGACCTCGCGCGCGCAGCGCTCGTCGAGGCGATCCGCGCGCACGGACCGCGGCTCCTCAATCATGGCGCCGTCATCGAGGAGACCTTGGCGCGGCTCGCGCTTGTCCGCAGGCATTTCGGCGAGGACTGGCCGGACTGGGGCCTTGAGGGTCTCCTGGCGCGCGCCGACGCATGGCTGACGCCGCTTTTTCGCGATCCGCCGAGACTTTCAGATCCGACGGCCGAGCAATTGCGGCGCTCTCTCCTGTCGCTGCTCGACTGGGACGCCGCCCGAAAGCTCGACGAGCTCGCGCCTTTGTCGATCGCAACGCCGTTCGGGCGGCGGATCGACATCGATTATCTCGCCGAAGCCGGGCCGACGATCGAGGCGCGCGTGCAGGAATTTTATGGGCTCGCGGTTCATCCGGCGATCCTTGGCGGTCGCCTGGCGCTCACCGTGTCGCTGTTGTCGCCGGCGCGCCGCCAGATCGCGCTGACGAAGGACCTCCCGGCGTTCTGGTCGGGCGGTTATCGCGACATGTCGAAAGACATGCGCAGCAGCTATCCGAAACATGACTGGCCCGACGATCCCGCCGGCGCAAAGCCGCATGAAGGAAAGACCAAGGCGCGGCTGAAGCGCGAGACCTGACGCGCGGCGGCGAAAAACACGTTGCCGCCCATTGCCCGTCCGCAAATCGGGAGAGCAAAGAAGCCGTGCTTTTAGTCGATCGTCTTCATCGCGCCGGCGATGATGTCGAGGCCTTCGCTGACTTCATCGGCGGTGATGGTCAATGGCGGCGCAATGCGATTGGCGTTGCCGTAGAGCCCGCCGCGCCCGATCAGTAGGCCGCGCGCCCGCGTCTCCTCAAGGAGCGCCAGCGAGGCGCGGGCATTCGGGGTTTTCGTTCCGGGTTCGACGAATTCGATCCCTTGCATGAGGCCCTTGCCGCGCACCTCGCCGATATGACGCGAGGCCGCGGCGATTTTCATCAACCCTTCGCGCATCTGCGCGCCGCGATCAGCGGCGTTCTTCTGCAGATTATGCGTTTTCAGGTAGCGCAAGGTCGCAAGGGCGCCGCGCGTCGACAGGGGATTGCCGCCGAAGGTCGACAGCGAATTCGCCTTCAGGGAGTTCATCACCTCGGCGCGCGCGACCAGTCCGCCGATCGCAAGCCCGTTGCCGAGCCCTTTGGCGAAAGTGAGGATATCCGGCGTGACGCCATGCGCCTCGTACCCCCAGAAATGCTCGCCGGTGCGGCCCCAGCCGGTCTGCACCTCATCGCTGATGAAGAGGATGCCGCGCTTTTTCAGCTCCTGCTGGAATGCGCCGAAGAGCCCGTCCGGCGGCGTTCCGAAACCGCCGACGCCGGTGATCGGCTCGGCGATCATGCACGCGACATCGCCGGCGGTTGCAACGTCGAGCAATTCTTTCAGATCGCCGACACAGGCGTCGATATAGTCCCTACCCTGAAGATGCGAGAACGGGCTGCGGTAGGGATAGCTGCCATGAACATAGGTCACCATAAACGGCGACAGCGAAGACGGCGACCAGGTCGAGTGGCCGGTCACCGGCACCGTCGACATCGTGCGTCCGTGATAGGAATAGCGCATCGCCAATACCTGGTTCGACCGGCGATAGGCGGTCGCCAGCATCAGGGCCGCGTCATTGGCTTCGCTGCCCGATGTGGTGAAGAAGACGCGCGCATCGGGAATGCCAGAGAGCGCGGCGATTTCCTCGGCGAGCTCGATCTGCGACTCGATTAGGTAAAGCGTCGAGGTGTGCAGCATCTTGCCGGCCTGATCGCGGATTTCCTCGACGATCTCCGGCACATTGTAGCCGATCATGTTGGTGAGGATGCCGGCGAAAAAGTCGAGATATTCAACGCCGTCAGCGTCGCGCACGCGCCGCCCCTCGCCGGCCGCCAGCGATATCGGCTCCTTGTAATAGAGGCTCAGCCAGTCCGGCATGACGGCGCGGTGGCGGTCGATCAGGGGTAACGGGTTCTTCAAGACCGTCATCGTCAAACATCCATGTTTTTAAAGAGCAAGGCCCGCGGCTCGTTTGCGGGCGTTTTCTTCCTGCCACGCGATCATGTTCATCTCAATGAAGAAGAACGCGACCAGCCACAACAGCGCATCCCACGCGTCGAGCGCGTCGCCGAGCGCCCACCAGTAGAGGACATTGAGCAGCAAGATCCCGTACAGCAGCAATTTGAAACTCTTATAGGCGAAGAAGAACTTCGTCCCGAATGTCTTCGACGATTTCAGGTAAATCTCGAGTTCGAGAATGACGACGATCAGCACCCAGACCGACGAGTTCAGCACATCCGTCCAGGCGAGGCGCTTCATGACGCTGACGCTTTCCTTCGTCGCAAAGGCATTGAGGTCGGCGTTGAACCACGCGCTGTTCGCGACCTCGACGCAATTCGCTGCATCAAGCGCCACGAAATCGTCGAGCCCTCGCGCGATGGAGGCGTCGCCGCCCGTCAGAGAGCAGGGATCGAAGCCGGCATAGGGCGTGTAATGATACGGCGCGTCGACCGAGCCGATATAGCCGTAGAGCGCATACAGGATCGTCGCCCAACAGGCGAAGCTGACGACCGAAATCACGCCGTCGAGCCAGCCTTTGATCCTTTCGTCGGGAATGACGAAGGTCTCGAGTTCGAGCAGCAGGAGCAGGACCAGCCACGCCGCCGTGTCAACCGCGTCGGCATAGGCGACAATGACGTCGCCAGGCCTCAGCCCGTCCTTGTAGGTGTGGGCGACGCTCGCGAAATTCTCGCTGAAGAACGCCGCCGCATTGATCGCAAGCAGCGCGAAGATCGCGTATTTGAATGACTGAAAGACAATTCCCGTCCTGATCAGCATGGCGCGCGGACGCCGGACAGATCAGGATTTGCCATCACGCGTCGCTTGCGCCCCTGTCAGCCGCCGAAATCATACGTCATCCGGACGCCGAAGGTCCGTGGGCGCGCCGGGCCGAAGAAATGCGCCGGCAGGATCGACCCGCCTTCGGCGGATCCTGTGTAATAGAGCACATTCGTCAGGTTCTCGACATAGCCGGTGACCGACCATCCGGCTTCGGCGCGATAGCCGAGACGCAGCGCAAGCTCCGCATACCCGTCATTGCGCGCTTCGGCGAGGCGCAGGAGGCCGCCATAGGTGTCGGTCTGACCGAAGATTTCGGCCGACCCGGTGATCTCGCCGGCGCCGACCGGCACGTTGAGGCGAACGACCGCCGAGCCGGAGAATTTCGGCACCGCCGGTTGCGGCTGGCCTTCGCAATCGAGCGTGCCGTCGCAGAGCGCTTGCGCTTCGGTCACGTCCGAATTGGCGTAGGCGCCGGTCAACAGGACGTCGATGTAGCGACCCAGCGGCGCTTGCGCTGATCCTTCAAGGCCCCATCCCTTCACCTTGCCGACATTGTCGACAAGAATGCCGCCGCCGACGCCCGGCACGATTACCTGCAGGTCCTTGTAGATGTAGTAGTAGGCGTTGGCGTCGAGCTTGACGCCGCCGACCGTCGCCTTTGTGCCGATTTCATAGGACCAGGCTGTTTCCGGCTCGAAGGTGTTCGGGAACGCGTCGCCGGGATTGAGGTCGAGACCGGCCGCGGTGAACGGCAGGGTTTCCGGCGTAATCGTGAAGCTGCCGAAACCGCCGGACTTGAAGCCGCGCGTCGCGCTGCCGAAAATCATCCAGTCGTCGCTCGGATGATACCGAGCGATGAAGCGCGGCGTGAAGGCGTCCCAGCTCTGTTTGTCGGTCAGGAAATCGGTCGTCGTGAAGCCGAGCGCGAAGAACGGCCCGAGATCGCTCTCGACCGGCAGCGCATTGATGCCGAACTTCTTGACGTCGATCGAATAGCGCAGGCCGACGCCGATATCGAACGCCTTGCTGAGTTCGTAGGTCGCGTCGATATAGCCGGCCCAGCCGTGATACCGCCCGCGAACCTGGTTTTGCTCAAGCAGCCCGACTGCGCTCGGCGTAAAAGTGTAATAATAATAGGCGAGGTAATCGGTGCAGCTTACGCCGATATAGAACTGGCACATCACCTCTTCGTCGCCGAGCTGCGAGAAGAGGACGTCGATTTCCTCATTGTAATAGGAGCCGCCGATGTACCAGGAAAGCGGTCCGTCGGTGTCGGAGGTGAGCCGCACTTCCTGTTCGAAATACTGGCCGGTCTGGTCCTGCGCGTAATTGTTGATGTTAAGCGGCGTGCCGTCGAAATCTTCGGCGTATTCGTAGGTGTGGTCCTTGAAGCCGGTCAGCGATGTCAGGATCACGCCGCCGAGATCGAAATTGAGTTCGAGGCCGGCGCTGAAAATTTCCGCGTCGTCCTTCTCTCCAAGCCCCAGATCGCTGTCGATGTCGCGGCCGTTCCCGCCCAGCGAAACGCCGAAAAGGCTGACAAGGTCATCCCAGGAATCGCCGAGTTCGGTCGCGCGATAGACCGACCCCGATTGCTCGCGCTTTTCGAGTTCGACCGTCAGCAGCGCATCGAAAGTCTCGTCTTCATAAAGCGCCGAAATCCGTCCGGCGCCTTTCTGGAATCCGATCAGCGGTTCGGCGTCGGGGAAGAACGCGTTGTCGACATAGCCGTCTTCCTTGCCGCCATAGCCCGCGATGCGCAGGCCGAACCTGTCAGACAGAGGCACGTTAAGCGAAAACTCACCAACGACGCGGTCGCGTTCGGCGACGTCAAGCTCGGCATAGGCGCTGAAGGCGTCCAGTTTCGGCCGCGCGGTGATGACGTTGATCGCGCCGCCGATCGCGTTGCGGCCGAACAGGAAGCCTTGCGGTCCGCGCAGCACTTCGGCGCGTTCGATGTCGAACAAGGTCGTCACGACAGCGCCGTTGCGGCCCTGGTAAAGGCCGTTCTTGAAGAACGGCACGGAGGGATCGCCGCCGACGCCGAAGTCGTTCGTCGATATGCCGCGGACATTGATGTAATCGATGAAGCTGTCGAAGGTGTTGCCGGTGACGCCCGGCGTGAAGTTGACGAGGTCCTTGACGTCGTCGAGATTGACGTCGCGGACGAATTCGCCGCCGAACGCAGAAATCGCGAGCGGAACGTCCTGGATCGACTCGGCCCGCTTCTGCGCGGTGACGATGATCTCGTCATCCTGCGCAAGCGCCGGGTCGGCGGCCGCGACGAGCGTCAGACAAAGCACAGAACTCCCGGCGAATAAGGCTCTGCGCGAAGCGGGCGGTCTATTGCTTTTGATCATGTCGTGTCACCCTTTTGGCATTAATCGACAAAACTCCCCCGAGTCTCTGGTCTTCTCTGTCAAAATTTCTATCGGTGAACGCCGGTCGCGACAATCCGAATTCCCGGCGCCGCCAATATGGGCCGCCCTAGTGTGGCGCTAATGTGACATTGCCTCCTGTGGCGCAAGCCATTGTATTCATTCATTTTAGGCGGCCGCACGATAGGGAGGCGCTACGCGAACCTTGTGCGTTGCGGGAATTTTGTGATCACGATCCGCACGCCGGCGGCGCCCGCCCGCCTTACGCTTCGATGACGCCTTCGCGGGCGAGCGCGGCGCGCATTGCGGCGAGATGTTTTTCATGCCGGCGCCAGCGTCCGACGGATCGCGTATGGGCCTTCTCGCGAACCTGCGCGGCGCTCGCGGTGGCGACCGCACTTCCCTGTTCGTGGAAATTGAGGCACGCCTCTTCGAAATCGAGGCCGAGAAAATCGATAAGCCGCCGCGCCTCCGGCTCGAGGTCATTGACGACCGCCTCGTAGGATACATCGAGAATGCGTCCCGGAAACACCCGCCGCCAATGCGCCATCAGCCGAAAGTAGCGCGCATAATGCCGCGCCATTTCCGCCTGATCGTAGGAGTGGAGATAGGCTTCGGCGAAAAGCTGCTTGAAGCTGGCGAAGCACGCATCCATCGGGTCACGAACGACGTGGACGATCCGCGCCCTTGGCAGCGCCGCGAGGATAAGCGGCGCATAGAGGAAATTATTCGGCAGCTTGTCGACGAATCGCGACGCGCCGTCGCGCATCGGCGTCGTCGCGCGCAGATATTCCGCGCCCAGCGCTTCCGGATCGATCGACGCCCAATGCGCAACGCTTTTCGCTGTCAGGTCGCCGCCGCCCGCCTCATGCGAAAGGCGGCGAACCGAGAGGCCGAATTGCTGTAGCTCGCCAGCCGATTCAACGGCGGAGTGGCTGGTGATGATCCGTTCAATGAGCGTCGTGCCGGTGCGCGGCTGGCCGATCACGAAGATCGGCGACGGGTCGGGACAGCCGGGGGGAAGCGACTTCGCCCAGTCGGATTTAAATGTCGTCGTCAGCGCGTCGAAAAGCGCGATCTCGGCGGCCTCGTCATAGGCGACCAGCCCGCGTTTGAGGCGCGCGCCGGCGGCGAAGGCGGCGAACGCCTCGTCCCACGCCGCGCAATCCTCAAATTCCTTGCCGGCCGCATAATTGAAAAACACCGCCGATGGCGGATCGGCGGCGGCGGCGCGACGCAATAGAGAGCGCGCGCGAATGTCGGTTTCCGCCTTGACGATCGAGGAATAAAGCCAGTGCGCCTGGGCGACGCGGTCATTGCGCGCAAGGACGCGGTCGAGGACGTCGCGCGCGGCGCAATTGTCGCCGATATAGATGCAGGCGGTCGCGAGATTGACGGCGAATTCATCGCTCTCCGGCGCTTTCTCAACAGCGACGCCGTACCATCGGCGCGCCTCTTTCTGATCGCCGAGCAGCGAAGACACGACGCCAATGAGATCGGCGACCGGCGCGTCCCTGACGCCGGCCCTGATCGCTTCATCGCGCGCCGCTTCGGCGCGGACGGGCTGTCCGATGCGCATGAAGATCCGCGCCAGCTGAGCCCAGCCGGCAGCGTGATCGGGATCGATCCGAACAACTGCGCCGAATGCACGCGCCGCAGTAGGCAAATCGGCAAGATCAAGCGCCACCAATCCGACGAGGAAATGCGCTTCCGGCTGCGCCGGGTCGATATCCATCGCCTTCCTGCAGTACGCCGCCGCGTCGCGCGGCCTGCCGCCCTGCAACGCCGCGAAACCCTTACGCAGGAGGCCGGCGATCTCTTCCTTATTCTTGTTCTTGCTGGTCATCAGCGGGCTTTCCGGACGCGGCGTCGAGCCGTTGCATTAGACGGGAAATTCGTCTGAGATCAAATCGGCGAGAAATCCTCCTTCGAAAGACGGGCACATTATGACAAGGCATCTTCACGGCGCATTCTGCTATTGCAGCGTCATTCTGGGCCTCGCCCTCACCGTCGGCTGCGCTGCAACCGGCGGCGGCGCGCCGGCCGACTACGTTTTCACAGGCGGTCGTCTCTACTCCGCGAACGCCGATCGCGCTTTCGCCGATGCGATGGCGATCCGCGGCGATGAGATCGTTTTCGTCGGTTCCGCGGAGATGGCGGAGAAATTCGTCGGGGCGGACACGAAGCGCGTCGGTCTCGGCGGCAAGCTGTTGCTGCCCGGCCTTCATGACACGCATCTCCATCCAGTCGGCGCGATGGCGGTCGACACCTGCTCGATCGACAAGACGGCGATGTCGCTCGCCGAGCTCTCGACCTTCGTCGCCGGCTGCATCGAGACCTTTGCGCCGTCGCCCGGCGAATGGCTCTATGTCGCGCTCTGGGAGTTCGAACGCGGCAACCAGCCGGGCGCGGAATTCAGGACGATCAGGGCGGCGCTCGATGCGGCCGCGCCCGCCAATCCGGTTCTTCTCGAGGGCACGGACGGCCATCATTTCGCGGTCAACACTCTCGCTCTCAAGACGGCGCGCAACGCCGCCGGCGAAATCGTCGGACTCGACGCCAAAACCCTCAAGACCGATTTCGCCGACCTTGCGCATTATGTCGGCGTCGATGCGCGCGGCGAGCCGAACGGAAAACTCACTGAGTCCTACATTTTCAACCGGCTCGACACCGGAGCCATGGAACGCGCCGAAGCCGCCAAGCGCCTCGCCCATCCTGAAAAACTGATGGAGGTGACGCTGCCGCGCGGCATCACGTCATTTCTTGACGCGGCCGCCGCCCCGTCCGCGCTGCCGATTTACGACAGCCTGATCGCCGGCGGAAAATTTCATGCGCGCGCGACGCTTGCGCTTTATTTCGATCCGGCCGCTTACCGACGCGACGACGGCGTGGTTGATTTTGAAGGATTGCTGGCGGAAGCGACCGCCATCCGCGCGAAATATGCGGACGAGCCGCTGCTCAAGGCCGATTATTTGAAGCTCTTCGCCGACGGCGTTCTCGAAGGCGATCCGGCCGCCGCGCCGCCGACCTTGCCGAATGCGGCGTTGTCGCGCGATTATCTGCAGCCGATTTTTGCAAACGACGACGGGAAAATCCGCGTCGCCTCCTATGTCGAGCCATCCTCCGAGGCGTGCGCCAATGCGCGCGCGGCGTCGGACAATGGCGTACCGGCGGACCCCGCCGCCTTCACGAAAGGCTACGGGTTCCACCCGCTGCAGTGCCTGCAAAGCAATGGCGTCCTTCAGCACCCGGAAGAAACGATCCTCGACTATGTGAAGCGTGGCGACGCGGCGGGCTTCACCTTCCTCATTCATGCAATCGGCGATCGAGCGGTAAAGACGGCGCTCGATGCGATCGACGGCGCGAAGAAGGATCACGGCTCGAAAACCAGGCACATCGTGACGCATCTGCAGCTTGTCCGCCCGGAGGATTTCGGGCGCTTCAAGGCGCTTGACGCCTATGCGTCGTTCACTTTCGCATGGGCGACGATCGATTCCGATTACGACCTCTCGGTGCTTCCCTTCATCGACCGCGTCGACGGGCCGGCGGGCCTTTATGATCCTGAAAGCTATTACATGCGCAACGTCTATCCGGCCGCATCGATCCGCAAGACCGGCGGCGTCGTCATCGCCGGCTCCGACGCGCCGGTCGACACGCGCGACCCGCGCCCCTTCGTCAATATCGAAGGCGCCGTCAGCCGCGACATTTTCGAAGCTGGC
Organism: Parvularculaceae bacterium; assembly: GCA_041737095.1. Taxonomy (GTDB): domain Bacteria; phylum Pseudomonadota; class Alphaproteobacteria; order Caulobacterales; family Parvularculaceae; genus Amphiplicatus. Next base: position 1,464 of record JBGSSK010000234.1, on the reverse strand, counting down.
GCGCTCAATGAAGCCGAAGCCTTGTCGATCTTCGACGCGATCGACGCCTACACGATCAACGCCGCGCGCGCCTTGAAACAGGATGATCTCGCCGGCTCGCTCGAACGCGGCAAGAAAGCCGACTTCATCATTGTCGACCAGGATATTTTCGCGCTGGCGGAAAGCGGCGAGGCCGCAAAGATCAGCGAGACGCAGGTCCTCGAAACGTGGTTCGGCGGAAAGTCGGTGTTCAAACGCGACTAGATCGGCGGGCGAAAAAGCGGAATTACCGGTTTTTCGCAATCGCGACGCGACGAGGCGAAGCCCAGACCTTCGGGCGATCCGGATCAAGCGCCTGAAGCTCTGGAGCGCATAGCGCTCTACTTCGCCGCAGCGCCCAGCGCCTCCATCCGGGCGAGCAACGCTTTTGCGCGCTTCTCGGCGATGTCGCCGGCGCCGCCGATCAGCGTTTCGCGAATCGGCTTGAAACCGGACATCCCAAGCACCGCGCTTTCGAAGCTCTTGACGCCATGCGCGCCGAAGAAAACCCTGTAGGCGGCGCTCGGCATGCCCATGGTCACGATGACACGCGCGGACTTCCCTTTCAGCATCTTGCGCGGCCAACCACCCTTGTCGCTCGCCGCGATGGCGAATTGATTGCGCGACAATTGTTCGAAAAAGGCTTTAACCAGCGCCGGCATCGATCCAAGCCACAAAGGATAGATGATGACGAGATGGTCGGCGGCGCGCACCGCCGCCTGACTGGCGAGGATCGCGTCCGGCGGCGGCTTTGCAAAATCGGCGCTGCTGCGAAGATAGGGGATGTCGAGCTTGGCGAGATCGATGCGTTTCAGCTTGCAGCCCGCGCCCCGCGCGCCTCTGGCATAGGCGTCGGCGATCGCGGCGCACAGATGATCGGATGAATCGTGCGGATGTCCGTTGATCAGGCAGATCGCTTTGGCTGGCATCACGGTTCCTCGCATCAGCCCGTCCCTCGTCAAATGAGCACGGCGGCAAGCAACCGCCATTGACGCAAGTCAAAAGCGCGCGCAGGCCGCGCCGGCAGGGTGATCGTCAATTTTGCAGATTTGCTTCGCTGATCCGTTTCATGCCTTCGAGAATGTCGAGACGGATCGCCTTTTCGAGTTTTGCCGGATTGCGCGCCTGCAGCGCATCGATCGCCTCCTTGTGCTGATCGACTAGCGTTGCGGCGCCAAGACGCTCGACGACGACCCGCATGAAGGGCCCGACCTGCAGCCACAGGCCTTCGACAAGGCCGAGCAGCACCGGCGCATCCGCTGCGCGGTAGAGCGCGAAATGAAAGTCGCTGTTTGTCCTCGAATAGGCGGCGATGTCGCCATCGCGGATCGCCTTGTCGAGACGGTCGTCGATCTTTGACAGCCGCGCGATCAGCGCGCTGAGCGCGGCGTCGCGACCGGCGAGGCGTTCGAGCGCGCGCACCGACAATCGCGTTTCGAGCGCGAC
>JBGSSK010000193.1:0-8435 GCA_041737095.1 Parvularculaceae bacterium | reverse complement strand
CCATCCGGCGCCGGCGCGAAGGTCCCGGCGAGCGACAGTCTCTCGCCGATGAGCCGCGCCGTGGTCGCAAAACGCGCCCCGAGGCCGACGTCAAGATTGAAATCGAAAGCCTCCGCCGCACCGAAATCGCCTGCTATGTCGCCGGTCGCGCCGCCGAAGGCGCCGATCTCTGCGTGGAGGTCTATCCTGAAGTCTTCGAGCGGTCCGTCGCCCGCCGCTTCGATGAGGAGAGCGCCGTCCGTTTTCAATAGAAGCGCCAGCGCGCCGTCCGCCTTTGAAGCGATAATGAGATTGACGGCGAGCTGATCGCCGGCGCGGCGGATGTCGGCCGACGCGTAATCGCGCTCGCCGTCGCTGTTGGCGTTGAAGCGGATGTCCAGCGCCTTTCCACCCATCGTCGCCGAACCGACGCCGTCAAGACGCAACGGCTGTCCGGCAAGGCTCTCCGCGACGCTGAAATCCTCGATCGACAGTTCGCTGATCGTCAGCGCCGGCAGGCGCTCGGGAAGTTCGAAGCCGCGCGGCCTCTCCGCGCGCTCGCGCGGCGGCGGCGATGCGGCAAGTCTCGCGCGGGTGATCCGCAGATGGTCGATGACAAGCGAACGCCCGAGCAGCCGTGCGGGACGCCATTTGACGCGCGCCTCATCGATGATGAGCCAGTCGGCGCCGTCTTGCGTAAACCGGACGCCCGACAGGTCGATTGCGCCGGGCAGGGCGCCATCGAGCGAACCGATCGACACCGCGCCGCCGACCACTCTGGCGATCTGCGCCTCGGCGATCCCCTTCACCATCAGGCGGCCGGGCGGCGTCCAGAATACGAACGCCCACAGACCGGCGGCGACAGCGACGGCCGCCATGATCCCTATGCTGATAAATTTTGCGATGCGCGGGATCAAAATGGCTGCCCCAGTGAAATATAGAACTGGAAATCGCGATCGGTTGGGCGCTTTTCAAGCGGCGTGGCGACATCGAGCCGGATCGGGCCGATGGTTGAAAGGTAACGGACGCCCAGACCCGCGCCGACGAGATAATCGCCGTTGAAATCCGGAAAGCTCTCCGCGTAGACGGCGCCGGCGTCCGCGAAAGCGGCGATTTCGACGCGCCTCAGGATGCGCGCCCTCGCCTCGACCGCTGCTTCGACGGCGGATCGTCCGCCGACGGGGACGCCGTTCGGATCGAGCGGGCCGACCGCCTGGAAATCATAGCCGCGGACCGACGAGCCGCCGCCGGCGAAGACGCGCTTGTTGACCGGAAGGCTCTGAAGGCCCTGTCCCGCCGTCGCCGCGACGCGCACCCGCCCGGCTAGCGTGAATCGGTCGTCGCCGCCGAAATGCGTGCGCGAGCGTGCGACCGCTTCTAGCCGCGTGAACTGGTCGGACCCGAAATAGGGGATCGCGAAAAGCGACGCCTTGGCGCCCTTGGTCAGCTTCAGCGGGTCGTCCTCAGTGTTCCATGTCGCCGACAGCGGAACCGAAACGAAATAATTTCGCTCCTCGCGGACCGTCGCCGTTCTTGCAAGTTCCGGTTCGACCTTCGATGTCTCGAGCGCCAGCCCGGCTCGGGTTTCCAGCCGGTCATCGAACCAGGCCTTGGCGAGGCCGCCGGAAATCTCGATCGTGCGCGCGCTGAACGCGTCCGTCGTTTCATTGGTCAATCCGAAATTCGCATAGGCCGAGCCCGGAAAGCCGGGCAGCGGCTTGGTCAGGGAAAAATCGATCGACTGATTGATCTCGGCGGCCTTGATCTCGGCGCGGGCGCGCTCGCCGCGGCCGAAAAGATTGCGGTATTCGAGAAACAGCCGGCCGCCGGGACCTTCCGACGTCGAATAGGATAGGCCGGCGCCGACGGTCCGGCGCTTGCGTTCCGTGACGATGAGGTTGACCGGCGCTGCGCCGTTCATGTCGACGACGCCGGGTTCGATGTCGATTGTCGAGAAAATCCCCGCGCCGGCGAGGCGGTCGCGGAAGGTGATGAGTTTCTCGCGGTCGAATATATCGCCGTCCTCCCAGGTCTTCAGATTGCTGATGAACTCGGGATCGGTCCGTTCCGCGCCGGTGATCGCGACGCCGTTAAAGGTCGCGCGCGGGCCGCTCTCGAATGTGTAGACGGCGGCGGCGACCCCGTCGGCGACACGCGCCTCGGCCCTGCGTGCGACAATGCGCGCCGACGGATAGCCTTGCGCCCACAGCGCGCTGAGAAAGCGCTGCTGGTTCGTTTCGAGCGTCGCGCCGTCGGCGCGGTCTGAAACGCCGACCCCCGCTTCGTCAAAACTCGCCGGGCGCGCATTATTGATGGCGTCGCGATACTCCACGCGATGCTCGACGACGCGGAATTTCGCTCCCGGCGCAATGTCGAAAATCGCGCGCATCCGCACCTCATCCGTCTCGCCTTCGATGCGAAAGTCGATCTCGGCGGCGTAATAGCCGGCGGCGGTGAGCGCGCCCTTGACGATCGCAAGGTCCTCGATGCCGATACGCCGGATCGCCGCCGCCGTCGGATAGGGCCGGCGTTCCAGCGACAGATTGGTCATCCTGCGAAGTTTTTCGGTGAGGCCCGGCGGCGCGCCCGCATAATCGACGACGTAGTTTTCCGCCGCCTGCGCCGACGCGCAGCAGGCGAGCATCGCCGCGGCGCCGAGCGGCGGCATCAAGGGGCGACAGGAACGCTTCACGGGACTACGGGCAAGCTCACAAACCAGCGCATGACAGGCGCGAATGGCGCAGACTCGCCGAGCCTGTTCAAGGAAGCGTTAACCATAGCCAGAAAAGCGGCGATTTTCCGGGCGGACAGGACCCCATTTTCGCCCGATTGCACAGGGCGTGGGCGGACCTTCCTGGCTCCCCAAAAAAAGGCGCCCCGGCCTTTGCGGCGGGAGCGCTCTTAAATGAACGCTTTTCTGCGGGACTTGCTTACTTCGACAGAACCGCCGGCCAGTTCACATTGGCCTTTTCGATGAAGCCTTCCGGGTTTTTCAGCCAGTCGGCCTGCACCTTGTCGTTGTAGTTGAGATAGAGCTTGCCGTCGCGAACGGCCCAGTTCTGCGGGTTGCCGGGGGCGGTGTAGCCCTGGGCGACCGCCCAGGCGCAATAACCGCCATATTGCGGCGCATAGGCCTGCGGGTCGGCCTTGAATTTCTCGAGGTTCTCGGCGGACGAAAACCGCCATTCGGCGCCATTGTAGTCAAAGGCGAACTCCTTGGCGCCTTTGACCGGTCCGCCTTCCTCGAAATAGGCGACGGGGTCATGGCCGCCGACGGCGAGGCTGGAAAAACGGCCGGTGAAAACTTCCGGAGAGGCGGCGACCGCCTGCGTCGTCAGGAGCATGGCGCCGGCGAACGCGGCGAGAAATGCGGCTTTGATGGTCATCCGATCAGTTCCTTCCTATCGTCCGCGGACGCGGCGACATTCCTATCCGCCAATTGCCTGGCGAAAAGAATTCACGCTTTTTCACGTGATTGCGAGCCGCGCCGGCGCCGCGCGATCCTGTCATCGAACTGTCATGTCGATCGCGGATTTTAGTGTCGCGACCTGTGCGGAAAGTCACAGCGAAGGGTCTCGCCCTCGCCGAAGCTTGCCATTGCGGGGCGGGCTGATCGGCCCTGCACCAAGACATTCGAACAGGAAGCGCTGGCGCACACACGCCACCCCTCCGGCGGATCTGCGCACTTCAGCCCTGCGCAGGTCGGATCGCCGGCGCCCTCCTAGGGCGGCACGCGCCAGCGCTTGGCTCCGGCGGCGGAGAGTCGCCCAACGAAGCCCGTTCCGGCGGAGCCGGGAAGACGTGCGCCCACTCGGGGGAGAGAGCGCGCGTCTTCCTCCTTTTTAGGGGCCTGGTCCGGCTGCGCTTGGCGCGGCCTCGCGGCTCAGCCTAAGGTCCGACCGGCGTTGTCTGCGCATGCCGGAGGGAACAATGAAATCATTCGCCGTCGCCGCGATCGCCGCGGGCTTTCTCGTCCTGCATCCGGCCCGCGCCGCCGCGACGGAGGAGCTCGACGCGCTGTTCGCCGAGTACTGGGCGAACGAGCTTGAGGAAAACCCGTTCGGCGCGACCTATGCCGGGTTCAATGGCCATAATGACAGGGTTCCGGGCGCGGCGCCCGCCGATCACGCCCGTCGCCTTGACGAGGCGAAGGCGTTTCTCGCGCGGCTCGATGCGGCCGATCTTTCCGGGGCGAGCGACGAGGACCGGCTGAACGCAGCGCTGCTGCGCTTCATCCTTGATCATGCGATCGGGCTCGCCGCTTTCGACGGCTGGCGCGTGCCGTTCCTCTCGGACAGCGGCTTTCACAACGAGTTCAGCTTCGTCGTCGACGCGACGCCGTTCCGGGATGAGGCCGACTACCGCGCCTATCTAGCGCGCCTCGCGCAATTGCCGGCTTATCTTGACCAGAATGTTGAAAATATGCGCGCCGGGCTCGACGCAGGTTTTGCGCAGCCAAAGGAAATCCTTCCCGGCATCCTGCCGTCCTTCGAAGCGCAGGCGTCGCCGGCGCCGCTGGACCATCCGCTTTTTGCGCCGTTCAAGTCGATGCCGGCGACGATCCCCGCAAAGACCGCCAGGGCGCTCGCGAAGGAAGGCGAACGCGCGCTGGCGGATGCGGTCATTCCGGCGTTCCGGCGGACCTTCGACTTCATGCGTGACGAGTATGCGGCGCGCGCACCCGACAGGATCGGCGCCGGCGCGGCGCCCGGCGGCCCCGATTATTACGCTGCGCTCGCGCGCTTTTACACAACGCGCGATGATGTGACGCCGGAGGCGATCCACAAGCTTGGCTTGAAGGAGGTCGCGCGCATCCGCAAGGAAATGGACGGCGTCATCAGGAAGACGGGGTTCAAGGGCGACTTCGCCGCCTTCCTCGATTTCCTGAGGACCGATCCGCAATTCTACGCGAAGACGCCGCAAGCGCTGCTCGAACGCGCGGCATATCTTTCCAAGACCGTCGACGGCAAGCTGCCGGGCTATTTCGGCAAGCTGCCGCGCCAGCCCTATTCGGTCGAGGCGGTGCCCGCCGAGATTGCGCCGAACTACACCACCGGGCGTTATGTGTCGGCGGCGCCCGGCGGAAAGCGCGGCGGACGTTATTGGGTGAACACTTACGCGCTCGACAAGCGGCCGCTTTACGAACTGCCGGCGCTGACCTTGCACGAGGCGGTTCCGGGCCATCACCTGCAGAACGCGCTCGCCTACGAGATCGATGGCGCGCCGGAATTCCGCAAGCAATTCTACCCGCACGCCTTCGGCGAAGGCTGGGGGCTTTACGCCGAAAAACTCGGCGTCGAGATGGGTATGTATCAGACGCCCTACGAGGATTTCGGCCGGCTCTCCTACGAAATGTGGCGCGCCTGCCGGCTTGTCATCGACACCGGCATTCACGCCAAGGGATGGACCCGCGGGCAGGCGATCGATTATCTCGCGGGCAACACAGCGCTGTCCTTGAAGAATGTCGAGGTCGAGGTCGACCGCTACATCGCCTGGCCGGGACAGGCGCTCGCCTACAAGATGGGCGAGTTGACGATCCTGGAACTCAGACGCAAGGCGGAAAAAGCGCTCGGCGCTAAATTCGACATTCGCGAATTCCACGATGTCGTCGTTGCGCAGGGCGGCCTGCCGCTGGTCGTGCTCGGCGAAGAGGTCGACGCCTACATCGCGACCAGGAAGTCGGAATGACTCCCGTCGTCGAAACGGATCGGCTGATCCTGCGTGGACGGACGATCGCTGATTTTACAGCCTACGCCGCTATCTGGGCAGAGCCGGAAGTCGCGCGCCATACGACAGTCGAACCGCTCGATCGCGAAGACGCCTGGGTGAAATTCGCGCGAATGGAGGGGTTCTGGTCGTTGTGCGGCTATGGTTTCTGGCTGGCCGAGGAAAAAGCGACCGGCGAGGTCATCGGCGAGATCGGGCTTGCCGATTTCAAGCGCGCGATCACGCCGTCGCTCGACGGCATGCCGGAATATGGCTGGATCCTGTCGGCCCGCGCGCAAGGAAATGGCTACGCCTCCGAGGCGTTGCGGGCGGCGCTGCAATGGGGCGTGCGCAAATTTCCGGGCGCGACCGCCTGCTGCATCATCGATCCGGAAAACCGGGCGTCGATCCGCCTTGCTGAGGCGAACGGGTTTCGCCGAAGCGCCGTCGCCGACTACAAGGGGCATGAGATCGTCATCTTTCACCGGCCGCCGGACGCGTGACCGAGAATGACGGATCGGCGCGTCCTGACCGTCGTCGCCGATCACAATTGCGCCGGCGCACTGGCCGAACGCCGCGGCATCGGCCATGATGGTCATGCGTTTCGGGGACGGTCAGGCGGGCGTGTCGATTGCGATGGCTGAATATTTCTGGATGATCGTCGCGGCGTATCTCGCCGTCGGCGCGCTGTTCGGCGTCGTTTTCGTCAGCCTAGGGATCGGTCGGCTCGATCCGGCGGCGATGGGTTCGGGCCTCGGCTTTCGCCTGCTGATGCTGCCGGGCGCGGTCGCGCTCTGGCCGGCGCTGCTGCTGCGCGTGCTCGTCTCACCTTTGAAAAAGCGCAGCGGAAAAAAATGAGACGGCCGCAGCGACGCTTGCATGTCCTGATGTGGCTAGCCGTTGCGCCGGCGGCGATCGCCGGCGTTTATCTCGCGTTGAATAATGCGCCAGCGGTTCCCGCTGAGCCGATCGCCGACGTTATCGTGACGGATACGGAGCAGCCCTGATGGGGATCAGGCATCAGGCGGTACAGTGGAACGGCGCCAAGATCGTCTACGATCTTTATATGCTGGCGGCGCTCGCGGCGTTCCTCGCCGTCTTCATGATCATCGGCCTGCGCCCGCACCCGAACGGCCATCAGGCCGACGCGGTCGTCCTGATGATCCGGGCGCTTGGAACGGTGTCGTTCCTGATGCTGACGATCACGCTGATGATTGGACCGCTGGCGCGATTCAGCCCGCGCTTCCTGCCGCTCCTCTACAATCGCCGCCATCTCGGCGTGCTGACATTCCTCGTGGCGACCGCGCATTTCGGCCTGTCGCTCATCTGGTATCATGGCGGGGGGCCGTTAAATCCCTTCGTCTCGCTCCTCGTTTCCAATCCGCTCTACAAATCGCCGCAGGGGTTCCCGTTCGAGATCTTCGGCCTTGCCGCATTCGTCATTCTGTTCCTGATGGCGGCGACCAGCCATGATTTCTGGCTGAAGAATTTGTCGGCGAGCGTCTGGAAACTCCTTCACATGCTCGTCTATGCCGCCTTCGGCCTTCTCGTGCTGCACATCGCCTATGGCGCGTTGATGACCGAGAAATCGGTCGTCTATCCGATCCTTGTTTTCGCCGCGCTGGCGCTGGTTGCGGGGTCGCATCTCGCGGCGGGCCTTCGCGAATGGGCGCGCGACAGCGGCATGAAGGGCGTAAAGGCGCCGGACGGCTGGATCGATGTCTGCGCCCCCGAGGACATTCCCGACAAGCGCGCAGTAATCGCGCCGCTGCCGACGGGCGACCGGGTCGCGGTCTTTCGCGACGGCGGGAAAATCTATGCGGTCGAGAACGCCTGCCGCCACCAGAACGGCCCCCTCGGCGAAGGCTGCATCAAGGACGGCGTCATCACCTGTCCGTGGCACGGCTGGCAATATCGCCCGGAGGACGGCGTCTCGCCGCCGCCCTATGAGGAGCGCATCTCGACCCATGACGTGCAATTGTCGCCGCTCGGCCGCGTCTTCGTCCGCGTGAAGAAGAACCCGCTCGGCGCCGCCGGGAAATTCGCCAGCATCGAGGGGGCCGCGTCATGAGCCTCAATCGCGGCGTCATTGCGCCGGCGCGAGACGACGATCTTCCCGCACAGGGATTGCAGGACAGTACAGCTGAGCTTCGCAGTCGCCTGCCCAGGTTTCTCAAGGAGCAGGAAACTCGGGACGTCGTAGCGTACTGCAAGTGCACCCAAGCCTTTCATGTCCGTCGTTTCGTCTCCGATTGAGTTCGGCGGAGAAAAATCAGAGGCGCGTTGTTCAGCAGCACCGAAGATCTCCAAGCTTCCAAGTATATCCTTCCTGAGCCCGAAGCCACCTCTCGGACCACCGTTTCCTTCCTCAAGCAATTACAAGTCGACGATATCGACATTGGAAGGCAGACTTGAAAAGAGGTCGCCACAAAGTCTCCCGGCGATGCCTTCTAACATCTTGAGATTAACATGCTGAATCGCTTGACTACGATTCAGGATCGGGGTTACCGCCCGGAACAGAACGTTCTTCAGTCGGGCGACCCAATGAGCAGGATGGTTCTTATTCAAATCCATTCAAGTTGACAAGGAATACGTATTCTTCACTCATGTACTTGTATGCGATACTTCTTACAGAAAAAACGGGTGCATTCTTCGAAGCTACACCCAAGAGCAGAAGGCGGCTCACGAAGTTGTACTTGTACGTATTTAGTATTTATTAAAAAAAATACGAAGAAAGAAAGACAGCGCAA
>JBGSSK010000181.1:0-2358 GCA_041737095.1 Parvularculaceae bacterium | reverse complement strand
CGCCGCACGAACGGCGCCGGATCAATGACGACGCCATCGGCCGGCGGCTCAAGACCGCTCGGGCATCCGGCATCGAGGGGAAGCGTTGCGGCGGTCATTCGAGCGTCAGCCGTTTCTCCAGTTCGAAGCGTTCGCCGCGCGCGCTTGTCGCAACCGCGGAAAGCCGCCATGCGCCGGTCGCCGCCGCGTCGATCGTCGCCTGATAAACGCCGGGCGCGGTCTCGGCGAAGGCGAGCGGGATATCCGCATCATCATCGACGGGGCGAGCGAGCGCGCCGGCGATTTCCAGTTGAGGTATGGGCGCGCCGGCGGCGCTTGTGAAGACGAGCGTGAAGACGACGGCGCCGTCGTCTTCGGCCATGCGGCTGAAGGCGGCCGTCCAGCCGAGTGCGCGCTGTTGCTCGCGCGCCGCGATCTGCTCGTTGAAGGCGAGACCCTGCAAATAGGATTTCTTTTCCTGTTCACCTGGAAAACTCCGCACCGCGAGCGTGATCAGGAACGCGTTGGCGATGATGATCAGCAGAAAGAACGCGATGAGGATCGCGAGGACGCGCCCGCCGGTCAATCTGAAAGACGTCGTCCTCATCGCCTGTCCTTCATGAAACTGGTGCGGTTCGTCGCGCGCTCGCCGCCGCCTTCTTCTGCAACGATGATCGTCAACTCGCCGGCCGCACGGTCGAGGCGCTCCTTCGGCAGCGTTGCGAACACCCGCACCGAGCGGACTTCATCGCCCTCGGCCTTGACGCGGACGATATTATCCATCGCGTCCGCGCCGACCGCCGTAACTGCAAGTCCTTCGACGCCTTCGAAGCGCACCGTGAAATTGCGCGCCGTGTTCGCCTTGTTGACAATTTTTACTGTGTAGGCGTTGCGGAGCGACCCGTCCGACAGGCGAACGAAAGGCGGCGTCCGGTCGCGCAGGACATTGACCTCGAGGGTTGAACGCGACGCGAGCCCGGCGAGCATCAGAACGCCGATTGCGGCGATCAGCACCGCGTAAAGAATGGTGCGCGGGCGGATGAGCCGGATCGTCGGCTGTTGTCCGGCCTTGCGCCGGTCGATATTGTTGTCCGTGTCATAGGCGATGAGGCCGAGCGGCCGCCCGACCTTTTTCATGGTCTCGTCGCAGGCGTCGATGCAGAGCGCGCAATTGATGCATTCAAGCTGCGCGCCGTCGCGGATGTCGATCCCCATCGGGCAGGCGGCGACGCAGGCGTTGCAGTCGACGCAATCGCCGCGGCCGTCCCAGCTTTGCCCTTTCTTGTGCGAGCCGCGCGGCTCGCCGCGGTCATGCTTGTAGGTGACCTGCAAGGTCTCGGCGTCGGTCAGCGCCGCCTGGATGCGCGGCCACGGGCACATATAGGTGCATACCTGCTCGCGCATCGACCCCGCCAGCATGTAGGTCGTGAAGGTCAGAACGCCGATGAAGAGATAGGCGGAGGCCGGCGCCTCGCCGCGGAAGATTTGCGGGAAGATCGTCGGCGCGTCATGAAAATAGAAAATCCACGCGCCGCCGGTCGCCGCCGCGATGAAGATCCAGAGCGCGTGTTTCGCCGCTTTCCTCGCGATCTTCCCGCCGGCCCACGGGCTTCGGGCGAGCTTGATGCGCTGATTGCGATCGCCCTCGATGAGGCGCTCGACGGCGATGTAGAGATCCGTCCAGACGGTTTGCGGGCAGGCGTAGCCGCACCAGATGCGGCCGAAGAGGGCGGTTGCGAGGAACAGCGACAGCGCCGCGAGGATGAGGAGGCCGGTCAGGTAATAGAGTTCGTCCGGCCAGAGTTCGATGAAGAAGAAATAGAAACGCCGTCCCGGAAAATCGACGAGCACCGCCTGGTCCGGCTCGCCCGGCCCGCGCGCCCAGCGCAGCCATGGCAGAACATAATAGACGCCGAGCGTGGCGATCAGCACCGCCCATTTCAGCCGACGAAAGCCGCCATGGACGAGTTTGGGATAGATCGGCTCGCGCGCCCTGTAGAGCGCGCGGGCTGCGGCGCTGTTGACCGCCGCGGCCTCATGCTGTTCGAAAACCTGTTCGGTCGCCCGGGGTTTTTCGATTTCGGCCGTGTTGGACACTGTTACGCCTTTCGCCGGAGACGGCGAAGCCTACTCGCCGCCGCCGAGAGAGTGAACATAAACGGCGAGCGCCGTGATTTGTTCGTCCGACAGGCGTCCCGACCACGCCGGCATGACGCCGTTTCGACCGGCATGGATTGATTGCTGCACATCCTGCCGCTCGCCGCCATAGAGCCAGATTTCGTCAGTGAGGTTTGGCGCGCCGAGGTCGCGGTTTCCCTTTCCGTCGGCGCCATGGCACGCCGCGCATTGCTGCTCGAAAAGCGGCGCGCCGCAGATCGG
>JBGSSK010000179.1:0-4098 GCA_041737095.1 Parvularculaceae bacterium | reverse complement strand
CGCCGCCGCTGCCGTCGCCCCGTCGACTCTGCGAAGGCTGAGGCTCTATCTCGCGTCGACGCCGCGTCCGCCTGCGTCGCCGTCCGGCGCGCCCTAAAGCGGCCGCTGCGCGCGGACGGCGATGATCAGCTCAAATTTCGGATCGCAATAGGCGAGTTCTTCTGGCTCGACCTCGCACGCGGCGAGCCCGTGCAGCGAGCCGATCACGGTGAAAATATTGCCATAGGTGCGGATGTCGAGGTTCGCGGCCGGGAAGACTTCCTCGAACAGCCGCCGCATCGACTGGCTGGTGAAATGCCAATATTCGCCCCAGTCATCGACGCCCTCGCGTCGCGCGATCGGGCTGATCCCGTGCGAGGTGCACAACAGGACGCCGCCCGGCTTCAGCGCGTCATGCAGCGTCCTTATCGCCGGACGGATATCGTAGATCATCTGCAGCGTCTGGGTCACGATCATGCAGTCGAAGGCGTTTGTCGGGATCGTCTCCGGGCGCGTGAAATCGCCGACGATCGTCGCGTCGGGATTGCCGGGGACGTAATGCAGGACATCGGCCTTGGCGACCTTGTCGCCGCCGAAACGCTTGATATAGGTCGCGTCGCCAAGCTCGAGCGCGCGGCCCTTTATATCGGCGGCGCAGTCTTCCAGGAAACTCTCGATATAATGCCGCTCGATCGAGACGAGGTCGCGATCCTTGCCGAAGATAGGACTGATCGGGTCGAGCCGCCGCAACGAACCGAAATCGACGCTGCCGACCGGCACCGACTGCAGCTTCAGTTTGCGCTGGATGCCTCTGAGTTGCAGCCGAAGGCTCAGCGGCAATGTCGCCGTCGCGGCGTCGCGGACAGCCTTGCCGAGGGCGGCGCGAATTGGCATCTGCGCGAAAGTCTCCCGATTACAGCGCCGGCAATTGCGAGGGACTTAGCCGCGGCCCTGCAAACGAATGGTTAACGTAAGCCCGTATGATACTTGCCGCCGAGCGTCGTCAAGCCGAAAAGCCGGTTGGACGCGGCATGGAAAATGCACTCGATGAGTGTAAACCCGGTTGTCGCGCACGAAGGCGCAGGGATCGAACGACATGAACGCACCATCCTCCAGGACCGCAGCGCCCCATAACCGCACGATCGCCGTCGTCGGCCTCGGCTATGTCGGCCTTTCGCTGGCTGTCTGTCTCGCCCGGGCCGGCGGCAAGACCATCGGCTTCGATATCGATCCGCATCGCATCAGCGAATTGAAAAAGGGCTTCGATCGTCGGTCGGAAGTCGAGCCCGAAGAAATGGCCGAAGCCGACGTCCGCTACACGTCCGACCTTGAGGATCTGAAGCGCGCGGACTTTTTCATCGTCGCGGTGCCGACGCCGATCGACGAAGCGCGCCGGCCCAATCTGCGACCGCTGGTCAACGCCTCCGAAACCGTCGGCGCCGCGCTCAGCCGCGGCGCGATCGTCGTTTATGAATCGACGGTCTATCCGGGCGTCACCGAGGAAACCTGCCTGCCGGTCCTCGAACGGGCGTCCGGCCTCAAGGCTGGCGTCGACTTTCACATCGGTTACAGCCCCGAACGCGTCAATCCGGGCGACAAGGTGCGCCGCCTCGACTCGATCGTCAAAATCGTATCCGCGCAGACGCCTGAGGCGCTCGACCATGTTGAAGCGGTCTACGCATCCGTCGTCAAAGCGGGTCTTTATCGCGCTTCCAGCATCAAGGTTGCGGAAGCGGCGAAGGTCATCGAGAACGTGCAGCGCGACGTCAATATCGCGTTGATGAATGAGCTGTCGCAAATTCTCGGCGCGCTCAATATCGACACCGCGGACGTCCTCGCCGCCGCCGGCTCGAAATGGAATTTCCTGAATTTTTCGCCCGGGCTTGTCGGCGGCCATTGCATCAGCGTCGATCCGTTTTACCTGACGCACAAGGCTGAAACGGTCGGCCTGCATGCGGAGCTCATTCTCGCCGCGCGCCGCGTCAATGACAGCGTCGGCGAACGGGTCGCGGCCGAATGCATCAGGCTTTCGGGCCGTCGCCACGAGGCGTTGCGCCGCGTTGCGGTCCTCGGGCTGACTTTCAAGGAAAACGTTCCGGACCTCCGCAATTCCAAAGTCTTCGACATCATCGAAGTGATGCTCGATCACGGCATTCATGTGCAGGTCGCCGATCCTCTCGCCATGGCCGACGAGGCGCTTGGCGAATACAGCGTGCGTCTGACGCCGATCGAGGAAATTACGCCCGTGCAGGCGGTGATCCTCGCGGTGCCGCATCGCAGTTATATCGAAGGCGGCTGGCCGCTTGTCCGCGGCCTCCTCAATGGAGTCGGCGGCGTCGTCATGGACGTCAAGGGCGTCTTGCCGCGCGATGGCAAACCGGACGACGTTGATCTCTGGCGCCTGTAGCCTATTGTCGCGAAGAAAAGCCGCCGCCTATTTCGCTTTAGCGCCCAAATCTTCCGGACAGTCGCAGCCCGTGGTTGGGCGTGATTGATCGTCGTTACAGGAATCAATTGAATATGACGCAGCGGAAATTATTGCTTCGCGTGATTATCCCGGCCGTCGCGCTTGCCGGCGCCATGGCTATTCTCCTCGCGCCGGCCGTGATGTCGAGCGATAACGCAATGACAATCGTCATTGACCGCAGCGTACGGCATCAAACGATGCGCGGCTGGGAAGCCACAATAGACCTTCCCGACAGCGGCGAGAAAAAGCGCTATTTGAAGATAAAAGACGAGATTTTCGACAAGGCTGCGGGCGATCTCGGCATCAACCGGGTCCGGCTGGAAATCCGCGCCGGGGCGGAGAGCAAATCGCGCGCCTGGGATCGTTACGCCGCGGGCCAACTGACCTACAAGCAATGGGCGCCGCTTCGATACGAGACGATCAACGACAATGACGATCCGAATGTCATCGACGCCGCCGGCTTTGATTTCTCCGAGCTTGACCAGATGATTGAGCAGCAAGTCCTGCCGATGCGCAAAAGGCTCGCCGATCGCGGCCAAAAGCTTTTCGTCAATCTCTGCTATGTCGCGTTCACAAAACAGGCGCCGCAGGGCGAGTATATCCACGACGATCCCGAGGAGTATGCTGAACTTATCCTCGCAACCTCGCTCCACATTCGCGAAAAATACGACTTCGAACCTGATAGCTGGGAAGCGATCCTCGAACCTGATCTCGTGCCGGAATGGACGCCGCGTTACACCGGTGAAGCGATCCTCGCTGCTGCGCGCCGGCTTGAGCAAAACGGTTTTGCGCCGCGGTTCATTGCGCCCTCCGTCACCAATACGGCGAATGCGCCGCGCTATATCGACGCGATCGCGCGCGTCAAGGGCGCGATGGATTACGTTTCGGAGTTTTCCTATCACCGCTATCGCAACGCGACGAGCGCGAATGTCCGGGCGATCGCGAGGCGCGGCGAAAAATTCGGCAAGCCGACCTCGATGCTTGAGCTGTGGTTCGGGCGCGCGACGAGCCGCATCCTGTTCGAGGATCTGACGATCGGCAATGTGTCGTCGTTTCAGGGCCGCACGCTCTTTGGGCATTTCGACGTAATCAAGAATGAAACGGACGGCTTAGACGTCGAGCTGCGCGAGGAGGTCGCCGAAAACCGGCAAGTGTTTCGTCATGTAGCGATGAACGCCGTCCGCATCGGCGCATCGGCGGACAAGGCTTCCGCCGCTATTCCCGTCGCATTTGAAAACCCTGACGGCTCGATCGCCGTCGCCATCCTGACGCCGGCGCCGATGTCGATACGCCTGACAGGATTGCCGCCCGGCCGCTACGAGGTCAGTTACGCCGCCGGTAAGCAGACGACCGTCGAGCCGGCGAAACTGACCGTTTCCCGGAACGGCGTGGCCGATGTGCTGATGCCATTTGCCGGCGTCATCGCCATTGCGTCGGAAGCCGCCACCAAATCGAGCGGACACCCACAGAAAAATCCCTGATGATTGCTGACGATATTATCATCGGTTCCGGTCCCGCCGGCGTTTCGGCGGCGCACGCGCTGATCGCGCGCGGCCGCCGGGTCAGGATGATCGATGTCGGCGAAACGCTCGATCCTGAAAACGAAACCCGCCGCCGACGGATGGCGGCGACTTCGCCACAGCACTGGGCGG
>JBGSSK010000101.1:0-4259 GCA_041737095.1 Parvularculaceae bacterium | reverse complement strand
GGCCGCGCCGCTGATCGTCTTCTCGGCGCCTTCGGCCTCGCCGCGGGCCTTGCGCCGGCGTTCCTTCTCGCGAGCGGCGTCATTAACATGCATGTCGGGGGCGCATTCATCGTCTACGCAGCGCAGGCGCTGTTCGGCGTCGCGGGCGGCGCATGGCTTTTTGCGGCGCGCGTCTCGCCCGGCGGATGGCGTTAACCATCATTAAAAGACGTTTGCTTAACCATTTCTAGAGGTTGAAGCGGCAGGGTGCTCCAACCGGTCAGCAGTCCAGTGTGAGCAAAATTCCATGACGCGTGAAATTCGGAAGATCGCCGTCGCCGCTGTCGCAATTCTCGTGGCGACCACGGCGCCTGCCTACGCTTATATCGATCCCGGCATGGGAAGCCTTGCGCTGCAGGCGCTTGTGGGCGCCGTAGCCGGCGGGTTGTTCACCGCGCGCCTCTGGTGGGGACGGATCGTCGCCATGTTGCCGGGCGGCGAACGCAAGAAGATCGCGACGCAAGATAAGTCGAACAGCGACAGCGCGACGCACTAGCATGTCAGCCGACCCTGCTTCGTTTCGCGATCCGGCGGGAACGGTTCACCGCGTCGGCGACCGGATTTTCCGTTCAGTCGCACCGGCGGCCGCCGCGGATTTCGAAACGGCCTGGAACAATCCCGCGCTGAGACGCCTTGTCGACGCGGGCTACGTCGTCGGCTCCGTTGCGGTCGCCAATGACGAGGCCGAGATCGAGGCGCCCCGAGGCGCAAAACTCGTCGAACACCAGCGGCTGCCGTTCATCTCCTATCCGTATGAATGGTCGTTTTCATTGCTCAAGCGCGCTGCGCTGCACCATCTTGATCTCCAGATCGCGCTACTTGAAGACGGCGTCGCCCTCAGCGACGCAACCGCTTATAATGTGCAATTCATCGGCGTACGGCCGATCTTCATAGACGCCCTGTCGTTTCGCCCCTATGCGGAAGGCGAATACTGGACCGGCCACCGCCAGTTCTGCGAGCAATTCCTCAACCCGTTGCTGATGCATGCTCTGCTCGGCGCGCCGCACAATGAGTGGTTTCGCGGATCGCTCGAAGGAATTCCGTCGACCAGCCTTGCAAGGCTCGTCCCGCCATCGAAGCGTTTTTCCCTCAATCTCTGGGCGCATGTGCTGGGACCCGCCGCCGCGCAGTCGAGCGGCGAACTCGAAAAGACGAAGAGCGTCATCGCGCGGCCGCTGCCGAAGTCGTCCTATCTCGGCATTCTGCGTCAGTTGCGCGGCTGGATCGCCGGGCTGAAGCCGCTTGGCGCCGACAAGACCGTTTGGCGCGACTATTCCGACAACAATTCCTATCAGCCAGGTGAAGCCGAGGCCAAGCAGCGCGCGATCGGCGAATTTGCGCGCCGCCTGTTGCCGCGACAACTCTGGGACCTTGGCTGCAACACCGGTCATTATTCGCAGACGGCGCTCGAAAACGGCGCCAGAAGCGTCATCGGCTTCGACGCCGATCTCGGTGCGCTGGAGCGAGCCTTCGCGCGCGCCGACGACAGCAAACTCGATTTCCTGCCGCTCTATCAGGACGCCGCCAATCCGAGCCCGGGTCAGGGCTGGGGCGGCGAAGAGCGCCGGAGCCTTGCGGGCCGGTCGGAAAGCGCCGAGGCGGCGATCGCCCTCGCTTTCGTCCACCACATCGCGATCGGCCGCAACGTCCCGCTCGACCGCTTCGCGGATTGGCTTGCCTCCCTCGCGCCGGCCGGCATTGTGGAATTCGTCCCGAAGAATGATCCGATGGTGCAAAGGCTGCTGACGCTGCGCAAGGACATCTTCGCCGACTATACGCTTGAGAATTTCACCTCGATCATGTCGGCGCGCGCGCGGGTCGTGTCGAGCGAAACCGTCACCGCATCGGGACGGACATTGATCACTTACGATCGGCGCCCTGCATGACGGGCGTGCGACCCGGCCGCTGGAACCGGACGGCGGCGATGACGATCGGATCGTCGGGCTGCGTCGCGTTGATCGCGGTCGCTGGCGTCATGGTCGACAATCCCGGCGAAGTCGCGCCGAGCGAAACCCTGCGGGCCCTTTGCGTCGCACTTGGCTCGGCGCTCATCATCCCGGCGCTGCTGATTGCGATCGGCGGGCCGATGCGCGTTATCGCGCTGACCTTTCCGATAATTCTTTTCGCATTCTTCAAGTTTTCAGGTTTTGTCGGCGCGACGGAAATCGCCGGGCTCGCGCCCGCCGTCGGTTTCTGGACCGCCCTCGCGCTCTTGACCCTGATCGCTGCGGCGAGCGTCGACAGTGTCCGTCGTCGTGACCGCCAGAAATTCGCTTCGTTCATCTTCGTCGTTTCCGCCAGCACCGCCCTTGCGTCGCTGCTGCCGGTGGCGTTGTCGTCTATCGCGGCGAAGCCGGCAGGCAAACTTCTCGCGCAATCCATCATCGAAAACGCGCCGCGCCCGACAATCTCCGTCGGCGACGCGCCCGACATCATCTATATCGTTCCCGACCGTTACGGCTCGGACGAGGTCATCCGTCGCGAATTCGATTACGACAATCGGCCGTTCAGGAGGGCTTTGGAAGACCGCGGCTTTCATGTAGCGGCGAATGCGCGATCCAATTACGGCAAGACGGTCGTCTCGCTCGCGTCGTCCCTGAACATGACCGACCTTTCGACACTTGCGGACGCGGTCGGTCCGGAGAATTTCGATCGCCGTCCGCTCTATCACATGATCCGCGAAAACGCCGTGCAGGAAACGCTGCGCAAGTCCGGCTATGGCTATGTTCATCTCGGCAATTGGTGGGGGCCGAGCCGGAGCAGCCCGTATGCGGACTCAAATTTCTATGGCGTCAACACGCTCTGGTCGATGACCAACGAATTCGAAAAGGCGCTGCTCCGCCTGACGCCGATTTCCTGGTTCGCGACCGACGGCGCCGCCGCCGAGCGCGCGGAGTGCGGCCGCCTGAAGAACCAGCTCACTTATCTTGAAGGCGTCAGGGCTCGCGCCGGCGACCGGCCTGTCTATGCGTTCGCGCACCTGACGATACCGCATGATCCAATCACGATGAATGAAAACGGCGAATGCATTGATCATGTATATTATCCGGGAAGCGGCAAGTCGTTTGAAGAGTATAAATCGGCCTATTCCGGTTACGCGGCGTATCTCAACAAGAGGCTGCTTGAAATCTTCGATGCGAACAAGGCGGTTGACAACGGCCGCGGCCTTATCTTCGTCGTGCAGGCGGACGAGGGACCTTACCCGAAGCGACTGCAGGAAAACGGCGCGATGATCATGCAGGACTTCAATGTTGATGAAGTGCGCGAGAAATTCGGCATCATCAATGCGATCTATTGGGATGCGAAAAAATACGGCGCGCCGTACCTTACTGATACGCCGATCAACAATTGGCGCATTATCCTGTCAAAAATCTCGAGCCGCGAGATTCCGCTGATCGAGGATGAACGATCGCTTCTGATGCGCAGCGACCAGTATGTCTACGATAACAAGGATGTGACCGACATCCTGACGGGCGCCGGCCCACAATTGCAGGCGCGCGCCGATTAACCCCCGGCGCCGCCGACGGTCAGGCGATCGACCTTGATCGTCGGCTGGCCGACGCCGACCGGAACGCCTTGACCGGCCTTGCCGCAGACGCCAATCCCCGGGTCGAGAGCAAAATCATTGCCGATCATCGAAACACGCGTCAGAACGCTCGGCCCGTCGCCGATCAGTGCGCAATTCTTCAGCGGCGCGCCGACCTTGCCGTCTTTGACGCGGTAGGCCTCGGTGCAATTGAAAACGAATTTGCCCGACGTGATGTCGACTTGCCCGCCGGAGAAATTCACCGCGTAAACGCCATTCTTCACAGTGCGGATGATTTCATCAGGCTCGTGCTCGCCGGCCAGCATGAAAGTATTCGTCATGCGCGGCATCGGCTGGCAGGCGAAGCTTTCGCGCCGGCCGTTGCCGGTCGCCGCGACGCCCATCAATCGCGCGTTGAGCCGGTCTTGCATGTATCCTTTGAGGATCCCGTCCTCGATGAGGACCGTCCGCGAGGTCGGCGTGCCCTCGTCGTCGACGGTGAGCGATCCGCGGCGCCCGGCGATCGTTCCGTCATCGACGACGGTGACGCCTTTGGCGGCGACGCGTTCGCCGAGCCGGCCGGCGAAGGCGGAGGTTTTCTTGCGATTGAAGTCGCCCTCAAGGCCGTGGCCGACGGCCTCGTGCAGGAGGACGCCGGTCCAGCCGGAGCCGAGCACGACCTCCATGTCGCCGG
>JBGSSK010000062.1:0-2600 GCA_041737095.1 Parvularculaceae bacterium | reverse complement strand
CGCGCGCAGCCGCGACGTCCTCGACCTCGACGCGAAGGCACGGGCGCTGACGACCGCCCTCCAGGAGTTGCAGACGCAACGCAACACCGCCTCGAAGGCGATCGGCGCGGCGAAGGCGAAAAAGGACGAGGCGGAGGCGGGGCGCCTGATGTCCGAGATCGACGGCGTCAAGGAGAAGACCGCGGCGCTCGAAGGCGAGGAGGCGGCGCTCAGAAAGCAGCTCGACGAAATCCTCGCCGCGATCCCGAACATCCCCGCCGAAGACGCGCCGGACGGCAGGGACGAGACGGAAAATGTCGAGGTGCGGAAATGGGGCGAGCCAACACGCCTTAACGGCGCGAAGGAGCATTTCGATCTCGGCGAGGCGCTCGGCCTCATGGATTTCGAAACCGCCGCGAAAATGTCCGGCGCGCGCTTCGTCCTCTTGAAGGGCGCGCTCGCCAGGATGGAGCGCGCGATCGCCAATCTGATGCTCGATACGCACACGGCGGAGTTCGGGTATCTGGAATGCGTCCCGCCGGTGCTGGTGCGCGACAGCGCCCCCTTTGGCGTCGGGCAGTTGCCGAAGTTCGAAGAGGATCTCTTCAGGACGACGAACGGCTACTGGCTTACCTCGACCGCCGAAGTAACCTTGTCGAACATCGTCGCCGACGCGATCCTCGTCGCCGAGGAACTCCCCTTGCGCTTCACCGCATGGACGCCGTGCTTCCGCTCCGAGGCGGGCGCCGCGGGCAAGGATACGCGCGGCATGATCCGCATGCACCAGTTCTCGAAGGTCGAACTCGTCTCGATCACGGCCCCGGAGAAATCCGTCGAGGAACATGAGCGGATGACCGCCTGCGCCGAGGCGATTCTGAAGAAGCTCGAATTGCCGTTCCGCACGGTCGCGCTCTGCGCCGGCGACATGGGATTTGCGTCGCGCAAGACTTACGACATCGAGGTCTGGCTGCCCGGCCAGAACCGCTATCGCGAGATTTCCTCCTGTTCCAATTGCGGCGACTTCCAGGCGCGACGGATGAAGGCGCGCTTTCGCCGGAAAGGCGAGAAGGGGACGGAATTCGTCCACACTCTGAACGGCTCCGGCCTCGCGGTCGGGCGGACGCTGGTCGCCATTCTGGAGAATTATCAGCGGCCGGACGGATCGGTCGCGGTGCCGGCGGCTTTGCAACCCTATATGGGCGGCGTGACGATGATCGGCGGCTGATGCGTATCCTCTGCACCAATGATGACGGCATCCATGCGCGCGGGCTTGAAAGCCTTGTCGCGATCGCCCGCGTCTTGTCCGACGATGTCTGGGTCGTCGCGCCGCATGAGGAGCAATCTGGCGCGGCGCGAGCGCTGACGCTCGCCAATCCGTTGCGCGTTCGCGAATACGACAAGCGGCGGTTCTCCGTATCGGGAACGCCTTCCGACGCCGTCATGATGGCGACGCAGAAACTGATCGAGGGCGCCGCGCCTGATCTCGTGCTCTCAGGCGTCAACAACGGCCAGAACCTCGCCGAGGACGTGACGGTTTCCGGCACCATCGCCGGCGCCTTTCAGGGGATGTCGATCGGCATCCCGTCGATCGCGCTGTCGCTGTCGCGGTTCAGCCGCGACGATGCGAAATGGGAAACGCCGGAGAAGCACGCGCCCGGCATTATCCGGAAATTGCTGGAGGCCGGCTGGCCGTCCGATGTCGTCATCAACCTCAATTTCCCGGATCGCGGACCAGACGACATCGCCGGCGTCGAGGTGACGCGGCAGGGCCATCGCGACGACTTCACGCTGTTCGCTGAGGAACGGCGCGACCCGCGCGGCGGCAAATATTATTGGTACGGCTACAAGGGGAAGTTGTCGGATCCGCCGGAAGGCACCGATTTGCGCGCGATCTATGACGGCCGCATCTCGATCACGCCGCTTCATCTCGCCTTGACCCATGAAGACTCTCGCCAGCGGCTCGGCGCCATGTTCAACTCGGCCATGTTCAACTCGGGCAAGCCGGAAGCGTCAGGCTGACCCGTGGGCGCGATTCGATTCTTAACGGCTTGTTAACCGAAAATGGTCACTCGTTACCATAGAGTTAACATCGGCGAGGAGAGGGCCATGAAGAGGCTTGGCTGGGCGATAACCTTTTTGTCGACGAGCGCGCTTGCAGGGTGCGGTTCTCACAATCATGCGCCGGTCACCTACGGTACGGCGCCGACCGCGCAGACAGCGCGCATCTACAATTCGCCGCAGCAGCTCGCGGCGCAGCGCGCCTATCCGGCGCCCGACTACAATTCAGGGATCACGCCGGCCGTCGGCTCGTCTGGCCTTGCGCCGTTGACGCCTGTCGCCGAGACGGCGCGCGAGGGGCGGCTCAATTACGGCGCTGAGCCCGTCTATCTCGCGCAAGCGACGCCGGCAATCGATCCTTATACGAATAATCCGCGGTCGGAAGATTTGCCGGGGCAGGTTACGGTGCTCCCCGGCGATACGGTATACGCGATTTCGCGGCGCACCGGCGCCGCGCCGCAGGCGATCATCGCGCTGAACCGGCTATCGCCGCCCTATACGCTGTCGGTCGGCGAGACCCTGCGGGTGCCGTCATCGGCCGTGCCGCCGTCGCAGGCCGCCGC
>JBGSSK010000054.1:0-1540 GCA_041737095.1 Parvularculaceae bacterium | reverse complement strand
CCGGCGGCGAACAGCGCGCCCGCGGTCGCGCCGTAAAGGCAGGTGTTGCCGATGATCGCCTGCGCCTTGATCGCCGGAGCGTCGCGGCGCGGCCGGACGATGATTTCCGCGCCGGACAATCCCTTGCCGACATAATCGTTGGCGTCGCCATCGACGATCAGCTTGAGGCCGCGCACGCTGAAGGCGCCAAGCGATTGGCCTGCCGATCCTTTGAGGCGCAGCGTCAGATGATCGGCGGCGAGCGTTTTTCCTTTCATTGTACGGACGATTTCCGAGGACAGCCGCGCGCCGATCGTGCGATCGGTGTTGTGGACGGTCAGCGTCAGCGACTGGCGCTCGCCATAGACGAAGAACGAATCGAGCGCCGGGCGAATGCGCTGGTCGATCGTGTCGCTGACTTCGATGCGGCCCGTGCGCGTCGATCGCGGCGGGCGGGCCCCTGAATCGATGCGGGTGAGGATCGGATTGAGATCGAGATCGTCAAGGTCGGCGGCGCCGCGCGATACCTGATCGAGAAGGTCGGACCGGCCGATGATCTCATCGAGCGAGCGGGCGCCAAGTTCGGCGAGGCGCCGGCGAACGTCCTCGGCGATGAACGACATCAGATTGACGACATGATCGGCGGCGCCGGTAAACCTTGTCCGCAGTTTTTCATCCTGCGTGCAGATGCCGACCGGGCAGGTGTTCGAATGGCATTGCCGCACCATCAGACAGCCAAGCGCGACCA
This sequence comes from Parvularculaceae bacterium, assembly GCA_041737095.1. Taxonomy (GTDB): domain Bacteria; phylum Pseudomonadota; class Alphaproteobacteria; order Caulobacterales; family Parvularculaceae; genus Amphiplicatus. The sequence goes on along the minus strand of JBGSSK010000054.1, from coordinate 813 downwards.
GCGAAATCGTGCCGATCCCGAATTCTTCAGCGCCGAGCATCGCCGCGACGACGATGTCGCGCCCGGTCCGCAGGCCGCCATCGGTGCGCAGGGTCACCTGGGAGCGCAATTCGTTCAGCGTCAGAACCTGATGCGCTTCGGCGAGGCCGAGCTCCCATGGCGATCCGGCGAACTTGATCGAAGTCTGCGGGCTCGCGCCCGTCCCGCCGACATGGCCGGAGACCAGAATGACGTCGGCCTTGGCCTTGGCGACGCCGGCGGCGATCGCGCCGATCCCGCCCGCCGACACCAGTTTCACGCAGACGCGCGCCCGCGGATTGATCTGCTTTAGATCGTAGATCAGCTGCGCAAGGTCCTCGATCGAATAGATGTCGTGATGCGGCGGCGGCGAGATCAGCGTGACGCCGGGCGTCGCATGACGCATGCGTGCGATGAACTCGGTCACCTTGAAGCCGGGAAGCTGCCCGCCTTCGCCGGGCTTGGCGCCTTGCGCGACCTTGATTTCAAGTTCCTCACATTGATTGAGATACTCCGCAGTGACGCCGAAGCGGCCCGAGGCGACCTGCTTGATCGCCGAGTTGGCGTTGTCGCCGTTTTCAAGCAGTTCGTAACGCGACGGGTCTTCGCCGCCTTCGCCGGAAACGGATTTCGCGCCGATGCGGTTCATCGCGATGTTGAGAACGCCATGCGCTTCGGGCGACAGGGCGCCGAGCGACATGCCGGGCGTCACGAACCGGCGGCGAATGCCCTCCATCGGCTCGACTTCGGCGATGTCGATCGCCTCGTCGCGCAGACGTTGCGGGCGCAGCAGGT
>JBGSSK010000039.1:0-2392 GCA_041737095.1 Parvularculaceae bacterium | reverse complement strand
GACGCCCGGCAGCGCGAGATTGGCGGCGAGCCCGGCGAAATGCGCGCGAACAGCGCGCGGATAGGATACGACGCCGCCGATCAACCATCGCCATTTCGCCGCGGCGAGCGCATGGCCGCCAAGAAATCCGAAGAACACGAGGAGCCACAAGGCGGGCGACGTCGCACGCATGCGGTCGAGGACCTCACCGGTGGACACATAGCGCAAGACGATCGCCAGAATGACTATGGATACGATGACGCGAATGACGCCGGGCGCCCGGCTCTTCCGCGGCCTCGATCCTCGATCATTGCTTGTCATTTCACTCGCCGTGCGGACGCGGCCGCAGATGCAGGCGAGAAATCATATCAGCGATAAGCCCGAGCGACCACACGACAAGAGCCGCCAGAAGCGCAAATATGGCGCTTTCCGACAAATTCATCGTGGTGAAATCGTAAACGACTTTCGCCATGCCGAGCAGGAACAGGATCGCGCCAAGCGGCATGAACACCCGCAAGGGCTGGAAGAAAACGATGATGCGCAGGACCAGCAGGATGAAGGTGAAGAATGCCGTTGGGCGCATCGAGGACTGCCCGACGCGCTTGGCGTAGGTGATCGGCGTGTAGACGACATGCAGGTTCGAGCAGATCATGCTGAGTGTGATCGTCGTCGTGAAGGAAAAGCCGTCCGGGAGCAATTGCACGAAGCGCTCGAGCGACGACCGCTTGAAAACCCGCAGCCCCGAATTGAGGTCGGGTATCTTCCGGCGCGCCAGCAGATTGGCGAGCGTGTTAAGCACCCATTTCGGCGGGCGGCGAATGAGGGGCACATTGCGCATCGCCGCGCCGCGGTCGCCGACGACCATATCCGCCTTCCGGCATTGCTCGAGCATTTCCGGAATCTTTTCGGCCGGATATGTCCCGTCGGCGTCGATGATCGCCACGAATTTCGAGTTGGTCTCGGCGATCCCGGTTTTCAGCGCAAACCCGTAGCCGTAATTCTGGTCGAGACGAATGACGCGGACGCCCGTCGCCTCGGCCGCGTCGCCGGTGCCGTCCTTCGAACCGTCATCGACAATAACGATCTCGCCATCGATCCCGGCTTTCCGGAGGACCGTTGTCAGCGCCTCGATCGTCAGACCGATCGCCTTGGCCTCGTTGAAGGCCGGAACAATGATCGAAAGGTCTTTCTGCATCGCAATTTTTCCCGGCAGGGCTTCCAAGTCCCGAATAAGCGGCTTGTTCATCCGGTTTGAGCTCCAAGGTCAATGACGCCCCCCTTGAAAGCAAGCAATACGCCAAACTGGCCCGCACCAGCGGAAAGGTTAACGCGCATCCGATTTCGCGGATTGTCCGCCGTCAAATCGGCCGAGGGCGTTCCGCTGCGCGATCAAGGGAGCATGCACGATCGTCGCCGACGCCGCGCGGCGCCCGGCTCAGTTGCGCTGTTGCTCGCCAATTGAAAGGTCGCGAATGCGCCTTCCTGTCGCCTTAAGGATGGCGTTGGCGAGCGCGGACTTGGTGGCGGACAGAGAGGGATTCGAACCCTCGAGACGCTTGCGCGCCTACACGCTTTCCAAGCGTGCGCCATCGACCACTCGGCCACCTGTCCATCGCCGCGGCGGGCGGGGCCCGGCCGTCGACCGCGCGCATCTATACAGCCGCAAGGGGTCAGCGCAAGCGACGGACTCGCCGGTTTTGGGGTTTGCGCAAGAGCGGCGCGTCCGTTATTCTGACACAGTCTCGAGGGCGACAGGGGTGGCAGCATGGCGGCGTTCCGCTTTATTTCCTGGTTACTGGTGGCGGTTGCGATCGCCCTTCTCGGCGCTGACGCCGTTTCATCGATGGAAGCCGGCGAACCGGTGATCCGCACTTCGGCCGAGGTTCTGGCGCTGATCGGGATCAATGGACCGGCGGTCGCGGACAATTCGCCGGGCGGGCTCGCCAAGGCGATCGGCACGGTTCTGAACCTGCCGCTATGGGCGGTTCTCGGACTGATCGGGGTCGTGATGACGCTGATTTTCCGGCCGATGGAATAACCCGAAGGGAACTCGATGCGGCCTGTCGTCCTTCTTGCTGCGGCGTCCGCCGTTGCAGCGGCGGCGTTCGCCGGCGTCAAAGCTGACCAGTTTTTGGGCGTCGCCGCAGGCTACAAGACGAAGATCGCGTGCTCGGAAATTTTTGTCGCCGGCCGCGAGGCGGAGGACGTCCTCGCAAACGAATTCATGGACATCGCGCCGATTGTCAGCCGCCTTTCGCTGACGATCGATGCGGATCGGAAATCCGTTTCCGGTTCGACATTCGGATTGGGCGCCGCGCGCGCCATATATCGCGACAATTACGGCTGCACGCTGACGCGCGGCGCGCCGGCTCCCCTGCCGCCGCTGGCGCCGATTGTCGACAAGCCGCTCGCC
>JBGSSK010000027.1:0-6047 GCA_041737095.1 Parvularculaceae bacterium | reverse complement strand
TCGGCGGCGAGGCCGTTCGCATGTTTGCGCCAATCGGGATCACCGTCGCCGGGGTCGACGCGGCCGCCCGGAAAGACCAGCGCGCCGCCAGCGAAAACGGAGCTTTCGTGGCGGGCGATCATCAGGACTTCAAAAGCCGGGCGATCGCGCAGCAAGAGGACCGTCGCCGCCGGAATGGGAGTGTCGGTCACCATTCAGCCGAAGAGGCCGGATTTCGGTCCCTGCGGCGGCTTCCCGTAACGCGCGCCGGTGACGATGATTGCGAGAAAACCGCCAAGGACCGTCGCCGGAATCGATCCGATCATCATCCACAAGGGATGCGGAAAGGCCGAAAAATTCGTCGCGGCGAACAGAAGAATCGTTCCCGCTACAACCCATGCGGCCGGCGCCCAGCGTCGGGCGATCAGCGACGCTGCGACGCCGCCGGCGAACGCGCCCGCCCACCAGGAAACGAGCACCGAAAATTTTGTCGCGAACGGCAGCGCCTTGATCGCGTCGGGGTTCGTCGCGTCGAATCCATCGGGCGCCGGAAAGAACTGGTGCGCGAACAGCTGCACGACGAACACCATCATCGCGCCAAGAACGACGCCGACGAGAACGGAAGTGATCGATCTCAGCATGAACGTTGCAGGCCCTCAGGCGATTTCAGGCCGCCTTGTAGAGGGTTTCCTTCTTCGCCGCCATGTCTCGGAATTTCTGCGGCGGGTTGAACCGCGCGCCGTATTTCTGCGCGAGGCTTTCAGCCTTGCGCACGAAAGCGTCGACGCCGATCGTGTCAATGTAGCTCATCGGTCCGCCGGTCCATGGCGCAAAGCCCCAGCCGAAAATCGCGCCGAGATCAGCCGATTGCGGATCGTGGACGATGCCGTCGGCGTAGCACTGCGCCGCCGGAATGAGCTGCGAATAGAGAATGCGCTCTTTGACTTCCTCGGCGCTCGGCTGGACCTTCGCCGGCGGGAAATAATCGGAGACGCCCTTCCACAGGGATTTTTTGCCGTCCGCCGGGTAATCGTAGAACCCGCCGCCCGACTTCCGCCCGAGACGCCCGAGCTTGTCGACCATCACATTGAGAAGATCTTCAACGCCGGTCGGCTTGTAGTCCTTGCCGAGTTCCTTTTTCGTCGATTCCATGACGCGTTTGCCAAGCTCAAGCGACGTCTCGTCGACAAGCGCCAGCGGCCCGACCGGCATGCCGAGCATTTTCGCGACATTCTCGATCAGGGCGGGCGCAATCCCCTCCTTCACCATCAGCATCGCTTCGTTGAGGTAAGGCGGTACGACGCGGTTGGTGTAGAAGCCGCGCGTATCCTTGACGACGATCGGCGTCTTCTTGATCATCGCGACGTAATCGAGCGCGGCCGCGAGCGCGCGGTCGCCGGATTTCTCGCCGGGAATGATTTCAACGAGCGGCATCTTGTCGACCGGCGAGAAGAAGTGAACGCCGATGAACTGCGTCGGGCGTTCCGAATTCTTTGCAAGACCGGTGATCGGCAGCGTCGAGGTGTTCGACGCGAAAATGACGTCCTTGCCGATGACGGCCTCGGTCTTTTTGATGACGTCGGCCTTGACGTCGGGATCCTCGAAGACCGCCTCGATGATCATGTCGACGTCCTTCAGGTCATTATAGTCCGTTGTCGGCCTGATCCGCGCGAGCAGCTGATCGCCTTTTTCTTTCGTCACCTTGCCGCGGGAGACGCCTTTTTCGACGATCCCGGCGGAATAGGCCTTGCCCTTCTCCGCGTAAGCAAGGTCACGGTCGAGGAGGACGACATCGGCGCCGCCTTTGGCCGTCACATAGGCGATCCCGGCGCCCATCATGCCGGCGCCGAGGACGCCGACTTTCTTGATCGAGGTTTTCTCAACGCCTTTCGGCCGCTGCTCGCCCTTCTCCGCCGCCTGCTTGTTGATGAACAGCATACGGATCATGTTGCGCGCCTGCGGTCCTGCGAGGAGCTTTCCGAAATATTTCGACTCAATGCGGATCGCGGTGTCGAACGGCACGACGGAGCCTTCATAGAGGCAGGAAAGAATGTGCTCGACCGCCGGGTAATTGTGCTGTGTCTCGCGCTGCGCCATGGCGTTCGAGGCCATGTGAAACTGCACGGCCGCCGGGTGCGTCGGCCCTGCGCCGCCTGGATATTTGAAGCCTTGTTTGTCCCAGGGCTGCACGGCTTTCGGGTTGGCTTTGACCCAGGCCTTCGCCTTGGCGACGATCTCGGACGCCGGCGCGATCTCCTGAATGAGGCCGTAGCCTTTGGCAGTCGCCGGATCGATCGGATTTCCCTGCGTCGCCATCACCGCCGCGTTCTGGAGGCCCGCGAGGCGCGGCAGGCGCTGCGTGCCGCCGCCGCCCGGCAGGAGGCCGACCTTCACTTCCGGAACGCCGAGCTGGATTTTCGGATCATCGGCGCAGACCCGGTAATGGCAGGCAAGGACCAGTTCAAGGCCGCCGCCGAGCGCAAGGCCATTGACGGCGACCGCGACGGGCTTGGCCGACGCCTCGCCCTTCAGAAGCTTCTTCGCCGGAATGCCGCTGGTCTCGAGTTTCCGCAGCATGGCGTTGAGATTGAACAGCCGTTCGAAAGTTTCTTGCGGCGATGAGGCGCCGTCGCTGATCCGGCCGCCGCCCAGCATGCGCAAATCTGCGCCGGCGAGGAAGCCCGACGCCTTCCCGGACGCGATGACCGCGCCCTTGATTGCGTCGTCGCTGGCGAGGCGATCGACGAAGGCTGAGAACTCCGTCATCAGCGCTTCGTTCCAGACGTTCATCGACTGGCCCTTGAGATCGATCGTGACGAGCGCGATGCCGTCGCCGTCGACTTCAACCGTCATTGCTTGTTCCGACATTTTCCGGTTTCCGTATTTCTGGTGATTAAATGCGTTCGATGATTGTCGCCGTGCCCATGCCAGCGCCGATGCAGAGCGTGACGAGCGCCGTCGATTTGCCCGACCGCTCAAGCTCATCGACCATGGCGCCGAAAATCATCGCGCCGGTCGCGCCGAGCGGATGGCCCATGGCGATCGCGCCGCCATTCACGTTGATTTCGGAATGATCAATGTCGAGCGCCTGCATGAAGCGCAGGACGACCGAAGCGAACGCCTCGTTCAATTCCCAAAGATCGATGTCCTTCTTGGTCATCCCGGCGCGCTTGAGGGCTTTTTGTGCAGCGAATTCGGGGCCGGTCAGCATGATCGTCGGTTCAGCGCCGACCGACGCCATCGAGACAATGCGCGCCCGCGGCTTGAGGCCGGTTTTCGAGCCGGCTTCCTTGGTCCCGATCAGGACCGCCGCCGCGCCATCGACGATGCCGGAGGAATTGCCGGCGTGATGGACGTGATTTATTTTTTCAACTTCCGGATATTTCTGGAGAGCCACGCTGTTGAAGCCGAAATTCTCGCCGAGCATCGCGAAGGACGGCGCCAGCGCTCCGAGCGCCTGCATGTCCGTGTCCGGGCGAATCGTCTCGTCGCGCGCCAGAAGCTCCGCGCCCATCACATCCTTGACCGGCACGATCGACTTCTTGAAACGTCCTTCAGACCATGACTTCGCGGCGCGTTTGTGGCTCTCGACCGAATAGGCGTCGACGTCGTCGCGCGAAAATCCGTATTTGGTGGCGATCAAATCCGCCGAAATGCCCTGCGGCACGAAATAGGTCTTGAACGCAACCGCCGGATCAACCGGCCACGCGCCTCCATCCGAACCCATCGGAACACGGCTCATCGATTCAACGCCGCCGCCGATCGTCAGGTCGGCTTCGCCTGATTTGACCTTCGCTGCCGCGATGTTGATCGCCTCAAGACCCGACGCGCAGAACCGGTTGACCTGAATGCCGGCGGTCGTCTCGGCGAAACCCGCATTAAGGACCGCGGTGCGGGTGATGACCGCGCCCTGTTCGCCGACCGGCGAGACGACGCCCATCGCGACGTCGTCGACCTCCCTGGTGTCGAGATTGTTGCGGTCGCGGATCGCTTCGAGGACCTGGGTCGCGAGTTGGACCGGCGTCACCTCATGGAGGCTGCCATCCGACTTGCCTTTCCCGCGGGGGGTTCGAACGGCGTCGAAAACGTAGGCTTCGGTCATGGCGTATTTCCTTTTTCGGGCGGATGCGGCGGTCGGTGGAACGCTAGGGCGGTCATTCTAGAATGGTCTACCTAAGCGCCGGTCCGCCCCTCTGCAATGTTGCGATGCAGTGGATATTGCGCCCTCGGTCCGAGACATGACAGCCCTCGCGCTTCACGCTATTGCGAGGCCGAATTCGCCGTCCCCGGAACCAAAGAGGGCCTCCGATGAAGTCCGCCCCAGCGCGCGCCGACCTTGGTCTTGCTGATCTGCGCGCCGCGATCCGCGCCAATACGCTCAGTGACGAAACGGACTGCGCCCGACGCCTGGCTGTCGAGGCGGACCTTGCGCCGGCGGTGATGTCGGCGGCGCGTGAGAAAGCCGCCTCCTTCGTGCGCGAGGCGCGCGCGGAAGCCTCGCGCTCGAGCCTTGTGGACAAGTTCCTCCAGGAATACGGCCTGTCGACCGCCGAGGGTGTAACGCTGATGCGGCTCGCCGAGGCGCTGCTCCGCACCCCGGACGCCGCAACCGCCGACGCCCTGATCCGCGACAAGGTCGAATCCGGCGACTGGGCCGCGCACAAAGGCAAGAGCCGCTTCCCGCTGGTCAATTTTTCGACGCGCGCGCTGATGCTGACCGCCGCATGGCTGGACGATGTCGAGGTCGCCGATCCCGCCCGCAAGCTTGTCAAGGCGACGAAAGACATCCTCGACCGCGTCGGCGAACCGGTCATCCGAAGCGCCGTCGCGCAGGCGATGAAGATCATGGGCGAGCATTTCGTCCTCGGCGAGACGATCGGCGAGGCGCAGCGCCGCGCCCGCGATTTCGCGCGCAAGGGATACAAATTCTCGTTCGACATGCTCGGCGAGGCGGCGCACACGGAAACCGACGCACAGAAATATTTTCGCGATTACGAAACAGCGATATCCGAGATCGGCGCATCGGCGTCGGCGGACCGACCGGTCGACAATCCCGGCATTTCGGTCAAATTGTCAGCGCTGCATCCGCGCTATGAATACGCAAAGCGCGCACGCGTGCTGACCGAGCTTGGTGCGCGGGCGCGGTCGCTCGCCGTGCAGGCGAAGACCGCCAATATCGGGTTCAACATCGACGCCGAGGAAGCCGCGCGCCTCGATCTGTCGCTCGACATCATCGACGCGCTGATGCGCGATCCGGCGCTCGACAATTGGGACGGGTTCGGCGTCGTCGTGCAAGCCTATCAGCGCCGCGCGCCCTTCGTCATCGACTGGCTGGCGGCGATCGCCCGCGAACGCGGCCGGCGCATCATGGTGCGGCTCGTCAAGGGCGCGTATTGGGACGGCGAGATCAAGCGCGCGCAGGTGATGGGCCTCGACAGCTACCCGGTGTTTACGCGCAAGGTTTTGACCGATGTTTCCTATCAGGCCTGCGCGCGGAAACTCTTCGCCAACGCCGACATCCTCTATCCGCAATTCGCGACGCACAACGCGCTGACCGCAACGATCGTTCGCGAGATGGCGGGCGATATCGCCGAATACGAAGTGCAGCGCCTGCACGGCATGGGCGAGGCGCTCCATGACAGCCTCCTGAACGCCGGTGTCCGCTCGCGGATTTATGCGCCGGTCGGCGGCCATCGCGAATTGCTCCCCTATCTCGTCCGCCGGCTCCTCGAAAACGGCGCCAATTCCTCTTTCGTCAACCAGCTGTTCGACGCCGATCTTTCCGTCGACGCGATCGTCGCCGATCCGGTCGAGGAAACGAGGGCGCTGACGACCATTCCCAATCCGGCGATCCCGGCGCCGCGCAACCTGTTTGGCGGGACGCGGCTGCTCGCCGAAGGCTGGGACGACACCGATCCCCTGACCGCCGAGCAATTGCTGCTTGCCGTCGGCCAGGCGCTGCCGAGCGACCGCGCCCATGGACCGATCATCGACGGCGTCCGCCATCGCGGAACGGCGTCCCGGTCGATGAACCCGGCGCATCGCTCGGAAATGATCGGCGCAGTCGA
>JBGSSK010000013.1:0-3500 GCA_041737095.1 Parvularculaceae bacterium | reverse complement strand
CGATGTCGGCGCGCGCCGACACTTCCGCGCCTTCCGCCTGCGCGACGCAGCCGGCGACTGCGACGGTCATGCCCTCGCCGGTCGTCGCCAGACGCTCATCGCGCGTCTCGCGCAACCGTCCAAGGTCGGAGTACAGCTTTTCCGCCGCCTTCTCGCGAATATGGCAGGTGTTGAGGATGACGAGGTCGGCGGCGGCCGGCGCATCGACCTGGCGATAGCCGAGCGGGCGCAGCAGCGACACCATGCGCTCGCTGTCATAGACGTTCATCTGGCAGCCATAGGTTTTGACGAAGACCGTCCGGCCCGCACCAGCGTCCGTCTCGTCCGTTCCGATCGCCGACGTTCCGGCCATTGTCAACGCGCCCATTCTTGTCGAAAACCGCGCATCTATGCGGCAGCGCCTGCGGCCTTGCAACACCGGGCTTGTGACCGGGGCTCGCGGCGACGTGACCGGCGGCGCATTGAATGCGTTGGCGTTTCTTGGCAATTTCACCGCCAGCAAAATAAGAGACCGGTAGTGGCGTTCCTCAATGATATCGTCGCGCTCGGCGGCGCCTGCGCCCTGTGGTGCGGGTCCGCCTTTGCACAGCCTTCCGAACCCGCCGCGTCGCGAGGCGCGGGGCAGACGCCGTCGCAGCGTCCGGTGCTCGTTGAGATGTTCCTGTCTCAGGCCTGCAGCGCCTCGCCGCCCGCCGCCAAGATCATCACAGCGCTCGCCGCGCGCGACGATGTCGTCGCCCTCACCTGGCATGTTGATTACTGGAACTCGATGCCGGCGAAGAAGGTCGGTGTCTGGAACGATCCATTCGCGCATCCCGAATTCGGCGCGCGCCAGATCGCCTATAATGCGCGCATTCGCGGCCGCGCCGCCAAGATGACGCCGCAGGCGATCATTGACGGCTTCATCAGCGTCGCCGGCTCAAAGCCCGACGCTCTTGAACAGCGCATTGTTGAAGCGCAGTTCTATGATGAAAAAGCGCGCACGACGCCGCCCGCTCTCAATATCTCGCGCAGCAGCCCGCAGAAATTGCGAGCGCGCATTGACGGCATCGGTGCGCCCTATGACGCGATCCTCGTCAATTTTGACCGCAAGGTCGTCACGCCGGTGACCGGCGGCGACAATGCCGGTGTCACCTTCCGCGAAGCCAACGTCGTGCGCACCGTCGAAAAACTTGCTGTCGACCGCACCGGCGCCGGAGAGTTCGATTTCGAGGCGCCCGCCGCCGGCCTCGATTGCGCGGTTCTCGTGCAGGAGCGAAATAACGGGCGCGTCGTTGCTGCGCGTTATTGCTCGAAATAGCAGGTCCGATTGTCGCTGGTTATTCTGCAGCGACGCCGGCCGCGCCGAGATCGACGACGCTCTGAACATAGCGCGCGCGCTCGTCTTTCGCTTGTTCGTCGAATTCCTTCGCGCGCTTGTCGTCGTCCGCCATAAGCGCTGAATAATCGGTGTCGGCGAAGGCGAGAACGCCCATGTCGGCATAGGCTTTCTGGATCTTGTCGGACCACAGGCCGATATCGCGGACGATCGGGACAATGCGCTGAAACAGCATCGTGCGGAAGAGTTTCATGTAGCCCGATTCATTCTGCAGGCGGACGCACTCCTCGACATCAAGACCGAGGATCGCATAGGTCTCGCGCTGCTCGAAACGGTCGCGCATGTGATAGCACGCCTCGACAAGGAATTCCTCGCGCTCGCCGCGTTCCTTGTCGCTGAGTTGCGGATAATAGTCGCTGAGCGCGAGGCGCCCGAAGGCGACGTGACGCGATTCATCCTGCATGACGAAGGCGTTGACCTGCTGGATCAGGCGGTTCTTTGAGGTGTCGCGGATATTGCCGAAGGCGGCGAGCGCGAGCCCCTCGATCACCACTTGCATGGCGAGATAGGTCATGTCCCACCGCGAATCACGCAGCGCCTGATCGACCAGCGTCTGCAGCGGCTTCGTCATCGGGTAGGCGAGCCCGAATTTCTCGAGCAGTTTCTTGTAGGCCTCGACATGGCGCGCCTCGTCCATCACCTGGGTCGAGGCGTAGAATTTAGAATCGAGGTCCGGAACCTGCTGAACGATCTTGGCGGCGCAGATCATCGCCGCCTGCTCGCCCTGCAGGAATTGCGAAATCGTCCAGGCCTGGAAATGCCGGCGCATATTGGCGCGTTCCGCGTCCGACGCCTTCCGCCAAATCGGCGTATGATAAAGGCCGGACAGCTCGTCGGGCAGCTGCATCGGGTTTTCGGGGTCAAGCTCATTGTCCCAGTCGATGCGGGTGACCGCATCCCACTGCATGTCCTTGCCCTTCTGGTAGAGGTGCATCATCTGCCGGCGGCCGTCGTCATAGCGCCAGTCGAACGCGGACTCGAAATCCTGCGGGACGGTCCAGACGGGATCGATATCTGGAATCGGGTAAAGCTCAGCCAGCGCCATCGGAACCTCCATCGGACCGATTTTACACTAAGCAGTTTACCTTAAGAATTCAATAAGGCCGCCGCTATTTTTTCAGCGGCACGCCGTAAAGTTCGAGCCGGTGCGCGACCAGCTTGTAGCCATGCTCTTCGGCGATCTTGCGTTGAAGGGCCTCGATCTCGGCATTGACGAATTCGACGACCTTGCCGGATTTGAGGTCGATCAGGTGGTCGTGGTGATCGTCGGTCGCTTCCTCGTAGCGCGACCGGCCGTCCTGGAAATCATGGCGTTCGACGACCCCTGCCTCCTCGAATAGCCGCATCGTCCGGTAGACCGTCGCAATCGAGATTTTCGGGTCGATCTCCGCCGCGCGTCGGTGAATCTCTTCGACATCCGGATGATCCTGCGCGATCGACAGGACGCGCGCGATGACCCGCCGCTGCTCGGTCATGCGCATGCCCTTATCGGCGCAGATTTTCTCGAGACGCTCCATCGGAAGGCTCCTCCGTTCGAGGCTCTTAAATCATAGATTGAGTCGCATGACGAGCGCGTCGCCGCCATTCCTGTAATAGCGTTTGCGGCGGCCGATTTTCTCGAAGCCGAGCGACTGGTAGAGAAGCGCTGCCGAGGCATTCGCGACATCGACTTCCAGAAAAAGCTTGCGCACCCCATCCTCGCGCGCGCGGCGGACAATCTCCTGCATCAGCGCGCGGGCGCATCCCTGCCGGCGCCGGCGCGGGGCGACGCCGATCGACAGGATTTCGGCTTCCTCGCCTGTCGACCGCCAGAAAACGAAGCCGGCGGCGACGGCGTCTTCCTCCGGGAATGCGATGAGCGTTGAAACATGCGGCGCGGTCAGCCCGTCCGCCACCGCCGACGCGCCCCAGCTCGCCGAGGCGAATGCCTGTGCTTCAAGCGCAATGATGGCGTCGGCGTCGTCGAGACGCGCCATGCGGATGCGCCAGCCGCTCACAGCGGGTCAAGCCCTGCAAACAACGACCTTCCGGACGGCGTCGCATCGGGGGGCCGCAAATAAAGCGGCGCCGGCGGCGACAAAGGCGTCGTCACTCCTGCGGCGAAGCGCGCGACTGCCGCGGG
>JBGSSK010000010.1:0-4765 GCA_041737095.1 Parvularculaceae bacterium | reverse complement strand
GGCGGCTTGCGCTTCGGCGAGGGCGGCGCGCATCGCACGGCTGTCGAGCGCAAAAAGCGCCGCGCCCTTCTCGACCTTGTCGCCCGGCGCGACCAGGACGTCGCGCACGACGCCCGGGATTTCCGTTGCGACCGAGATCATCTCGCTTTGCGGCTCAACGACGCCGACCCCGGAAACGGCGCCTGCGAACGGCGACTGCGGCGGGGCGATAAGCGGCGCGGCGCGTCCCTGTTCGGGCGTCAGCGACGACAGGACCGCGAACATGAGGAGAAGGCCGGCGGCGCCCGGCAAGGCGAACTGGCGCACCAATTTAATGAACATGGATATCCTCCGGCAGGGTGTTGTGAGCGGTATCGCCGACGATCCGTCCGTCTTCCATTGCGACGATGCGGTCGGCGTATTTGAAAATGCGATTGTCGTGGGTGACGACGAGAACGGCGCGCGAGGGATCGGCGCTGGCGTCTTTCAAGAGTTCCATCACCTGACGGCCGGAGTCGGCGTCGAGCGCGGCCGTCGGCTCGTCGCAGACGATGAGGGCCGGCTGATGGATCAGCGCCCGCGCGATCGCGACGCGCTGCTGCTGGCCGCCGGACAGCTGGCGTGGCAGTTTCTCCGTATGCGGACCCATGCCGAGACCCTCAAGCGTTATTCGCGCGCGTTTGACCGCATCCTTCAGCGGAAAGCCGCCGGCGACCAGCGGCGTTGCGGCGTTTTCAGACGCGGTCAGCGCCGGCAGGAGATTGTATTGCTGGAAAATGAAGCCGATGCGGCTGCGGCGGAACTTCACTTTCTCGCCGTCGCGCATCGCGGTGATGCGCGCCTCCATCACGTCGACATCGCCGGCGGTCGGCCGCAGCGTCCCCGAAACGATCGACAGCAACGTCGTCTTGCCGCAGCCCGACGGCCCGATCAGCATCGTCAGCTTGCCGAATTCTATCTCGAGATCGACCCCGTGCAGCACCCGCGTGCGCGTTCCGTTCGACCCGAACTCCATCTCGATGTTTCTCGCCGCGAGCGCATTCGCCATTGCCTTCACCCCCTGAACACGATCGCCGGATCGACGCGGAACACCTTGAGGAGGCTGCCAAGCGACGCGATCACCAGAATGAGCGACACGACCGCGCCGACGCCGGCGATGACGTCGAGCCGCAGAGCGAAGCCTTCGAGCGCCGGCACATCCGAAGTGAATTTGAAGAACGCCGCGCAAACGCCGATGCCGAGGCCGAAGCCATTTGCGCCGACGACGGCCGATTGCAGCAGCACCATGCCGGCGATTTGCGCATTGGTCGCGCCGATCGCTTTCAGCGCGCCGAACTGCTTCAAGTTCTCGATGACGAATAGGTAAAGCGTCTGCGCCGTAATCGCTGCGCCGACGATGACGGCGAGGGCGATGGTGATGCCGAAATTCACCGGAATGCCGGTGCGGGTGAGGTAATAGTTGACGCTGCGCCAGGCGAATTCGATGCGGGTCAGCGCCTGGCGTCCGGTTTCGGCCTCGATGCGGCGGGCGAGGGTTTTCGGATCGACGCCGTCGGCCGCGCGCACCAGAACGAAACTCATCTTGTTGCGTGTCGGCGGGGTGATGCGCGTCGCCAGCGAATAGCGCGTATAGGCGATCGGAAAGGTGATGAACGGCGCCGACGCGTCGGCGACGCCCCGGACCGAGACGCGAAAATCGTTTATCTCCGCCTCGCGGCCGACCGCGCTCACCGGATCTTCGCCCGGCCAGATGAACGCCGCGCCCTGCGGGTCGAAGACGATCGCATCAGGTTCTGTCAGCGACGCGAGATCGCCGGCCAGCCAGTTGCGCGGCGCGCCGACCAGCGTTGCGTCATCGACGCCAATTAGGCTGATCTGGTTCAACGCCCCTGCCGGGGTCCTGAGGATCGCGAGGCCCTTGTAGAGCGGGACCGCCCAGCTGACGCCGTCGATGCTGCGCACGCGGCCGAGATCCTCGTCGGGCAGGGGCTCAATCTCGTCGACATAGCGGACGCGCTGGTCCATCACCCAGATGTCCGCCTCACGAATGTCGAGAACCTGGTTCGCAGTCCGCGTCATCAGGCCGATGAAGATCGAGACCTGCTGGCTCATCAGGAGCGTCGCGAAGGCGATTCCGAAGATCAGCGCGAAATACTTCGCTCCGTCGCCGGTAAGCATCTTGAGCGCAATCGACAGCACGGCGGGCGACCCTTTCGGAGGCCAAAGACGATCGAGGCGTGGCGATTCGGACAAATCGGCGTCGGATGAAACCTTGTCCCGCCAGCCCGAACCGCCTACTTTACGAATTAGAAGACTTGCCGGTTCATTATCTCTGATATAAATACCAGACGGTATAGTATGTCAATTACCACAAAAACACAGAACCGTGAGCCGGAGAGCCGCGGTCCCGGGCGCCCGAAAGACGCGCAAAAGGACGCCGCCATCATCAGCGCCGCCCAGCGCCTGTTCATGGAGCGCGGTTTCGACGGCGCCAGCATGGATGCGATCGCGGAAGCGGCCGGCGTCGCCAAGGCGACGGTCTATGCAAGGTTTTCAGACAAGGAAGCGCTGCTGCGGCAGGCGATCGCCAACAAATGCGGCTCGTACCTCGATGCGGAAACGACCGAATGGCGGCCCGGCCGCGATCTGCGGCAATCGCTGATCGGCTTCAGCCGCCGATTTCTCGACCTCGTGATTGATCCCGAGGCGCTCGCCATGCTGCGCCTCATCATGAGCGAAGGGCAGCGCGGGCCGCAATTGCCGACGTTGTTTTTCGAAAGCGCGATCCTGCCGACCGTCGAGAAGCTCTCGCTTTTCCTCAAGGCCGAAGCGCCGCGCAGCGGGCTGAAAATCGATGATCCGGCCGCCGCGGCCTGGCGGTTTCTCGGCATGATCAAGGGCGAGGATCACATGCGCGCCATGCTCGGCGTTCCGACCCGCGGCAAGGCCGAAATCGACCGCCATATCGCCGCCTGCGTTGAGTTATTTATCGCCGCGCATCAGGTCCATTCCTGAAAATCCGCCAGCCTTTCGATTCAATTTGAACGGCTTTCTCAAAGCCGTCTCAATGAACGAACGGTAATTTCAAATGCGGCAAAGAGGTTGCGCAAAGAGGCGGATGGTCTGGCGACAGGCCGGCTTGCATGACCGGGCGGGGATGGAGCGGGCGCGATGATCCAGGAGACGGCGGGGCTCTTCGACCAGGCGATCATCGCGCCCCCCTCCGACCGGCGTCTGGCGTCCCGCCTGCTCGCCGTATGGGCCCAATCGTCGCGCGGCTCCTTTCCAAGCTGGGCCGAGATGCGCAAGACCGATCTCGGCGCCGACTGGAACTGGGTTTTCGTCGTCGACCTGAAGCAATCGGTCGGATTCCCCTATTTCACCTATCTCGGATCGGAACTCGCCAAGCTCTCGGCGATCTACCTGCAGGGCGCGACCGATTGGACCTTGTCGATGCTCGACATGGCGGCAAGCAATATCGACGCGGCGGTCGCCGCCGAGGGGCCGCATCATCACGACAGCGAACTGACGCTCTGCGACGGACGGCGCGTCCTCTTTCGCTGCATGACGGCGCCGCTGGCCGAGGATGGCGAGACGATCACCCATGTCGTCGGCTGCGCCAGCGGCCGCCTCGCCGATGCCGACGGACGCAATCTGCGGCTTGTCTGAGCAGCGCCTTAAAGGTTGCGTGATCGGTCGGTCGCGGCAAGGGTGCGCGGGTCGTTTCGAAAGCCGCCGCGATGTCCCTCGATACCGATTTCGTTCGCCTGCAGTTTCCAGCGTTTGCCGAGCCGTCGCTTCAGGGCCAGGCGTTTTTCGAGAACGCCGGCGGCTCCTACGCCTGCCGGCAGGTGATCGACCGGCTGACGCGGTTCTACCGCGAGCGCAAAGTCCAGCCCTATTCAGCCTATGACGCTTCACGCCTCGGCGGCGAGGAGATGGACGAGGCGCGGTCGCGCATGGCGGCGATGCTCGGCGTCGATGCGGACGAAGTGAGCTTCGGTCCGTCGACGACGCAAAACACGTATGTGCTTGCGCAGGCGTTCGGGCAGATGCTGAAGCAAGGCGACGCGATCATCGTCACCAATCAGGACCACGAAGCCAATTCCGGCCCGTGGCGCCGACTAGCCGATCGCGGGATCGTCATTCGCGAATGGACGATCGACAAGGACACTGGCCATCTGCCGATTGACGGATTGAAAGCGCTGCTCGACGACGATGTGAAGCTCGTCTGCTTTCCGCATTGCTCGAACATCGTCGCCGAAATCAATCCGGTCGCCGACATCGCCGCGCTGGCGCACGCCGCCGGCGCCTTTGTCTGCGTCGACGGCGTTTCCTACGCGCCGCACGGATTTCCCGATGTCGGAGCGCTCGGCGTCGATATCTACCTTATTCTCGTCCTACAAAACCTACGGCCCGCATCAGGGCGTGATGGTCGTCCGCCGCGCGTTTGGCGAAAACCTCCCCAATCAGGGACATTTCTTCAACGCCGGGACGCTTTACAAACGCTTCACGCCGGCGGGGCCCGATCACGCGCAGATCGCCGCGTCGGCAGGCATGGCGGATTATGTCGATGCGCTTTTCGCCCATCATCATGACCATGCGGCGACGCCGAAGGAGCGCGCCGCCGCTGTCCATGACCTGATGCGCATGCAGGAAATCGCGTTGCTGCAACCGCTCCTCGATTTTCTCGCAACGAAGAATTCCGTACGACTGCTCGGCTCGCGCAACGCGGCGGCGCGCGCGCCGACGGTCGCAATGGTCCTGCCCGACCGCGGCGAGGTCG
>JBGSSK010000008.1:0-6974 GCA_041737095.1 Parvularculaceae bacterium | reverse complement strand
AAGCTGTCGCCGACGACGTGGGGCGTCATCAGCCGCTCCTTCTGGTTTCTCGGCTATGCGCCGCCGGGCGTTGAGTCGCATGGCCAAGCCTGGGCGCGGGTCGGCGAGATCGCCGACCGGCTGATCGAGCAAGCTGCGCAGGGCGATGTCCTCCTCTGCGCGCATGGCTATCTCAACTGGATGATCGACCGGAAGCTGCGCAGTCGCGGCTGGCGGCGCGCCGGCCGCGAGGGCGGCAATCATTACTGGTCATGGCGCATCTATGAAGCAAAGCGCGCCGCCGCGCCGGGCCCATCCGCCAACGCCGCGCAGAGATCCGGAACAGCAGCCGGGCAAGCAGCCGAATAGGAGCCGTCATGGCGAAGAAACCTGAAATCGAAGGCGTGTCGTTCGAAAAGGCGCTCGCCGAACTTGAAGCGATCGTCCAGAAACTTGAATCCGGTTCGGTCGATCTCGAAGAATCAATCGCCCTGTACGAACGCGGCGCGGCGCTGAAAGCGCATTGCGAGTCGAAACTGAAAGCCGCGCAGGAGCGCATCGAAAAAATCGTGGTTTCCGGCGACGGCCAGATCAGAGCGGAAGCAGCTAAATTCGAGTAACGGCTGAGCGACGAAGATTTAATCCGCATCCTGACGTGTTCACGATACTGCAACAAATTATTCAATAATCGTTCACGCGCCGCGCGTAATCCCCCTGCTCGCAAGGCGCCGGCGATCAAGCCGGCGCGGGGTCATTCGGGGTCATTATGAAATCGCAACTTTTGGCGAGCGCAGCCGCGCTCGCAACGATCATGCACGCGCAAGCGCTGGCGCAGCAACCGCAAACTGGCGCGACGAAAGTCGCGGCCGTCGATGAAATCCTCGTTTTCGGCCAGGGCCAGGCGCGCCAGGTGCAGATTCTGACGGTTGAAGACTTGAAGATCGACCCGCCGGGCACCAGCCCGATCAAACTGATCGAAAGATTGCCGGGGGTTGCGGTTTCAGGCGCCGACACGTTCGGCGCCTATGAATGGGCGGTCCGCATCAACATCCGCGGCTTCAGCCAGAACCAGCTCGGTTTCACTCTCGACGGCGTGCCGCTCGGGGACATGTCGTACGGAAACCACAATGGCCTGCACATTTCGCGTGCGATCATTTCGGAAGACCTCGGCCGCGTCGAACTCGCGCAGGGTTCCGGATCGCTCGATGTCGCCGCATCGAACAATCTCGGCGGCGCCCTGAAATTCTTCAGCCGCGACCCGTCGGTCGATCCGTCGGTCACCTTTGTCGGCACTTATGGTTCCGAAGACACCTTGCGCGGCTATGCGCATATCGAAAGCGGCGAGATCGGCGATTACGGTACGCGGTTCTACGGCTCCTATCTCAACTCGACGACCGACAAATGGAAGGGCGAAGGCAAGCAGCAGGCGGAGATGTTCGAATTCAAGGCGGTGCAGCCGCTCGGCGACGCCGCGCTGACCGCCTTCTACAATTATTCCGACCGCCAGGAGCAGGATTACCAGGATCTCTCGCTCGGCATGATCGCGTCGCTCGGGTATGAATGGGACAATTTCGGCTATTCGAATTACGATCTGGCCGCAAGCGTCGCCGACATCGCCCATAATCGCGGCGACACCGGATCGCCGCCGACGAACCCCGCCGCGGGAACGGTTTTTCCGGCGCCGATCACGACGGTCGACGATTCCTATCTCGACGCCTCGGGTCTGCGCCGCGACAACCTCGGCTATCTGAAACTCGACGTCCCGGTCGCCGACTTCCTGTCATTTTCCGTGCAGGGCTATTTCCATGACAACAAGGGTCAGGGCCTGTGGGGAACGCCCTATGTCCCCTCGCCAAACGCCTACGCGCCGGGCGCGACGACCGATAATGCGCCGTTCTCGATTCGGACGTCGGAATACGACATTTTCCGCACCGGTCTCATTGGATCGGCGACGCTGACCCTCGGCGATCATGAGGTCAAAGGCGGCGTCTGGATAGAAAGCAATGATTTCAAGGTTTCGCGCCGCTTTTACGGTCTTGATCGCGCCGCGCCGAACCGCTTTTTCCGCGACATGCAGGAAAACCCGTTCTTCACCCAATGGGCCTATACGTTCAACACCAACACGACGCTGTTCTATATCCAGGACGACTGGCGGATCACCGACCGGCTGAAACTGACCGCCGGCTTCAAGAACCTGCATGTCGAAAACGAGGTCCGCACCAACGTCATCGACAATGCGGCGCCGACGCCGGGCGCCGACAGCGACCTCGCCGGCGAGATCGTCACCGACAAGAATTTCCTGCCGCAGGCCGGTCTCACCTATCAGGCGACGGACAACGCCGAATTCTTCGTTTCCTATGCTAAGAACACCGCGGCCTTCGTTTCCAGCGTTTTCAGCGCGACGCCCTTCGCCTCGCGGAGCCAGGTCGTTTTCGATGCGGCGGCGAGCACGCTGGAACCTGAAACATCGCAGACCTTTGAAGGCGGCCTGCGCTATCGCGCAGACCGTTTCCAGGCTTCGGGCGCTGTCTATTACATCAAGTTCGACGATCGCCTGCTGGCGATTTCGCAAGGCCCCGGCATCGTCGGCAATGCGCCGGTCCTGTCGAATGTCGGCTCGGTGCGCACCTATGGCGCCGAGTTCCTCGGCCTATACAATTTCACCGATGCGATCTCGCTGACCGCCGCCTATTCCTACAACAATTCGGAATACCAGGATGACGTCGTCAATCAGGCGGGCGTCGTTCTTGCGGCGACGAAGGGCGCAACCGTCGTCAACACGCCGCGGCATATCGCCAATGTCGATCTCAATTATGACGACGGCGCCTTGTTCGGATCGGTGAGCGCCAATTATTTCTCCGACCGCTACTTCACCTACACCAATCAGGGCGGGCGCGTTGACGGGCGCATTCTCGTCGACGCCTCGATCGGTTATCGCCTCAGCGGCCACTGGCTGCTCGACGGCCTCGAAGGCCAAGTCAACGTCACCAACATCTTCGACAAGGAATACGCCGGCACGCTCGGCACGAACGGTTTCGTCAATTCCGGGGATGCGCAAACTTTGAGCGTCGGCGCGCCCCGCCAGTACTTCCTCACCCTCCGCAAAGAGTTTTAGGAAGGCCTCCAGAGCCTGCGGCTGGACCATCCGGTCCGGCCGCCTTTTTCAAGGGAATGAGAAGTCATGACCGACGACGACGCCATCAAAGACCGTGACCTGTCGCGCCGCGGCGTGCTGGGACTCGGCGCCGGCGCCGCTCTCGTCGCGTCGGGCGCGAGCGCTGCAATCGCGCCGACGGACGCGCGCTTGTCATCGGCGATCCTGACGCGCATCGCCTTCGGCGCCTGCGCGAAAGAGGACAAGGACCAACCGATCTGGGATACGGTCCTCGACGCCAAACCCGATCTCTTCATTTTTCTCGGCGACAATATCTACGCCGACACCCGCGACCCTGCAGTGATGCAGGCGAAATACGCGATGCTTGCGGCCAAGCCCGGCTTCCGAAGGCTGAAAGAGACGACCCCGATCCTCGCGATCTGGGACGACCATGATTACGGCGAAAACGACGCCGGCGCCGATTATCCGATGAAAGAGGAGAGCCGCCGCCAGTTCTGCGATTTCTGGGGCGAGAGCGCCGCCAGCCCGCGACGGACGCGCGACGGGATTTACGAGGCCTATCTCTTCGGTCCGCGCGGCAAGCGCGTGCAGGTCATCCTGCCGGACCTGCGCTGGAACCGGACGCCGATCCGGGCGCTGGATCTCGCCGGCGCCGATTATGACGCATGGGCGAAGGGACTGGGAGAAAAAGGCGTCGAAACGCCCGGCCCCTACGCCCGCAATCCCGACCGCGTCGCGACGATGATCGGTGAGACGCAGTGGCGCTGGCTCGACGCGCAATTGTCGGCGCCGGCCGATCTTCGCATCTTCGGATCGAGCCTGCAGGTGATCGCCGACTTTCCCGGCTGGGAGGGGTGGATCAACTATGCGGTCGATCACCAGCGGCTCATCGAGACGATCCGCCGGCGACGCGCCGATCGGCTGTTCTGCATCAGCGGCGACACGCATTACGGCGAGATCTCGCGCCTTGAGGTCAACACGCCTTACCCGATCTGGGACGTCACCTCCTCCGGCCTCACCGAAGTCTGGCCGGTCACGCCGCCGAACGCACGCCGCGTCGGCGAGGTCTACCGCGACCGCAATTTCGGCCTGATCGACATCGACTGGAAGGAAAATCGGGTCGACGTCGCGGTCCATGGCGAGGACGGCGCTCGTCGCCTGGAGCAGGCGATCAGGCTAGCGGATCTTCGGGTCGGGCGCTGACCGGCGGCGGCGTCAGTCGGCCGTCCGCACCCCGGGGTTGCGCCCCAGCCTCACCGGCCTTGCAATCGGCTTATTGTGACCCCGAAATGAGCCGCGAAGGGGTGGTTTTTTGCGCCGCAGCGCCTAAAACGGCCGGTTAACGGGGAAATCAAGCCAATAACCCGCCTCAACAAGGGGACTGTCGATGGCCGTCGAAACGCCGCTGCTCGATCAGGTGAAGATTCCGGCTGACTTGCGGAAGCTGCCGAAGAACCAGCTGCGCGAGCTCGCCGACGAGTTGCGCGCCGAAGTCATCGACGCGGTTTCAGTGACCGGCGGGCATCTCGGCTCCGGGCTTGGCGTCGTCGAACTGACCGTCGCCCTCCACTATGTTTTCAACACCCCCGACGACCGGCTGGTCTGGGATGTCGGCCACCAGTGCTATCCGCACAAGGTCCTGACCGGCCGGCGCGACCGCATCCGCACCTTGCGCACCGGCGGCGGGCTTTCCGGCTTCACCAAGCGATCGGAAAGCGAATACGACCCGTTCGGCGCGGCGCATGCGGCGACGTCGATTTCAGCGGCGCTCGGCTTTGCGAGGGCGCGCGACCATCTCGGCAAGGACAATCACGCGATCGCCGTCATCGGCGACGGCTCGATGTCGGCGGGGATGGCCTATGAGGGCCTCAACAACGCCGGCTCGCTAGGCTCGAGGCTGGTTGTCATCCTCAACGACAACGACATGTCGATCGCGCCGCCGGTCGGCGCGATGAGCGCCTATCTCGCAAGGGCGTCCTCCGGCAAGGTCTACCAGAAGATGCGCAAGATCTCGAAAGAGTTCTTGAAGCGCGTGCCGCCGACGCTCTACGAGAAACTCGCGCGCGTCGAGGAATATGGCCGCGGCATGGTGACGGGCGGCACGTTGTTCGAGGAACTCGGCTTTTATTATGTCGGGCCGATCGACGGCCACAATTTGGATCACCTGATCCCGGTTCTCGAAAATGTCCGCGACATGCAGGACGGGCCGGTGCTTGTCCATGTCGTCACCAAGAAGGGCAAGGGCTACGCCCCCGCCGAAGAGGCCGCCGACAAGGGGCATGGCGTCGTCAAGTTCGACGTCGTTTCCGGCAAGCAGCACAAGGCGGCGTCCAACGCGCCCGCCTATCAGAAAGTCTTCGCGCAGGCGCTGATCCGCGAGGCGGAGAAAGACCCGAGGATCGTCGGCATCACCGCGGCGATGCCGTCGGGCACCTCGCTCGACCTGTTCGCGCAGGCGTTTCCCGATCGCTGCTATGATGTCGGCATCGCCGAGCAGCACGCGGTGACCTTCGCCGCCGGCCTCGCCGCCGACGGCATGAAGCCTTTCTGTGCAATCTATTCGACATTCCTGCAGCGCGGCTATGACAGCGTTCAGCACGATGTCGACCTGCAAAAGCTGCCTGTGCGTTTTCCGATGGACCGCGCCGGCCTTGTCGGGGCCGACGGCGCGACGCATGCGGGCGCGTTCGATCTCGCCTATCTTGGCTGCCTGCCCAATATGGTGATCATGGCCTCGGCCGACGAAGCCGAACTCGTCCACATGACGGCGACGGCGGCGGCCTATGACGAGGGTCCGATCGCCTATCGCTATCCGCGCGGCGAGGGCGTCGGCGTCGACCTGCCGCAGATCGGCAAGGTCCTCGAGATTGGCAAGGGCCGGATCGTCCGTGAGGGGACGAAAGTCGCGATCCTGTCGCTCGGCGCGCGTCTCGCCGAGGCGGTCAAGGCCGCCGATGCGCTGGAAACGCTCGGGCTCTCGACGACCGTCGCCGATGCGCGCTTTGCAAAACCGCTCGATCACGACCTGCTCAAGCAGCTCGCCCGCCACCACGAAGTCGTCATAACGATCGAGGAAGGATCGCGCGGCGGCTTCGGCGCCTGGGTTCTCCATTACCTGTCGGACGAAGGGCTGCTCGACGGCGGCCTCAAGGTCCGCACCATGACCTTGCCTGACCGCTATCAGGACCATAATTCGCCGGCGCAGATGTATGAGGAAGCGCGCCTCAACGCCCCGCATATCATCGAGCTGGTGATGCGCTCGCTCGGCCGGTCGGCGGAGATCGTCAAGCTGCGCGGGTGAGCCCGAAGGTTGACGAGGCGCCCTTCGGCCGCCCCTCAGCCGGCGTTCGCCCGCGCGATCTGCAACTCGACCCGCTTCACTTCGCGGATGACGCGGTTCGCCTGGATCTGCTGCCATTGCATGATCTTGATCACCGACATCGCCAGCATCAGCACGATCGCCAGCGCCGCCCAGCCGGTGAGCACGAGCGCGTCCGCGGCGCCGACGGCCTTTGCCGCCGCATAGACGAAGCCGGCGAAAAGGCCGAGCTGCGCGGCGAATTGCGTCATGTTGATCCAGCCGAGCTTGCCGACGAAAAGCTCGCCGACCTCGCCGAATATGCCTTTCTCGCCATAGTCGGCGAGAACCGTCCGGTCCTCGTCGCTCAGCGCCTCTTCGATCGCCCGGTCAAGCTTGCTCATTGTCGAACTCCTTCGTTGCGCCGAGCGCGATCCGCAATTTGTCGCGCGCAGCCTTGAGGCGGGTCTTCACCGTGCCCGCGGGAACGCCGAGCGCCGCGGCGATTTCTGCAACGCTCAAATCCTCGAGATAAAACAGCGCGATCGCGGCGCGCTGGTCGGCCGGCAGCGCCTTCATCGC
>JBGSSK010000006.1:0-15275 GCA_041737095.1 Parvularculaceae bacterium | reverse complement strand
GCCGCGCCGACCCCTGACGCCCCTGACACAAGCGAGACGGCGCCGGCCGACACCCCGCCGCCGCTCGCCAATTCCGATGCGCTGCGCGCCAAGATCATCAATGACAGCGTCGCCTATATCCGCGCGCTCGCCGAAGAACATGACCGCAACGCCGACTGGGCCGAAAAGGCCGTCCGCGAGGCCGCATCCGTCACCAGCCGCGAAGCGCTCGACCTTGGCGTCATCGACCTCATCGCCGATGACCTCGATGGCCTTCTCAAGGCGATCGACGGCCGCACGGTCAAAACGGTCGCCGGAGAAAAAATCCTGGGCACGGACGACATCGCCATCGAGCGGATCGAACCGACCATCATCGAGAAGATCCTCGGCTTCATCGCCAATCCGAATGTCGCGGTCATCCTGATGTCGCTGGCGACGACCGGCATCATCATCGAGATGTGGAATCCGGGTTCGATCTTTCCGGGCGCCGTCGGCATCGTCTGCCTGCTGCTTGGACTCTACGCCTTGCAGGTGCTGCCCTATAACGCCTTGCCGCTCGCGCTGATGGCGGTCGGCGCGATCCTGATCGCGGTCGAGGCCTATACGCCGACATTCGGCCTCGCCGGGCTTTCCGGCCTCGGCCTCATCGGGGTCGGCATGTATTTCCTGTTCCCGATGGAGTTCCGGGTGTCGCCATCGGTCATCGCGATCCTGCTTGGCGGCGTCGGCGGCTTCCTCGCGCTCGTCCTTGTCGCCGTGGTCGGCTCGCGCAGCCACGGACCGATGCTGGGCGCCGAAGCGATCCGCCGGCGCGACGGCGTCGTCGACGAATGGCGCGGCAAGGAAGGCTGGGTGATCGTCGAGGGCGAACGCTGGCGCGCCCGCTCCGACAAGCCCTTGTCCCCCGGCGACAAGATCCGGGTCGTCGAGATCGACGGCCTTGTCCTGGTGGTCAAACAGGCAAGGGGTCCAAGCCTCATCAACGCCTTTTCGCCAAACGCCGCGTGAGAGGGAGCCACGATCTTGAATGACGGCTTGAACGACGCGTTGAACGATACGATCCCGAACGCCTGGGTCGCCGTCGCCCTTTTCGGCGGGATCATCGCTTTCGCAGCATTGAAGCTGCTCTGGGGCGCCGCGCTCTGGACGAGGCGGACCCCGCACCGCGTCGGCGATCGCTGGGGCGCCGAACTGATCGAAGTGAAAGAATGGTCGCAGGGCAAAGGGTACGTAATGGCCGGCGGCGAGCTCTGGCGTGCCGCATCGAAGGACGCGCTGGCGCCCGGCGACCGCGTCACGGTCCTGAAATCGAAGGGGCTGACGCTCGAAGTCCGAAAGGCCTGACGGCGCGCACAACTCTAATGGCGGCGACGCCGGAAAACCAAGGAGATACTCATGCCTGATTTCGGCGTTCTCGGGATCCTCGCCTTCCTGGCGATCTTTGTGCTGACGAATGTCATCAAGATCCTGAAGGAATACGAACGCGGCGTCATTTTCACGCTCGGCCGCGTCGGGCGAAAGGGCGCGGGGCCGGGACTTATCCTCCTGGTGCCCGGCATCCAGCAGATGCGCAAAGTCGACATGAGGACGCTCGTCCACGACGTGCCGGCCCAGGACGTAATCAGCCGCGACAACGTTTCGGTGAAGGTCAACGCGGTCATCTATTATCGGGTCGTCGATGCGGTAAGGGCCGTCGTGCAGGTTGAAAATTACATGGCGGCGACCAGTCAGCTCGCCCAGACGACGCTCCGATCGGTGCTTGGCAAGCACGAGCTCGATGAAATGCTGCAGGAGCGAGACAAGCTCAACAAGGACATCCAGGAAATCCTCGACCTGCAGACCGAGGCGTGGGGGATCAAGGTGTCGAATGTCGAGATCAAGCATGTCGACGTCGCGCCGGAAATGATCCGGGCGATCGCCAAGCAGGCCGAGGCCGAGCGCGAACGGCGCGCCAAGATCATCTCCGCCGAAGGTGAACAGCAGGCGGCGACCAAACTCGCCGAGGCGGCGACGATCCTTGCGACCTCGGCGGGCGCGATGGAGCTGCGCTATCTCGGCGCCCTGCAGGAGATCGCCACCGACAAGACCAACACGATCGTCTTCCCGTTCTCGCTCGCCGACCTCGCCCGGTCGATCGGCGGACGGTAGCGTCTCGCGCCCTGTTGAGTCGGCGCCACACAAGCTGATTTCATTCGCCATTTCGGGCGCATTCGCCGGAATTCGCACGCGGTGCGCTCGCGCGGCGGCGATTTGCGGCGTAGTCTCCGCCCAGAAATACGGGATCGCCGGCAAAGGCGACTCATCATGGGAGGAAGAAATGAAAAAGCGCCATCTGGCGAAGGCATCTGTTATTGCGCTAACGATCGCCGCCCCGCTCGGCCTCAGCGCGCCCGTCGTCGCGCAGGAAGACGCCGCCGACGAGATCGTCGTAACCGGCTCGTTCATCCGCAAAAAGAGCCAGTCGGACCTGCCCTCGCCGCTGAGCACGCTCGACGCGAGCCAAATCGATGCGACCGGCGCGGTCAATCTGGCTGACCTCACCCAGACGCTGACGATCAACACGGGCGCTCAGAACAACCCTGACGCCTTCACGCAGAACCAGACGACCGGCACCTCGAACATTAACCTGCGCGGTCTCGGCGTGGGATCAACGCTCGTCCTGCTGAATGGCCGACGCCAGGTTTTGACCGCGGCGACGACGAATGACGGCGTTTCCTTCGTCGACACGTCTTCGCTCGTACCAATGATCGCGATCGACCGGGTCGAGATCCTCAAGGACGGCGCCTCGGCGCTCTACGGCTCAGACGCCGTCGCCGGCGTCGCCAACTTCATCACCCGCAGCGGCTATGAGGGGATCCTGTTATCGGGCGATTACACCTCGCACCAGAGCCGCGGCGATTACAACGAGTTCAACCTGCAGGGCTTGTTCGGCAAGCAGCTTGGCGCCGTGTCGCTTCTCGGCGCGATCAGCTACACCGAGCGCACGGCGCTGACGACGGCGGAACGGCGCCTGTCGGTGCCGGCGAACGACACCTCTGCGCTCGGCAATCCCGGCGCCTTCTTCCTGACCGCGCAGCTCGGCATGGTTCCGGCGGGAACGCCGCTGGTCGATCCGGGCTGCGCCGCCGCCGGCGGCTTTCCGCTGCAGGCGAGTCCGACAGCGCCGCCGCCGTCGAGCGGCATCGGTTTTTGCGGCTTCGACTTCGGCGAATTCTTCAACCTCGTTCCGGAGGAAGAGCGCCTCAACATTTTTGCGCAGGCTGAAGTCGAACTCTCGGACAGCCTTAGCTGGCGCATCGAAGGGGGGTACGCCGACAATTCCGCGGTGCGCGGCAATTCGCCGACCTTCCCGTTCCTGCAGCTCGGCTCGGCGGTCGTTCCCGGCGCGTCGCTCGCCGGCTTCGGCATCACGCCGAACCCTTTCAATATCTTGCCGACCTCGCCGACCGTCCTCTTCTTCGGCCGCGCCAGCGGCAATGGCGGGCAGGTGTCGCCGAACCTCACTGACACCGAAACCTGGCGCGTTTCGACAGCGCTCGGGGGCGATCTAGGCGACAGCGGCGCCTGGGAAATTTCCTACACCCGCGCCCGCAACAATTTCACCGTCATGACTGAAGACACTGTTACCGACCGTTTCCAGTGCGCGCTGTCGGGCTTCCAGTCGCTGCCAGCGATACCGGGCCTGACCGGCGGCACGAATTGCGCGAGCACAAACCCCGATCTCACAGCGAATGGCGCGACGGTCCCCGGCGCGCTCACCTTCTTCAACCCGTTCTCGACTTCGCTGAGCGGCGTCGCGCCCAATCCCGCCGGCCTGCTCGATTATCTCGTCGAGTTCCAGACCCGCGACCTGCAGTCCGACGTCAGCGTCGTCGAAGGCTATATTTCAGGCGACCTCTTCGATCTGCCGGCTGGCCCGCTTGGCGTCGCGGTCGGCGGCCAGTATCGCGACAATGATCTCGCCGCGAATTTCGACGAGATTTCGCTACGCGACGGCTTCGGTTTTCTGATCGGCGAGCAGCCTTTCGGCGGCAGCCAGGACGTCTTCGGGGGATTTATAGAAGTGGCGATCCCGGTCGCCTCCTGGATCGACATCCAGGCCGCCGTGCGCCACGAACGCTATGGCGATGACGAGGGCGGATCGACGACCGATCCGAAGGTCGCGGTGCTGCTTCGGCCGCATGACCGCCTGTCCTTCCGCGGTTCCTATTCGACATCGTTCCGTGCGCCGTCCGTCTTCCAGCAAGTCGGTCAGGGCACGACGCTTCAGCAGGTCGTCGACCCGCTCAACTCGACCGCGTTCGTCGCCGTGCGGCAGACCGGGGATGCAACACTCGTCCCGGAGAATTCGCGCGCGTTCAACGGCGGCGCAAGCTTCGAGCCTATCGACGGCCTCACGCTCGACGTCGATTATTACAATTTCGCGTTCGAGAACTTCATCGTCCCCGTCAATCCGCAGGCGCTGATCTTCGCCAATCCGCTTGACCCGAGGATAATCCGTGCACCGAGTGTGACCGGGACCGGCACCATCCTCCAGATCAACACCAGCTTCGTGAACGCGGCGGCGGTTGACACGTCCGGCATCGATTTCGCAGCGCGCTGGGAAATCGACGCCGGTGGGCTCGGCGTCTTCACGCCAAGCTTCGAGGGCACGTACATTCTCACCTATGACCTGCAGGCGACGCCGGGCGGACCGGTGGTTGACGGCGCCGGCAACCGCAATTTCACAAATTTCGGGGAATCAACGCCAGAATTCAGGTTCAACGCCGGCCTCGCATGGCGGAACGGCGCGCACTCGGCGAACCTCTTCGTGCGTCGCATCGGCGGCTATCTTGACGACCAGCCGACCGGACCGGATACGCTGATCGACAGCGATACGCGGGTCGATGCGCAATATTCTCTCGCCATCAACGAATATATGGACCGGGACCAGCTTGCGCAGGTGACTTTCGGCGTGCGCAACCTGACCGGCGCGACAGCGCCCTTCGTCGCCACCAATGGCGGGTTTGACAGTCGGGTTCACGATCCGCGCGGCCGGCTCCTCTATTTCGGCGTCAATCTCGAATTCTGAGGTTGCGGCTAGGCGCCGACTTGTTAGGAAAGGGGCCCGATCCAGCCGGATCGGGCCTTTTCTATTCTTCGCGGCATGGCCGGCGCCGCGAGACCGCTGCGCGGAGGCGGCCGTGGATGATCTTGCGCTGGAGCTTGACGCGCGCGGCCTCAGATGCCCGCTGCCGGTTCTCCGGATGGAGGCGGCGTTGCGCCGACTGCCGCCGGGGGGACGGCTCCGCCTGATCGCTGATGATCCGGTCGCCGCCGTCGACATTCCGCACTTCGCCCGCGCGGCCGGGCATCGCTGCGTCATCGAACCCGCCGCCCCGGGCTCTTGCGTCTTTCTGGTCACGCGGGCGGAAAAACCGTAGGTCGAGGGACGCCGGGCGCCGCCGCGGCGGCGCCCTCCGGTCGCCAAATTGTTTTCCGGCGTGGTAAAGGTTAATGTGGCGTAAAGGACCGCCCCATGGTCTAGTCGTCCCGGATACGGTCGGGTCGGCGCGCTTGGGGGCGGGAAAAGTCGGGTTTGAGCAAGCGTCCGTTTGAGCAAGCGTTCGGGGGCCGGACGTCTGGGGAGTCGAGGGGTTATGAGGAACAATCAACCTATGAAGTATTCCGGACTGCGCCGGGCGCTCGCCAGCGTCGCCGCCGCATCGGCCCTTGCGATCGCCGCAACGGGCGTTGCGCACGCCAATTACGATATCGGCCTCACCGCCTATGAGCAGGGCCAGTACGATGTCGCGATCGACATCTGGACGCGCTTTGCGGTCGCCGGCGATGTCCGGTCGATGAAGGCGCTCGGCGACGTCTATTCCGGCGCCGTCCTTGAGGGCGCGCGCGGCGCGAAGATCCCGCTTGAGACCGGCCGCAAGATCGAGAACATCGAAGCGCTACGCTGGTATTCGCTCGCCGCCTATCACCGCTTCAACGAAGGCTTCCAGATGCCGTCGGCGGAAGAGCGCAACGCGCAGATCCTCGCCGAAGAGCGTCTCCCGGAAATCCGCTTCCGGATGTCGACCGGCGACGTGAGCAAGGCGCAAAAGCTCGTGTCCGACACCTTTGAGCGCGGCAGCCCCTACGATCTGTACACGCTCGGCGACATGTATCGGCGCGGCACCGGAGTCGACAAGAACAACACCAAGGCGCTGACCATGTACGCGCTCGCAAAAGCGCGCGGCGTCGGCGCGGCGTCGATCGCCTATGAAGAACTCGAAGCGTTGATGTCGAAGGACGAGATCAAGAACGCCAGCGAAACGGTCGTCAACTGGCAGCCGCCGCTGCCGGAAGAACATGTGGGCGATACGCCGCAGATGAAAGAACTCGAGCGCACGCGCAAAGAGCTTGAAGAACTTCGCCTGCAACAGGCGCTGACCGCGATCGCCGATATCGACGTCGAACTGATCCAGCGGTCGCTGAAATCGCTCGGCCTCTATTTCGGCACGGTCGACAACCAGATGGGGCTGGAGACGCGCGAAGCCATTCGCCGCTTCCAGTATTCGCGCGTCAGCTCCGACGCGACCTTGACGGACGAAGAGAAGGAAGCGGTCAGGACCGGCGTCTTGACAGCGCGCCAGACGGTTCAGCTGTTCGAGGCGGCCGCCAAGGAAGGCCACCCGATGTCGCAATACGTCCTAGGCGTCATGCATGTGCGGGGCATCGGCGTCGTGCAGGATGGCGACAAGGCGCTCGACTGGCTTGGCAAGGCGTCGAAATCCGACCTCGCAATCGCGCATTACGCGCTCGGCGTCGTTTATCGCGACTCAACGCCTGGCCTCAATCCGGTGCGCCCCGACAAGGCCAAGGCCGCCATTCATTTCGCGCGCGCTCAATCGCTCGGCTACCGTCAGGCGGCCGAGGCGTTGCGCCAACTCGAATTCGAAAAGCCGCGCAGCATCGACTGGTAGGAGAGCAGGTCCCATGAAACGCGTAATGTCTATTCTGGCGGCGGCGAGCGGCCTTTCGATCGGGCTCTCCGATATCGCTTCGGCTCAATCCCTCGGCGGCTTCCCGATCCGCGAACCGGGCGCATCGACGCCTGGCGGCGGCGGCTCGCAGGGGCCGGCGACCTCGTCGCGCAATGAGGTGGTCGTCAGCCAGGACGCCGGCAGCAAGGTGACGACGATCGCGCAGGCGATGCGCCTGGTCCGTCCGGGCGGAACGATCCTCGTCAAGGGCGGCGTCTACAACGAGAACATCGCTGTCACGAAGCCGGTCGAAATTCGCGGCGTTCCCGGCGACTACGGCCGCAGCGCAGTGATCCGTCCGGCGCCGAATGCGCCTTGCGTCTTGATCGCGCCGGATAATGCGCTGGCGAGCGTCAGCCTTTCCTCGCTCATCTTCGAATTCAACGCGGCGACCATTTCGGGAAGCTGCGTCGACGTGCAGGGCGGCACGGTCTCGATCTCGGACAGCTACATCATTCCGTCGGACGCCAATATTCCGCTGCGCGCCGCCTATGGGCCGCAGGGCGGCCAGATTCGGTCGGAATATCTCGACCACCTCGCGCGCCCGGCGCGCGATCCGGGCCTTTATGAGCGCGTCGAAGACGCCTTCGGCAAATGCAAGGACAGCAAGCGCGACGGGTCCTGGTGCAAGGCGATGTCGCCGAATTCGGTGACGACCTGCCTCGAACAGAACGAAGGCGTCCTGTTCTGCCAGTCAGCCTTCGCCCTGCGCGGATCGGCCGAATGCAAGGAGAAGGGCCGCGACTTGTGGTGCCGCGCCAGCGACCTCGTCCCGGCCGGCTCCGGCGGCGACGCGGCGCGTTTCGAAGGCTACATCCGCCGCCACGCGCAACCGGTCGGCGCCGAAAACAAGGGCTGGCAGGCGTCTTCGGGCGGCTCTCGCCTTGAAGAAATCCTGCACGCGCGCACCGTCAAGGGCGCGGGCCTCATGACCGGCCCTTCCTCCGGCGTTCGCGTTACTGCAGGCGACGTGCGCCTCGACGGCAACGTCATTGTCGGCACACGGACGGCCGTCAGCTTCGCCAGCGACAACAACGCCTTCATCAAGGGCGCGATGACCAATAACATCATCATCGGCAACGGCGTCGGGATCGCCGCCGCCGGCGGCGCGGCCGATTTGCTGCTGACCCGCAACACCATCCGGTACAATGTGGGCGACGGCGTCAACGCCGACGTCTATGACGGTGTCAAGATCATCGGCAACGAGATCACCGGCAACCAGAACGGCATCTTCCTTTCCGAGAAAGTCCGCATGGCGACGGTCAGCTCCAATCTCGTCGCCAAGAACCTCTCGGACGCGCTGCGCGTGTCGAGCGGCTTCTTCGGAGCGGTCGGCGGCAATACCTTCGCGGAAAATGGCGGGTGCACGATCCAGTTCTTCTCGGCGGAACAGAAAATCCTCAATGACGCCGAAATCAAAGTGACGGCCTTCCGTGATTTCACACCGCAAGTCGTCTATGAGAACACCAATTACGCCGTCGGAAACTCCGGCGACGCCAGGATTGAAAAGCCCAAATCATCGCGCCGGTCTTCGCGCGACGACGACCGTCGGATCGAAAGATCCGACTTCGCTTCCTGTAACGCGCCGCTCTGACCCTCGTCGATCCTTGTGCGATCGACATGATCGCCCGACGACTCGGCTTTGTTGATATTTGCGACCTTACGCCGGCCTGCCGCCCCCGCGGCGGGCCGGTCCTTCATCCGGGGCAAGGTCAGCCGTCGCAAATCGCAAAGCGGCGCGCGTCGCCAGCTAATAAATTGAAGCCCGAAAGCAGAACCAGGAAAGCACCGTGGTGCGGGCGGTCGGGGTCGAACCGACACTCCTTGCGGAACCAGATTTTGAGTCTGGCGCGTCTGCCAATTCCGCCACGCCCGCGCGTCGAAAGCAGATCGACGGCGCGCGGATCATAGGGAGCGAACCCCGCCGGTCAAGCGGCGCCTTGACCCAGCCGCCGAGAAATCGGCGGCGGCGCCGCCCAAGGCGAGCGTGCAGATTCGGCGCATCAGTCTATAGACGGCGTCACGATTTGGCGAACGGAACAAGGACAGCGCCGCAGTGAGCATCAATGAACATTCCGGCGTCGGCGCATCGTCAACGGCGAAAGCCGGCGCGATCGCATTGCTTGCGCGAATTCTCGACGATCTCGAAACCGATTGGCGGGGTCGCGCGCCGGATGGCGCCGACACAGAAGAAGCCGAAGCCTCGTTTGGCGATCTGACCGACCGCCTCGATGAACGCGCTTTCGGATTTGCGCTGCTGCTCCTCGCGCTGCCGTGCTGCCTGCCCTTCGTCTACATTCTGCCGCAGATCGTGGCGCTGCCGATGGCGGCGCTCGCCGGGCAGATGGCGGTGGGCCGCGAAGATCCGTGGCTGCCGAAGGCGCTGCGCCGCCGGTCATTCGAGATCACGGGATTCCGCTCGGTCCTCGGGCGCAGCGCGCGCTATGTCGGCTGGATCGAACGGCTGGCGAAGCCGCGGCTGACGGCGCTGACTGGTCATGCCGGTTCGCGCTTTATCGGCGCGTTGCTTCTATTGCCGATCGGCTCGATCCTGCTGCCGCTGCCCGGCACCAACACCATTCCCGGCATCGGCGTCGCCATCGCTTCGCTCGGCCTCATCGAACGCGACGGCGCGCTGATCATCTTCGGCGTTCTGATTGGCTGGCTGTGGGTCCTGTTGCTTCTGGTGTTCGGCCTTGAGGCCGCGACCATCCTCAAGGACATGCTGGCGACGCTCTTTTGATCGCCGCCGCGACGATCCGTCCGGCGCAAGAAAAGCGCGAGGCGGCTAGTCTTCGACCATGATCATCACCTTCCGGTCGCGCCCCATGGCCGTTCAGGCGCTTTTCGTCGCGGCGGCGTCGAGCGGCGCGCTGCTGGCGGGCGCGCATCTTTTCGAGAATGTCGGCGGCCTCGCGCCGTGCGCCCTTTGCCTAGATCAGCGCGAAGCCCACTGGACGGCGCTGGCGATTGCGCTGTTCGGGGCATTTGTCGGGGTGACGATGAACTGGCGGCGCGCCGCCGCCGCCGCCGCCGGCGCGTGCGCAATGGTTTATCTCGTCAGCGCCGGCCTCGCTTTCTATCACGCCGGCGTCGAAAACCATTTCTGGCCGGGCCCGGCGACCTGCTCGGGCGGCGGCGTTATCGAACTCGGCGATGCGTCGCTCGCCGACATCCTGAACGAAAAGCCCGACATGCCGTCCTGCTCGGACGCGGCGTGGCGGCTCTTCGGGGTCTCGATGGCGGGCTACAATTTGCTCGCCTCGGCGGCGCTGTTCGGTCTCTGCCTGATGGCGGCTGCGATGGCGCTGCGCGACTCGCGCAAATCGTCGCGACAGGAGAAGAGGCCATAACGATGAGTGCGCCGCGCAAACCCGGACCCCGAAATCGCCGCCTCGCCGAAATGCTGCGCGTCGATCACGCCGGCGAATTCGGCGCGGTCGAAATCTATCGCGGGCAACGCGCAATCTTCGATCGTCTTCCTGCGAAAATCCCGATCGCGCAAACCCTGCGCGATATGGAGGAGGGCGAAGCGACGCATCTGCGCACCTTCAACGCGCTTCTTGCCGAGCACGAGGTTCGCCCGACGCTCCTGTCACCGATTTGGCGGATCGCCGGCTTCGGCCTCGGCGCTGCAACCGCGCTGATGGGCGAGAAGGCCGCGATGGCGTGCACCGCGGCCGTCGAAGAGGTCATCGAAAAGCACTACGGCGAGCAGATCGAGGAACTCGAGGCCGTCGACGCGCCGCTCGCCGAAACGGTCAGGGCCTTCCGCAATGATGAACTTGCTCACAAGTCGACCGCCGAAGCGCTCGGCGCTGAAGAAGCGCCGGGCTATCAACTGTTGAAGGCGGTGATACAGGGCGGATGCCGCATCGCAATAAGGCTTTCCGAAAAAATCTGAAGGCCGGGAGGTTTTGCGCCCGCCGGATTATGCCGCTACGCTGCCTGATCGCGATCAGCAAATCCGGGGTGTTATGACCAAGAAAAACTTCCGCCGCCTTGCGGCGGCCATGGGCGCCGTTTCGATCATTGCGCTGAGCGCCGGCTGCGGAAAATCCGGCAGGCAGGCGGAAGAACCGGCGGCAAATGGCGCGGATGGCGGCGCAGCGACGGCGGAAGACGCCGCCGCCTTTGTCGACAAGGTCGAGGCGACCTACCGCGACGCCTTCGAGGAGGCGGGCCGCATCCAGTGGGTGAACGCGACCTACATCAATTTCGACACTGACTGGCTCGCCGCAAAGAGCGCTGCGGAGCTGACCGAGATGTCAGTCGATTTCGCCAATGAAGCGGCGAAGTTCGACGGCGTCGACGTCTCGCCGGAACTCCGCCGCAAGCTCGACTTCATGAAGCTCGGCATTGTCCTGCCGGCCCCGACGAAGGACGGCGCTGCGAAGGAGCTCGCCGAGATCACGACGCGGCTCGGCTCGACCTATTCGACCGGATCGATCAGCCTCGACGATGCGATGTACAAAGCTGCGCTCACAGCAATCCGCGGGCCCGACGGCGATCCTTCTGGCGCCAAGGTCAGGCAGAACGAAACCGAATTGCTGATGCGCCAACTGCGCAATCCGGACCAGCTCGCGGAAGTCTGGACGAAATGGAACGACTACGCCGTCGTCATGAAGGACGATTATGCGCGGATGGTCGAGATCGCGAATGAGGGCGCCGCCGAGCTCGGCTACAAGGATCTCGGCGCTCTCTGGCGCTCCGGCTACGACATGACGCCTGACGAGTTTGAAGCGGAGACCGACCGGCTGTGGGGCCAGGTGAAGCCGCTTTATGACCAGCTGCACTGTTTCGTGCGCGCCGAGCTCAATGAAAAATACGGCGACGCGGCCGTGCCGATGGATCAACCGATCCGCGCCGACCTCCTCGGCAATATGTGGGCGCAGGAATGGGGCTCGATCGGCGACATCGTCTCGGTCGGCGCAGCGGGGCAAACGATCGATCTCGACAAGCTGCTGGTCGCCAAGGGCTACGATCCGGTCAGGATGGTGAAGACGGGGGAGGGGTTCTTCACCTCGCTCGGTTTTGAACCGCTTCCCGAGACTTTCTGGGAGCGCTCGCAGATCACCAAGCCGCGCGACCGCGAAGTCGTCTGTCACGCTTCCGCCTGGGACATCGATCTCAAGGACGATCTGCGCATCAAGATGTGCACGACGGTCGGCGCCGAGGATTTCACGACGATCCATCATGAACTCGGCCACAATTTCTATCAGCGCGCCTACAAGGATCAGCCGGTGCTTTTCCAGAATGGCGCCAATGACGGATTTCATGAGGCGATCGGCGACATGGTCGCGCTGTCGATCACGCCAGAATATCTGAAGCAGATCGGGTTGATTGGCGCCGTTCCGCCGGCGTCGGAAGATCTTTCGCTGTTGATGCGCCAGGCGCTCGACAAGATCGCATTCCTGCCCTTCGGCCTGATCGTCGACAAATATCGCTGGAAAATCTTCGCCGGCGACATTGCGCCCGACGCCTATAATGATGGCTGGTGGGCGCTCCGGACGCAATATCAGGGGATCCGGCCGCCATCGGCGCGACCGCCCGGCGGCTTCGACGCCGGCGCGAAATACCATGTGCCGAACAGCGTTCCCTATACGCGCTATTTCCTCGCGCGCATCCTTCAATTCCAGTTCTACAAGGCGGCTTGCGACCAGATCGGCTGGACCGGCCCCTTGCACCGGTGTTCCTTTTACGGATCAAAAGAGGTCGGCGAGAAATTCAATGCGATGTTGGAAACGGGGGCGTCGAAGCCATGGCCGGATGCGCTCGAAGCCTTTACCGGAACGCGCCAGATGGACGGCTCGGCGATCGTCGCCTATTTCAAGCCGCTGATGGACTATCTCGAGACGGAGAACGCCGGCCGCCAATGCGGCTGGTGACGCTCTACCGAAGATGCCGCGCAAACCAGTCGAGATAACGCTGATAGCGATCACGAACGAAACCCGGACGGTCGATCGAATGATCCTCGTCCGGGTAAACGACAAGGCTTGTGTCAACGCCGAGGCGCTTTAGCGCCTGATATAATTGCTCGGAATTCAAAATCGGGATATTCCAGTCTTCCGCGCCGCCAATGACGAGCGTCGGCGTCGTTACCCTGGCGATATCGTAAAACGGCGAGAGCCCGTTCCAGGTCTCGTGCGCTTCCCAGGGAAGTCCCAGTTCAATTTCCCAGGCGCGCTGATAGATGTCGTGCCCGTAATTTCCCGGATAGAGAGAAGACCCGGCGCCGGAATAGGCGGCACGGAAACGCTGCGTCTTCGTAATCACATAGTTCGTCAGTATGCCCCCATAAGACCAGCCGCCTACGACAAGACGTTTTTCGTCGGCGAAGCCGCGCGCGACGGCGTCATCGACGGCCGCCATGACGTCCTCGTAATCCTTGTTCCCCCAGTCGGCGAAGATCGCCGCCGAGAACGCCTGTCCCCAGCCGCTTGATCCGCGCGGATTCGGCATGATGACGGCGTATCCATTCGCGGCGAAAAGCTGCGCAGCCGGATCGAATGAATGATCATACTGGCCGTTGGGCCCGCCATGGATGAACAGGAATCCCGGCGCCTTTTTTCGCTTGCCCCACGCCGGATAAATGAAGCCTTGAACCTCCGTCCCGTCAGCGCTCTTGAAGACGACATTCTCGGCCGCCGTGAATTCGACGCCGGCGAGCGCCTCCTCGTTGAGGCGCGTCACCTGCGTCAGGGCGCCGGCGTCGAACAGGAAAATTTCTGACGGCAGGTCGGGCCGGCTGACTGGAGCGGCGATCAGCCCCGAAGGATGCAGGTCGAATTCGAAGACGGTGTCGGCGCCAGCGATCAGCGATTCTGCGGCGCCGGTCACGGGATCGATCGCGGCGAGCTTCTGCTCGGCATTGTCTTCGATCGTCGCGATCACTTTATCGCCGTCCGGCGAAAAGCGCGGCGCGTCGATATTGCGATCGAGCGTCGGTGTGATCAGCCTCGCCTCGCCGCCATTCGCGTCAACGAGCGCGAGGTGGCTGGTCGCATACCAGATCAGCTGCGGCTCGACGGACGATACATAAGCGACACGTTTTCCGTCGGGGCTCCATGCCGGCGCTCGGTCAGGACCCTCATTTGTCGTCAGGCGCCGCAGGGCGCGTCGCTTCGCGGCGGGATTGGCGGAGACAAGCCAGAGATCGGTGTTGTCATTGGCGTCCGGCTCTTTCGTCCGGTTGCTGACGAATGCGATTTCAGCGCCGTCCGGGCGCCAGCTTGGTTCAGAGTCCTCGAAATCGCCGAAGGTGATCTGCCGCGGCTCGCCGAGGCGGTCGTCAAGAACATACAAGTGCGCGCGCGAGCGATCGAGATAACCGACGCCGTCCGCCTTGAATTGCAGTCGGTCGATAACAAGCGGCCGCGCCTTTTCCTTCGCGCCGCTGGCGCGCGCAAACCGCGCTTCGCGGGCGGCGTCCGTTTCGTCGCGGATGATGAGGAGAAGCCGGCGCCCGTCCGGCGACCACTGATGTCCCTCGACGCCCTGCGGTACGGCGGTGTAGGGCGCCGGCTCGCCGCCCTTCGGATCGAGCGTGTAAACCTGCGCGGTCGCATGCTCGTCAAGATCGTCGCGCGTTGCGATGAAGGAAAGAAAGCCGCGATCCGGACGCCATTGCGGATCGCTTGCCGAATAGGCGCCGGAAGTCATACGGCGGATTTCTGTTCCGTCCCGTGAAGCGACATGGATTTCTGTGACTTTCTTGTCGCTCTCGATGTCATTGCGTTCCACGACGAAGGCGATTTGCGCGCCGTCCGGACTGATGCGCGGCGTGGAGGCGATCCTGATCGCCATCGCGTCGTCGATCGAAAAGGGTCGGGCGCTCGCCGGGCTGACGATGAAGGCGATCACGAACAGGCAGCCGACAAATCTCATTCAGTCCCCCGAGGGCCGGTCAGCTTTCCAGCAGCGCTTCGATTTCTTCGCGCTTGGCGAGCAGCGCGATGCGCCCGGTCTCGATGAATTCATCGGCGCGGTCGAAGGCGTTCGGCAACGCGTCGCGCATGTCGGGCGTCAAATGGATGTCAGGCGGCGCGGTCTCCGCGCGTAGTCGTGTGAGATGCATCTGGAAAATGTCGATCGCGGCGTAGGCGGTCTCGAAGAGTTGGGGCTTGGCCTGGCTGCGCGCTCTCGCGATCGCCATCTGCCGATCGATTCGCGTGCGCGTTTGCTCGATAAGGCTGGCGACGGCGCCGGTGAAGGTGTCGGCCGCCGGCGTCAGCGCGCTCATCGGATCGAGCGCCGGCACGCCTGGCGGCGGCGAGTTGA
>JBGSSK010000353.1:0-3940 GCA_041737095.1 Parvularculaceae bacterium | reverse complement strand
GAGGCCGCCCGCCGCGCCGCCGCCTTTCTCGCACTTCCTCTCCAAGCGCCGCTCGGCGCCCGCCTCGTCTGGAACGCCGCCGACGCGATCTGGCGCGCGCTCGATGACAAATCGACGGATTTCAATTTCTATTCGAAGCGCGCGATCCTGTCGGGCGTCCTGTCATCGACGCTGGCGCGCTGGTTCGCCGACAACAGCGCCGATGAAGCGGCGACGAAATTATTCCTTCGTGCACGGATCGAAAACGTAATGCAGTTTGAAAAACTGAAAGCGAAGGTGCGCGATAGCGGCTTTGACCCGAAGGGCATGTTCGGCTGGCTCGCGAAGTCGCGGTATCCGGAGGGACGTTGAAGTGGCGTGCTCGTTTTCTCCACTCCCGCTTGCGAGAGGGGGGCGTTAGCGACCAACCCGCGTCACATGCCCCATCTTC
Organism: Parvularculaceae bacterium; assembly: GCA_041737095.1. Taxonomy (GTDB): domain Bacteria; phylum Pseudomonadota; class Alphaproteobacteria; order Caulobacterales; family Parvularculaceae; genus Amphiplicatus. The sequence goes on along the minus strand of JBGSSK010000353.1, from coordinate 3,510 downwards.
CGGCCGGGCATGACTTCGCGCTTGCCGTAGAGGTGAATGCAGGCATTCTTTTCGCGCGCCAGCTCGCGCCATCGCTCTGCTTCATCGCCGATCAGATTGTCCATCACGCAGTCGGAATGGCGCGCCGGATCGCCGAGCGGCCAGCCGGCGACGGCGCGGATGTGCTGCTCGAATTGCGAAATGGCGCAGGCGTCGCTCGTCCAGTGGCCTGAATTGTGAACCCGCGGCGCAAATTCGTTAACGATGACGCCGCCAGATTTCTCGACGAAAAACTCAACACCGATGACGCCGACATAGTCGAGCTCCGCAAGCATTTTCGCGGTGACCGCGACGGCTTCCCTGATCGCTTCAGCGGGCGCCGCCGAGGGAACGATGGACTGGCGCAGAATGCCGCCCCTGTGGATATTTCGCGGCGCATCGAAGCTGCGGATCGCACCGTCGCGGCCGCGGGCGCCGATAACGGATATTTCCATTGCGAAATCGATGAAGCCTTCGAGGATTGACGGACGCGCGCCGATTTCCTCCCACGCCTTTTTCGTCGCTTCGTCCCACGTCGCGGCGAGGTCGCCCGTCGCAACGCCGATCGTCGTCTGTCCCTTTCCGTCATAGCCGAGCCGGCGCGTCTTCAGGATCGCCGGCCGGCCGACTGTTTTCAGGCCCGCTTCGAGCGACGCGATATCGTCGACGGCGAAGAATGGGGCCGTTCGGGCGCCCAGCGAATTGACGAACTGCTTTTCGAGGAGACGGTCCTGCGCAACGGCTAGCGCCCGACCGCCGGGGGCGACGGGAATGCGCAGACCCGACAGGATGTCGACGGTTTCAGCCGGGACGTTTTCGAATTCATAGGTGACGACATTGACGACTTCGCCGAAGGTCTTGAGTCTTTCGGCGTCCTCAAAATGGCCGATGGTCACGGCGTGCGCGACGTCGGCGGCGGGAGAATTTTCCTCGGGCGTGTAGATGTGCGTGCGCAGGCCGAGGCGCGCCGCCGCCAGCGCCAGCATTCGCCCCAATTGTCCGCCGCCCAGAATCCCGATGACGCCATTCGGTTCGATCAGCATGGCCTAATCAGCAACCGTCAGCGGCACAGCAGCGGTTTCCCTGGCGCGCCAGTCGGCGAGCTCCTTTGCAAGCTTTTCGTCCGAAAGCGCCAGGATGGAGACGGCGAGAAGTCCGGCGTTGGCGGCTCCGGCGTCGCCGATCGCCACGGTCGCGACCGGCACACCGGCCGGCATCTGGACTATCGAGAGCAGGCTGTCGAGACCGGAGAGCGCTTTTGATTGCACCGGCACGCCGATCACCGGCAGCATTGTCATCGACGCCGCCATCCCGGGGAGGTGAGCGGCGCCGCCTGCGCCGGCGATGATTACTTTAACGCCGCGTGATTGCGCGTTTGTCGCATATTCATAGAGCCGGGCAGGCGTCCGGTGGGCTGAAACGACCTTGGTCTCGAAGGCGACGCCGAGGCGGGCGAGCATTTCGGCGGCGCGCTCCATGGTCGGCCAGTCCGATCGCGATCCCATGATGACACCGACAAGCGGCTGCGATTTCGGCGGGCGCCGGTTTGCGGCGACGGCGCGGGGCTTTCTGACGGCTGCCAAGTTTCCTCACCCTTTCAAGAAAGGCGACTTACAACAATCCGGGCGATGTTGGCAAAGGCAAGCGAGAGAGGTGCAAACCATTCAGACGGGGGCGCATCGGTCCGCATCTCTCTCGCTTCATGCGGCTCTTGTCGATGGACTGAGAAGGGGACGCATCGGGCGAAGCCGCATTCCGAACATTTTCAGAATTTGCAGGCGAAGCAATCTGTTCTGCGGCGGAGAGACCGCTGGGTACGGCGAGCCGAAAACACAAACCCGCGAGGATGATTCGCTGCGCGGATTGCCACGAGCGGTCAAATCCGCCGAAACTGTCGCCGTCAGAGGAGCTGCAGAATGAAAGTCACCGGGCCAGGGCGACCCGATTCGCCGCGCCGCGCCGAAGGGGTCGCTTCGTCAGCCGCGGCCGAAGGCGTCGAAGCCGCACGCGCGGTTGACGCCGTGTCAATCGCCGGCATCCCGGATGGTGAGCTGACGCCGAGGGTCCGCGCTGCTCTTTCCAGTCTGATGCAGGAAGTCGCCGACCTCCGTCATGAACTGTCGCAGGCGCGCCAGAAAATGGTCGAGCTTGAAACGTTGGCGAGCGCCGATCCGCTGCTCGGCATATTGAACCGTCGCGCTTTCGTCGCTGAACTCAATCGCTCGCTCGCTATGGTTGACCGCTACGGCCAGCCGGCGAGCCTTGTATTCGTCGACCTCGATGATTTGAAAAAAATCAATGACGGGCGGGGGCACGCCGCGGGCGACGCGGCGCTGAAGCATGTCGTCGCCGTCATATCCGACAATATTCGCCAGACCGATGTGTTCGCGCGCCTCGGCGGCGACGAATTCGCGCTGATCTTGACCAACGCCGGCAAGGATGTCGCGGCGCAGAAGGCGGCAGCGCTCGCCGAAAAAGTCTGCGCAACGCCTTCTCCCGAAGGGATCGCCGTCAGCATCACTTGCGGCGTGGTCGAGATCGTAAAGGGCGTGACGGCGGAAGCGGCGCTTATCGCCGCCGACAAGATCATGTACGAGCAGAAAAAGCGGCGCTGAGGTTTACGCGCCGGCCGAGGGCGTCAGGCGATGATATCGGGCGTCAGTTGGTCACGCAGTTTCTGAATCATATCCTTCAACTGCAGTTTCTTCTTTTTGAGCCTCGCAAGGCTGAGGCTGTCATGGCTTGGCGCGCCTGCGAGCGCGACGATCGCCGCGTCGAGATCATTATGTTCCTGAAGGAGGAGCGAAAGGCGGACCTGCAACGCGTCTTCATTGGCGCCGTTAAAGCGGCTTTCCTGCGCCGGAAAAAAACGCGACGCGTCGATCAGCGATTCCGGCGGCTTTTCTGCGCCATTATCGCGGCCATCGCCCTTGTCGTTTCCGGCAGCCATGCGCTCAGCCATCCATTTGTTGTTCGTCCTCGTCGGACGGAGGAAAAGTAAGCGCGATCAATTCCTCAAGCAATGATACGGAAAAGCTCGCGCGACGCGACGCGTCTGTCTGCCTTATATAGGCGGCGAGGCCGCGCCGGGCGCGCGATGCGGCGTCGGCGGCGCTTTCGGCCGGCTTCAGGCAAGCAGCGGCGAGCGCTTCCAGCATTTCCTGTTCGAGCTTTTCGGCCGCGAGTTCCGCGTGCTTCACCTGATCGCGTAAGGCGGTCGCGCCGTCACCCGCGATCTCGCGCGGCGGCGCCTTCAAAGTGCGACGGACCCCGCGCAGGGGCGCGGTGACGGCGGCCGTCCACTGGCGCGCTAGATCAGCGGCCTTTCGGACCGCCAGGTCTTCGACCGCCTGAAAGCGTTCGCCGCACCACAGCGTCCACAACAGGAGATTGACGTTGAGCCCGTGCTCGTCCTGAAGCCTCAACAGCAACGCGGCGACGCCGGGCCGCTCGTAAATCGCCGCCGACCAGTCCCAGAATCCGGCCGCGGCC
>JBGSSK010000312.1:0-3746 GCA_041737095.1 Parvularculaceae bacterium | reverse complement strand
GGCGATTTCCTTCGCGTCGCGGGCGCGGACGGCGCGCGCAAGTCGCAACATCGACTCGCGCGAGTGCGTCTTGAAAAGGCCGAGCGTGCGGGCGACGAGATCGCCTGAACCCGATTGCATCGCCGCCAGTTCCTTAAGAGTGCGCGGATCAAAATAATCGGTTGTCGGCGCGTCGCGCTCAACGCGCGCGGCCGTCGCGGCGACATCGGCCGGAACAGCGATCGCAGACTGGATAGGCGCGGCGCCGGCCGCAGAGGCCTTCAAATGGCCGGCGAGGGCGGCGGCAAGTTGAAGCAGCGTGAACGGCTTCGTCACATAATCGTCCATGCCGACCGCGCGCCATTTTTCATCGGCGCCTTCGACGTGGGCGGTCAGCGCGATTATCGGGGTGCGCTTCCGGCCGCCCGCTTCGAGCCTGCGGATGCGGCGCGTCGCTTCGTAGCCGTCCATGACCGGCATCGAGCAGTCCATCAGCACCAGGTCGAAGGCATTTTTTTCCATGGCGGAAACAGCCTGCGCGCCATCCTCGACCAGCGTCGGTTCGGCGCCGAGGCGAACCAGCGCCTCCCGCACGACTTCGCGGTTCACCGCGCTGTCGTCGGCGGCGAGAATCCGCGCGCCGTTGAATGACGGGATCTCCGTTCGCACCTGCTTGACGGTCTTCAGCGCATCGCGGCCGCGCAGTCTTCCCTCGACGATCCGGTCGATCTGATCGAAAACATCGCGGCGGCTGAATGGCCGAATGAGGAGATCCTCGGCGATGCCCTCGGTCAACAGGCGATCAGCCGTATCGTCGCCAAGCTCGCCGATGCAGATGCGCGCCGGCACCCAGTTCTGCGGGTCGCCCGACAGGATCGTGTTGAGCGCGCCGAGATAATCCGGCGTCGCGAAAATGATGTTGGCGTAGGAAATGTGCGATTCGAGCGGATTGTCGCTCGAAACAAGCTGAACCGCGATTCCGGCTTCTTCAAGATATTTCAAAATCATCAAGGGCGTCGCGCTGCCGCTGACGGCGACAACCGCGCGCAGATCGCTTCGCGACTCGATGAGCGTACGCGCCGGCTCGAGTTCCCTTGTCGGCACCGTAAAGAAGAATCGCGACCCCTTCCCTTCCTTGCTCGTAACGCTGATCTCGCCGCCCATCGCTGCGACGAGCCGGCGACAGATCGCAAGGCCAAGCCCGGTGCCGCCATATTTGCGTGTCGTCGACTGGTCGGCCTGCGAAAAGGCGTCGAAGATTTTCGCCTGCTTTTCTTCGGAAATTCCAACCCCGGTGTCAGCGACGGAAAACTCAATCACGCAGGCGCCGGCCTCCTTCTCGACCCGGCGCGCCGTGACGACGACGCTGCCGCGGTCGGTGAACTTCAGAGCATTGTTGACAAGATTGGAGAGCACCTGATTGATGCGAACGGGATCGCCCTCAATCGTTTCGGGGACGCCGGGCCCGACATAGGTCGCAAGGTCAAGCCCGGACTTCGCGGCGCGCTCCCAGAACAGGCTGATGACGTCGGAGATGACATCGGCGGGGCGCACCGCAATCTTCTCGAGGTCGAGTTTTCCGGCTTCGATCTTCGAGAAATCGAGAATGTCGTTGATGATCGCGAGAAGGCTCTGGCCGGAGCGAACGATCACTTCCGCATAACGCTTCTGGCGCGGTGCAAGATCGGCGTTGTTGATAAGTTCGGCCATTACCAGCATGCCGTTCATCGGCGTGCGGATTTCATGACTCATGGCGGCGAGGAACTCGGACTTTGCGCTGTTCGCCGCCTCCGCCGCCTCCTTGGCGATCTTCAGCTCTTGCGTCCGCATCGTGACGATTTTCTGCAGGTTCTGCTGTTGCGCCAGCAGACGCGCGTCGCGATCCTGTATCTTGTCAAGCATGTCGTTGAAGGCGTCGACAAGATCGCCGGCCTCGTTGGCGCTCGCCCGGGTCGCGCGCACGCCAAAATCATCGCGCTCGCGCACATCGCGCATGATCCGCGCCAGATCGATGATCGGTCGCGTCACGCTGCGCTGCATGCGCAGCGCCAGCAGCAGGCCGACAGCTGCAGAAAATGCGGCGGCCGAAACTGCATCCCAGATGATGCTCCAAATCTGGCGTCCGAGGTCGGAGGTGTCGGAGTTGAGATACAGCATGCCGACCTTCGCGCCGCCGTGAACGATCGGGGCTTCGACCGAGATGGTCTTTAACCTTAGCTGTTCGGCGAGGCCGGAAGGTTTTGACGACGCATCAGGGGACGCCGAAAGCGCAATCGCATTGCCGAGTTCGACAAAGGCCGATCCGTCGGCCGCCGTCACCCTTGCATAGTGCAGATTGGGCATGTCACTGATCGCGCGCAGCGCCTCAAGAGTCGCGCGACGGTCATGCGCCGCGACCGGCGCCGAGATGGTCGCTGCAAAGACCACTGCATTCGCTTCGAGCGCCCGCGCGCGGTCGGTTCCATACTGGCTGACGTTCCTCCAGACGAAGGATCCCGTCGACAGCGTCACGGCCCCGATCACCGCGATCACAATGAGCGCGGTTAACTGATTCCTGAGCGAGGTGCGGCGATCCACCAAGACGGCGAGGACTCCAGGACGGGCGATCACTTCTGCGGGAAATTGATTGCAATTTGCTTGCGGCGCATCCGGCGCCGGAATTATTAACTCAATATTCGGAATATTGATCGAATTCTTCCTAAGGACTGGCGTCCGTGCTGGGGCGCGAGAGCTGATCGAGGGGGACCGCCAAGTGTCGGACGCGCCGCGCGTACTGATAGTCGACGACGATCCGATCATGCGCGAGCTGGCGCATGCCAACCTCGTTGAGGCCGGCTATCAGGTCTTGACGGCCGATGACGGCGCCGCCGGGCTCGAGAGCCTGAATGCTTGCGTCTTCGATCTCGTCATTTCCGACGTCGATATGCCAAGGCTCAGCGGATTTGACCTGACGCGGGCGATCCGCGCCGACGCGCGTCTGGCGTCAACGCCGGTGATCGTCGTCACCGGCAGCGAACGCCCGGACGCCGTCGAAGAGGCGTTCGCCGCGGGCGCCACATCGTTCCTCGCCAAGCCGATCAACTGGACGTTATTCACGCAGGCGGTGCGGTTCGTCCTGAAGGCGAGCGCCGATCAGCGCGATCTGCGAATCGCCCGCGACGAAGCGGAAGCCGGATCGCGTTTCAAGGACAGCCTGCTTTCGGTGATGAGCCACGAGCTGAGAACCCCCCTCAATGCGATTATCGGTTTCGGTCAGATACTGGCGGAACAATTCGATCGCGAGAATGATCATTTACACAAGGAATACGCGGATTATGTCGTTGAGGGCGGTAAAAGGCTGCTGAATTCCGTCTCGGACATGCTGCTGGCGTCGGACGCTAGATCGGGTCCGATCGCGCTGAACGAGGTCGATTGCTCGGTCGATGAGCTGATCGGGATGGCGCTGTCCCCGCTGGAGAAAACGCTCGCCGGGGCGCAGGCGAAACTCAAGAAGCTCGTCAAGGACGGGAACGCCGAAATCTGCTGCGACCTGGTTCTGGTGGCGCGTTCGATCAGCAAGCTCATCGAAAACGCCGTCAAATTCTCGCCGGCCGGCGTCAGCATCACCGTCGGGGCCGCGCTCACCCCGGCGGGGGATCTCGGTTTCCTTGTCCGCGACGACGGGCCGGGCATCGACCGCGACCGACTGGCGACGATTACGCAGCCCTTCAGCCAGGCGGATCTGTCCCTTCGCCGATCGCGCGAAGGCCTCGGCCTCGGCCTGCCGC
>JBGSSK010000270.1:0-1781 GCA_041737095.1 Parvularculaceae bacterium | reverse complement strand
TACGCCGCCAGCGACGCGCGAACGCTCGGTGAGTTGCGGCGCGCCGTGACCTCGCCCGGCGGCACCACCGAAGCCGCGCTCAAAATCCTTGACGGCGACGACAAGGCGATCCGTGCACTGATGAAAAGGGCGGTCGCCGCCGCCCGCAAGCGCGCCTCTGAACTCAGCGGCTGACCTAATTCGGCAATTTCAGCACGACGCGCAGCCCGCCCATCGGCGAGTCTGACAGCTCGACGTCGCCGCCATGGCTCCGCGCGACCTCGCGGACGATGGTCAGGCCGAGCCCGACGCCTTCCTGACGGCTCCTTGCTTCATCCATCCGGTAGAAGGGCTTGAAAACCTGCCGGCGCTTTTCTTCCGGAACGCCCGGTCCGTCGTCGTCGATCGCAACCTCGACATACGGACCGCGACGCGCGACGCCGATCGCGACCTTGTCGGCGTATTTGAGGCCGTTGCCGACGAGATTGGCGATTGCCCGCTTCAGGGCGGCGCGCCGTCCTTCGAAATTGATCGCCGCCGTGTCGTCGACCGACAGGCGCGATCCTGCGGCGGCGTCTACCGCGACCTCCCGCACCAGCGCGGCGATGTCGAAGGTCTCGGGCTCGCCCGCCGACGAAATATCGGAGGCGAATTCGAGATAGGAACCGACCATCTTTTCCATCTCGGCGACATCGCGCTTCAATTCCTGCGCGTCGGCGTTGTCGGGGAGCATGGCGAGCGCGAGTTTCATGCGCGTCAGCGGCGTGCGCAGATCATGGCTGACGCCGGCGAGCATGGTCGTGCGCTGGTCGAGATGGCGCTTGATGCGTTCTCGCATCGCGATGAAGGCCCGGCCGGCGCGCCGCACTTCGGTCGCGCCAGAGGGCCGAAAACCCGGCATGTCGCGGCCGCGCCCGAACGCCTCCGCTGCGGTGGCCAGCCGCAGGATCGAGCGCACCTGATTGCGCAGGAAAACGATGGCGATCGTTCCGAGCAGCAGCGACGTGCCGATCAGCCAGAAGACGAACACCGGTCCGGTCGTTGCAAAGACCCGGTCGCGGAACGGCAGGAATACGAGCGCGCCTTCGTCGGTTTGAACGCGAATTTCGACATAGGCCGGCCAGCTCTTGGTGTCGAACCAGAAATCGCGACCGAGCACCTCGCCGAGTTGCCGGTCGAGCGTCGCGTTATAGAGGTTGAACGGCGACAGCTTGTTGCGTTCGGGGATCGTCCTGCCAGGCTCGAACCGCGTCGAGATTCCAAGCTCCTCCACCGCGAGATGCTGGACGCGGTCGCGCTCTTCCCTGGTTGGCGCTTCCTCGAAAAGCCGCGTGATCATCGAAATCTGGCCCGCGACATTCGCCGACTGGTTCGCGGTCACCGTGTCCCAGTGGCGATCGAAAAAGACATAGGTGATCACCGACTGCATCAGGAAAATCGGCAGGATGACGATCAGCGCCACCCGTCCGTAAAGGCTTTTCGGCAGGAAGCGCTTCAGCATGCTCAATCCGGGATCAGCATGTAGCCGACGCCGCGCACGGTCTGGAGATAGATCGGCGTTCTGGGATCATCCTCGATCTTCTTGCGGATGCGGGTGATCTGTACGTCGATCGATCGCTCCATCGGGGTCGATGTCAGCTCGGCGAGCGCGAGGCGGGCGATCGCCTCGCCGGGCTTGGCGGCGAGAACGCGGAGGAGCGCGAGTTCGCCTGCAGTCAGTTTGATCAGTTCGCCATTGCGGCGCAGTTCGCCGCGCCCGGGCTCAAAAGTCGCGCCGCCGAATGACAGCACCTGGCGATCGC
>JBGSSK010000265.1:0-6103 GCA_041737095.1 Parvularculaceae bacterium | reverse complement strand
GGCGGCGCGGTTCCCGCGATCGGGCGTTGTGCGGCGCGGTATCAAACGGCCGGCGGCGAAGCCGCAGGCGGGCGCCGCCGATCTCGCCGCCGCCGGCTGAGCATTTTCAATCTGCGAAGCACGGGCGCGGTATCCGAAACGGCTTCGAATGCGCGCGCAATTTCCTGATTATGCTTTTTCCGGCGTCGCTCGATCGGCGCTCGGCGGAACCCCTCATTCCGTTAGACTTCGAGCGCCGCGTTACGCTATGACCCGGCGCAATGATCGGCGGCGCCGGCGGCGTTTTCCGGTCGGCGATAATGACGGGACGCGTGTCAAGCGCGCCCATCCCGGGAGGAGACGGCATGACGGAACGCTTTCATTCGGCGTCGGATGCGAAAACGCTGAAACGGGTTCTCGATCTCGCCCGCGCGCACAAGGAAACTCCGAAGATCAAGGGCGGCGCGCTCGCGCCCGCCTTTGAAAGCTACGTCGAACAGCTGGTGCGGTTTGCAACCGGCGAGGACCGTTATTGGGACGAACCGGCAAGCCTTCTAGAGCGCGCGATCGGCGCCTGGAAGGCGACCGCCAAACGCAAACGCAAATCGCCGTCGATAAGCTTTCGTCTTCACAAGGGCGCCGACTGGCGCGACACGCGCCTCGTTCTTGAAATCGCCACTGACGACATGCCGTTCATCGTCGACAGCGTCACTTCGGCGCTCGCCGAAGCCGGCAAGCCGGTCTCCTTTTTTGTCAACGCCGTCGTCACGGTCAGCCGCGACGCGAAGGGCGAACGCATTATCGACGAGGGCGGCAGGACGATCGCCGAATCGATGATCCACGCCGAGATGGATCCGCCGGTCGAGGAAGGCGAAATCGCGCTTCTTGAGGCCGATATCCGCATGGTCCTCTCCGATGTCGCGACCGCCGTCACCGATTTCGAGAAGATGCGCGCCCGGATGAAGGCCGCCTATGAGCAGCTTGAGCGCGCAAAGCCGAAGGGCGTCGACAAGGAGACGCTCGCCGAATCCGTCGAGTTCCTGAAAAAACTCTGGGAATCGAAGTTCACGTTTCTCGGCGTGCGCAGCTATGAATTCACGGCGAAGGGAAAGACGCGGTCATTCGTGCGCCGCGATGACGCCGATCTCGGCATCCTCAAGGGCACGGACCGGCGCGTCCTGAAAACCACTTACTCCGACGAAGGCGAATTGTCGCCGTCGGTCGCCGCCTTCATGGCGTCGAACGAGCCCTTGATCATCACCAAGGCGAACGCCCGCTCGACTGTCCATCGCCGCGTCCACATGGATTACATCGGCGTCAAGACTTATGGGGATCGGGGCGAGGTGACGGGCGAGGAACGCTTCGTAGGCCTGTTGACTTCCGATATGTATAATCGTCCGGCCTCGGACATTCCGATTCTTCGCATCAAGGAAAAAAAGGCGGTTGAACTGGCGGGTTTCCGCGCCGGCGGTCACAACGCCAAGGCGCTCGTCCATATTCTCGAGACATTCCCGCGCGATGAAATGTTCCAGAGCGATATCGGGACGCTGCGAGAGACAGCGCTCGGCATCCTGCGCCTCTACAAGCGCCCGCGCACCAAGCTCTTCCTGCGGCGCGACCGTTTCGACCGCTTCGTGTCGGCGCTGGTCTTCGTGCCGCGCGACCGATTTTCGTCGTCGGTGCGCGAGGCGATCGGCGAGACGCTCGCCAAAGCCCTTGACGGATATGTCGCCGCGTTCAATCCGCATTTCGGCGAAGCCTCGCTCGTCCGCGTCCATTACATCATCGGCGTCAAACCCGGCGGACCTGAAGGTCCCGGCATTGCGGAACTTACCCGACGCATCCGGGCGCTCACGCGCAACTGGTCGGACGGGCTCCTTGACGCGCTGCGCGGCGCGCATGAAGGGGCGACGCCGATCGGCCTTTTCAAGAGATGGGAATACGCGTTCGACGGCGCCTATCGCGACCGCATCTCGGCGGTCGAGGCGCTGGACGATATCGCCGTCATCGAAAGCATGGGGGAGACGCCGCTGGCGCTCCGCGCCTTCCGCCGCGATGAGGACCAGCCGTCAATCGTAAACATCAAGCTCTATTGCCGCAATAAAGCGCTGCACCTTTCCGAACTGATCCCGCCGATCGAGCATCTCGGCCTCAACGTCATTCGCGAGTACGGTTTCGCGATCCGGCCGGGCGAGGAGGACGCGTCGTTCTGGCTGCATGATTTCAAGACCGAAGACACGCTCGGTCGGCCGATCGATGTCGCCGCGATCCGCAGGAAACTCGAAGACGCCTTCGCCGCCGTTCTTGCAGGCCGCACCGAGGATGACGGATTCAATGCGCTCGTCGTCTCGGCGGGGCTCGACTGGCGCGAGGCCTGGTATCTGCGCGCCGCGGCGAAATACCTGCTGCAGGCGGGGATGCCGTTCTCGCTCAGCTATGTCGAGGAAACGCTCGGCAAGCACCCGGACATCGCGCGAGCGCTGATCGCGGCGTTCCATGCGCGGTTCGATCCGGCGGGGCCTTCGAAGATCGCCAGCCGCGCCAAGGCGCTCGACGACGCGGTCAGCGCCGTCAAGGCGCTGCTCGAGCATGTCGCGAGCCTCGATGAGGACCGGATCATCCGTCGCTATCTCAATCTCATTCTGTCAACGGTGCGCACCAATTATTATCAGCGCGCCGAAAGCGGCGGCTTCAAGCCCTATATCTCCTTCAAGATCGTCAGCGCCGGGATCGATGACCTGCCGGAGCCGCGGCCTTATCGCGAGATTTTCATGTCCGGGCCGAAGGTCGACGGCGTGCATCTGCGCTTCGGCGCGGTGGCGCGCGGCGGCCTGCGCTGGTCCGACCGGCGCGAGGATTTCCGCACGGAAGTGCTCGGCCTCGTCAAGGCGCAGCGCGTCAAGAACGCGGTGATCGTGCCGACCGGATCGAAGGGCGGCTTTTACCCGAAGCAATTGCCGGCCGGCGGCGACCGCACGGCGATCTTCGAAGAGGGACGCGCCGCCTACAAGGAGTTCATCTCAAGCCTGCTCGACATCACCGACAATATCGTCGGCGGCAAGACGACGCCGCCCGCCAATGTGGTGCGCTGGGACGAGGACGATCCCTATCTCGTTGTCGCCGCCGACAAGGGAACGGCGACATTCTCCGACACCGCCAATGGCATTTCCGCCGAGTACGGCTTCTGGCTCGGGGACGCTTTCGCCTCCGGCGGATCGGCGGGATACGATCACAAGGTGATGGGCATCACTGCGCGCGGCGGCTGGGAAGCCGTCAAGCGCCATTTCCGCGAGATCGGCAAGGACATCCAGAAAGAGCCATTCACCGTCGCCGGCGTCGGCGACATGTCAGGCGACGTTTTCGGCAACGGCATGTTGCTGTCCGAACAGATCCGCCTTGTCGCCGCCTTTGATCACCGCGATATCTTCATCGACCCCGATCCCGATCCGGCGGCCTCCTTCGCCGAACGCAAGCGGATGTTCGAGCTTCCCCGCTCGTCATGGGCCGACTACGACAGAAAACTCATCTCGAAAGGCGGCGGCGTCTTCTCGCGCAGCGCCAAGTCGATCCCGCTGTCGGCGCCGATGAAAGCGCTCCTCGAGATCAGCGACGACAGCGCGACGCCGCAGGCGATCATGCGCGCGATCCTGAAACTGCCGGTCGAGCTGTTCTGGCTCGGCGGCATCGGCACCTACTTCAAGGCGCCGCACGAGGACGATGCGCGCGTCGGCGACCGCGCCAATGACGCGATCCGCATCACCTCGGCCGACATGCGCATGAAAGTCGTCGGCGAAGGCGCCAATCTCGGCCTGACGCAGGCCGGGCGCATCGCCTTCGCGCTCGCCGGCGGGCGGCTCAACACCGACGCGATCGACAATTCCGCCGGCGTCGACAGCTCCGACCACGAGGTCAATATCAAGATCCTCCTCTCCGCGGCGATCGAGGCGGGCGAGCTGAAAGCCTCGGCGCGCAACACGCTGCTGAAGAAAATGACAGAAGATGTCGCAAAGCATGTCCTCGCCCACAATTACGACCAGACGCGCGCGCTGTCGCTGATGCAGGTGACGGCGGCGCAGGACATCAACGCCTATGGTCGCTTCATGACGGCGCTCGAAACAGGCGGCCGGCTCGACCGCGCGGTCGAAGGGTTGCCGGACGATCGCTCCCTTGCGGCGCGCAAGACGCAAGCGCAAGGCCTGACGCGGCCGGAACTTTCCGTGCTTCTCGCCTATTCGAAGATGCATATTTATGAAGAATTGCTCGCGTCGAAGGCGCCGGACGATCCGTCGCTGACCCGCGAGCTCAATTTCTATTTCCCGGAAGCGACGCACAATTTCGTCAAGGCGATCGCCGGCCACCGCCTGAAGCGCGAGATCATCGCAACAAGGCTCTCCAACGAGATCGTCGACACCTGCGGCGCGACCTTCGTCAATCAGCTTATGGAAGTTTCCGGCGCCGGCGTCTGCGATATTTCGCTCAGCTATGAGGCCGCGCGAAGGATTCTCGAATTGCGCCATTATGGCACAGCCGTCGACAACCTCGACAACAAGGCGCCGGCGGCGCTGCAGACCGATCTCTACAATGCCGGCGTCGACCTTCTCGCCGAGCAGGTGAACAAGATCGTCAGCGATGTCGACGCCTCGAACGCGCTCGCAAGGCGCGGTGTCACCGGCCTTGTCGATCAGTACAAGGAACCGATCCAGGCGCTGAAAAAGGCGCTGCCGGAAATCCTGCCGCCCTTCGCTGCGCAAGCGCTGGCGTCGCGCGTCGCCTATTGGCGCGGCCGCGGCACGCCGCCGGCGATCGCCGAGCAGGCGGCGCTGATGCCTGACCTCGAATTCGCGTTCGACATCGTCAACCTGTCGCGCGCCACGAAATGGTCGACGGGATCGGTCGGAGGATTGTTCTTTGCGGTCGGCCACCGCTTCCAGATCGAAGCGGCGCGCGCCGCCGCCCGGGCCGCGATGCCTGACGGGCATTTCGACCAGCTCGCTGTGCGCCGCCTCACCGATGAATTGTCGATGCGCCAGGGCGCGCTGACGCGGACGATCGCGGCCTTTACTAAGACCGAACCGACCGGCCCCGCAAAAAAATGGCTCGGTCCCGTCTTCGCAGACTGGCGGACAAAAAACGTCGCGGCGGTCGAGCGCTTCGAAAAATTCGTCGCGGAGCTTGATATCGGCGGCGGCATGAGCGTCGGCAAGCTGTCGCTGATGTCAACCAAGCTCGCCGACCTTGTCGAGCGGATGGGCGGTGAATAGCGGTGCGCGCTCAGCAGCATTCCAGCTGTTTCGGCGGGCACTTGCGATCGCCGTAACTGCAGAAGACGCAACAGTCTCCAGGCTTCGGCCTGAGCACGACGCCGCATCCGGCGCATTCATAGAAATACTGGCAGGCGTCGACGGGCATCGTCTCGGTCGCGCTGAAGCCGCAGCGCGGACAGACGATCGTCGATTCGAGGTTTCCGGGCGCATTCATTGTCGAATTATCGCACGGAGGAGTTCAGATTCGAACTGCGGCAGGAGATAGGCCCCGACGACCAGCCCGCCGCTGAGCGCCAGCATCGCCAATATGTGCGACCGCGGCTTTCGCCCGCCCCAGACGGCGACAAGCGTCGCTAGTGCAATCAGCACGCCAGCGAGGATCAGGAACTGCAATCGGTAGGGCGCGAGAACGCCGAGTTGGCCGACCAGCGCCGAACTGACGCCTGCCTGAACGAGCAGGGCCGGCAAAACGCAGCAGGAAGCGCTCAGCATCGCGGCGACGCCAGCGAGGACGCCGCCGCCGGCGAGCGGCGTATCGGTCCGATTGGCGTCATCACGCGTCGGTGTTTTGATTTTCCGGATCATGGCGCGAAGATAGGTCCTGTAGTCGCTACAGTAGAGTAGGGATGAAGCGCTTTACCCCCATACGGAGGCAAGTTTCTCCATCCCTCTCTCCGAACCGGACGTGCAAGTTTCCAAGCATCCGGCTCTCCGTGTATGGCTTGCGCCGCAGGCGGCCCTCAGATCTTGGCGAGGGTGTTGAGCGCTGCCCAGAAGTGAGTCGCTCCAGATCGGAACTTCTCCTCCGGGCTTGCATTCCATCCGTTCGGTATCCGTATGCCTCGGTTGGGAAAGTGGGA
>JBGSSK010000252.1:0-6301 GCA_041737095.1 Parvularculaceae bacterium | reverse complement strand
ACAGGCCGAAAGGAGCGCCAACGCGCCAGCGAGAGGAAACAGCCGTTTTGAGCGCATGAAGATGCGCCTTTCCTGCGAGTGCAGGCGGAAAGGAGCAGCTTTCGTGCCGTATTGGCGCGGCGAGGCTCAGGGGCAATTAGGCGTTGAGCGCGGCGGCGATGGCGGCGTCGAGACGGGCGATCGCCAACGCCGCGCCGTCCGGCGACGTCCAGACAGCTGACGATACGGCGATGAAGTCCGCGCCGGCCCGCACCAGCGGCCCGCAATTTTCGGCGTCTATGCCGCCGATCGCGACGCAGGGAACGTTGGTCGCAAACGCCCAGTTCTCGATCAGCGAGATCTCCGCCCGCGCCGGCGCATCTTTCGTCCGTGTCGGGAAGAACGCGCCGAAGGCGACATAGTCGGCGCCCGCCTCGCCCGCCGCGATCGCGAGATCATAGGAATTATGGCAAGTGACGCCGATCGTCGCCTCGGCGCCGAGGATCGCCCGCGCCTCGGCGCAGCGCGCATCCTGCTGGCCGACATGAACGCCGTCGGCGCCGGCGCGCCGCGCAAGATCGGGTCGGTCATTGATCAGGAAATGAACGCCCGCCTTGGCGAGAACAGGCCGCACAGCGGCGGCGACGCGCAAGACGTCATCATCACGCGCGGGGTCGCCCGCCGGCGATTTCAGCCGCAGCTGGAAGCACGCAACATCGCCGCCGGAAAGCGCGGATTTAAGATCGCCCGCAAAGCGCGCCACGTCCCCGATCAGCGGCGGCGAAATCAGGTAAAGGCGGCAACGGTCGGTCATCAGCGAGCCAATAGAATGCCTGCTCCAGGAAAGGGAGACCCGAAAAGCCCAAAACGACAGAGAATTAAGCCGGGTGCGGGCGATTTCTCGAGGAGGTATTAAGCCGCCTGCGCGAGTCCCTTGCCCTGTTCGCGCTCGGTCTGGGTCGCCTTGATTTTCGGGCGAAGGACGGCGACTTTTTCCGCCTGCGGAATGGCATTGTAGATCGTCGGCGCTATGAAGCCGAGTTCGGCGCGCACCTCGGCGAGCGGCCGCTTCAGCAGCGCCTCGACGTCATGCTGCAGAAGGAAATCCACCCCGTCGCCCATGCGGGCCGCCTGCCGCGCCGCCTTTAGCGCCGGCATCGACCAGCGCTCGAGCTTGATCGCGGCAAGGCCCATGAAGACGATCAGGCGAAGCCCGGGATTGCCGGTCTGTCGGCGCGTGAAGACGAGATTGCACAGCTCCCCCAACGGGTCGCGGCCATAGCCGGTGATGACATGCCAGAGGTCGTGGCTGACCTCCAGATGCGTGAACGCCCGCTGGAACGCCGCGAGCTCCAGATGATCGCGCAAGCCAAAGCCCGCTTCTTCGGCGGCGTCGATGAGGCCTTGCGGCGTGAATCCGGCCTCGTCCATGAAATCGACATAGGCCCGGCCGAAGGTCCCCTCGGGGAGCCCGCGCAGCCGCGGAAAATCGCCGAGAATGTCCTCCAGCTTTACCGGCTCCGTCACCACCCGCCGGCCATAAGGGGTCGCAACAAAGCGCTCGAAAAGCCGCTTCGAGGAGTTGCGCAACAGTGCGCTGACGACTTCGAAGACCTGGCGCGTATCGTCCTTGTTGAGGATCAGCCGGATCGCCGAGGCTAGCGCATGGAACGGCCGAAACGGCGGGCTCAGCGGCGTCGCAAAGCCCTGAATATAAACAAAATCTTCGTGATTTAGCGTGTCGGGGCGCTGCTCGGTGCGGGTCATCGGTTTCATTTGGGCGTCCTGGCTGGCGGTTTCTTATTACACTGATCAGTTTACCCATAGGTAAAGGCCGCGCCGTGTTTTTTCAAGGCGCGGCCCGACAGGAACACCGGAAACCGGAAACGTCTTCAGGAAAAGCGCCGCCGCAACGGGAAGCGGCGGCGTGACACGGAAAATCGACAATGCTTGTTGGGCTAAGCCGCTTTCTCGAGTCCGTCCGACCAGTCGCCGAGTTGGGCGAGCGAGTTCATTTTCGCGCGGTGCGTGAAGGCGCGCTGGCCTGCCGCGACGTTTTCCGGCTTGCCGCCCCACGCCTTCAACGGCGCCGCCTGCAGCGCGCGGCCATAGGAAAACGACAGCGCCCAAGGCATGACGCTGCGAAATTCGGCGTTCATGGCGTTGAGATTGGCGGTCGCTTCCTGATCCGACTGGCCGCCGGATAGGAACACGATCCCTGGCAACGCCGCCGGCACGGTGCGGCGGAAGCACCGCACGGTTTTTTCAGCGATTTCCGAAACGCCCGCTTGCTTCGCAGCCTTTTTGCCGGCGATAACCATGTTCGGCTTCAAGATCGCGCCCTCGAGCGCGACCCGCGCCAGATAAAGCTCCTCGAACAGCAGGTTCATAGTCGCTTCGGTCACCTCGAAACAGCGGTCGATGTCATGATCGCCGTCCATCAGCACTTCCGGCTCGACGATCGGCACGATGCCGGCTTCCTGGCAGAGCGCTGCGTAGCGCGCGAGCGCATGAACATTCGCCCGCAGGCAATAAGCTGAAGGCGTCGACCGATCGCCGTTGCGGCCGATATCGATGACGGCGCGCCATTTGGCGAAGCGCGCGCCGAGTTTGTAATACTCGTCAAGCCGATCCTTGAGGCCGTCGAGCCCTTCGGTGACCGTCTCGCCCGGAAAGCCGGTGAGCGACTTGGCGCCGGCGTCGACCTTGATGCCGGGAATGGCTCCCGCGGATTCGATCAGCTTGACGAGCGGCGTTCCATCCTGAGCGTTCTGACGGATCGTCTCATCATAAAGAATGACGCCGGATATGTAATTCTCCATCGCCTCTTTGGCGCGGAACAGCATCTCGCGGTAATCGCGGCGATTGTCGGCGGTCGATTGGACACTGATCTGGTCGAATCGCTTCTTGATGGTTCCCGACGATTCATCCGCCGCAAGGATGCCCTTGCCCTGTGCGACCATGCCGCGCGCAATTTTGTTCAGTTCATCGAGATTCATTCTTCCCTCTCGTCCATCACTTTTTCAGCGCCGCGACGCCTGGCAGGTCCTTGCCTTCGAGCCACTCAAGAAAGGCGCCGCCGGCGGTCGAAACATAGGTGAAATCCTCCTCGACGCCGGCATGCGCCAGCGCTGCGACCGTATCGCCGCCGCCGGCGACCGCGACAAGCGCGCCAGCCTTCACGCGCTTGGCGGCGAACCGCGCCGCCTCGACCGTCGCTGTGTCGAAGGGTTTGATCTCGAACGCGCCGAGCGGCCCGTTCCAGACCAGCGTTTTCGCCTGCTCAATCTTCCTCGCGATCATATCGACGCTGTCAGGGCCGATATCGAGAATCATCTGGTCGGGATCGACCGCGTCGACTGCGCAGACTTCGTGGGCGGCCGCTTCCTTGAACGCACCCGCGACGACGACATCGACCGGCAGGATGATTTCGCAATCGCGATCGGCCGCCTGCGCCATGATTTCCCGCGCCGTGTCGGCGAGATCCGGCTCGCAAAGCGACTTGCCGACGGCGAGGCCTTTGGCGAACAGGAATGTGTTCGCCATACCGCCGCCGACGACCAGCATGTCGGCCCTGCCGATAAGGTTCAGCAAGAGTTCGATCTTTGTCGAGACTTTCGCGCCGCCGACGACGCAGATCAGCGGCCGCTCAGGGTTTGACAGCGCAGCGGCGAGATGATCGAGCTCGCGCTCCATCGCCCGGCCGGCCGCCGCAGGCAATTCCCGCGCAAGTCCCTCTGTCGAGGCGTGAGCGCGATGCGCCGCAGAAAACGCGTCATTGACGTAAAGATCGCCGTTCTGCGCCAGCGCCTTCACGAACTCCGGATCGTTTTTCTCCTCGCCCGGATGGAACCGCGTGTTCTCGAACAGCGCGACATCGCCGCCGATCATTTTCGCTGCGATCTTCTTCGCGGGTTCGCCGATGCAGTCCTCGGCGAAGTCAACCGATCCGCCGAGAAGCTGCTCGAGTTTCTTGGCGACCGGTTTCAGGCTTTCCTTTGGATCGCGCCTGCCGCCCGGGCGGCCGAAATGCGACAGGAGGATCACTTTCGCGCCTTTTTTCGACAATTCCTGGATCGTCGGCATCGCGCGCTCTATGCGCGTTGCGTCCGTCACCACGCCGTCTTTCATCGGCACGTTGAAATCGACGCGGACAAGCACGCGTTTTCCGGCGACTTCAAGATCGTCGATCGTCCTGTAGGATGGCAAAACCGTCTCCTAGATGAACTTGCCCATCTCCAGCGCGACATCGCTCATGCGCGTCGAGAAGCCCCATTCATTGTCATACCAGGCAAGGATGCGCACGAGGCCGCCATCGACAATCTGCGTCTGGTTCAACGCAAAAGTCGAGGAGTGCGGGTCGTGATTGAAATCCGACGAAACGAGCGGCTTGTCGGTATAGGCGAGAACGCCATTCATCGGACCGTCCGCCGCCTCCCGGATCGCTTTGTTGATCTCCTCAACCGAGGTTGCGCGTTTCGGCGTAAAGACAAGGTCGACGACCGAAACATTCGGCGTCGGCACGCGGATCGACGACCCGTCGAGCTTGCCTTTCAGCTCCGGAATGACAAGGCCGAGCGCCTTGGCCGCCCCTGTCGACGTCGGAATCATCGACATCGCCGCCGCGCGTGCTCGGTAAAGATCCTTATGCATCGTATCGAGCGTCGGCTGGTCGCCGGTGTAGGAATGGATCGTCGTCATGTAGCCGCGCTCGATCCCGATCGCTCCATGCAGAACTTTGGCGACCGGCGCGAGGCAATTGGTCGTGCATGATCCGTTCGACACGACGACATCGTCCCTGCCAAGCGTCGCGTGATTGACCTTGAAGACGATCGTTTTGTCGGCGCCGTCCGCCGGCGCCGACACCAGGACGCGCTTTGCGCCAGCCGCCAGATGCAGCGACGCCTTTTCCTTGCTGGTGAAGATGCCGGTGCATTCGAACACGATATCAACGCCCAGCGCCTTCCATGGCAGTTTCGCCGGATCGCGCTCCGCGAAAACCTTGATCGGGCCGCGGCCGGCGTCGATCGTGTCCATCGATGTTTTTACGTTGACCGGAAACCGTCCGTGTACGCTGTCATACTGGAGAAGATGCGCGTTCGTTTCGACAGGACCAAGATCGTTGATTGCAACGACGTCGATCCCCTTTCGGTCATTCTCGATCAGCGACCGCAGCGTCAGCCGCCCAATTCGTCCAAAACCGTTAATCGCAACTTTCAACGCCATCAATCTCACTCCCTCTCAATCAGGTTCTTCGCCGCGATTGCTACAGCGTCAGCCGTTATTCCAAAATGCCTGTAGAGATCGGGAGCCGGGGCCGACGCGCCAAATCCGTGCATGCCGACAAAAACGTCCTTGCGGCGCAGGAAAAGGTCCCAGCCCTGGCGCAGCCCTGCCTCAATGCCGATCCGCGGCGCTTTTCCAAGCACGGACTTCCTGTATTTGTCGCTTTGCGCCGCGAACAGCTCAAACGACGGCGCCGAGACGACCCGCGCGCGCACCTTGTCGCAGGCGAGGCTGTTCTGCGCGGCAAGCGCCAGTTCGACCTCGGAGCCCGTCGCAATCAGGATCACATCGGGGTCCGGCGCGTCAGCGATGACATAGGCGCCCTTTGCGCAGAGGTTTTCGTCCGTATGCGTCAGGCGCGCCGGCGCCAGATTCTGGCGCGTCAGGGCGAGTATCGAGGGCGTCGTCCGTTCGGCGAGCGCCAGCGCCCAGCATTCCGCAGTCTCGATCGCGTCAGCGGGCCGGAACACGCGGACATTCGGCATGCAGCGCAGCGCAGCGAGATGCTCAACCGGCTGGTGCGTCGGGCCGTCTTCGCCGAGCCCGATCGAATCATGGGTCATCACGTAAACGACGCGAAGGCCCATCAGCGCGGAGAGTCGGATCGCCGGACGGCAATAATCCGTGAACACCATGAAGGTGCCGCCATAGGGAATGACGCCGCCATGCAGCGCCATGCCGTTCATCGCCGCCGCCATGCCATGTTCGCGAACGCCAAAATAAATATAGCGCCCAGCGGGATTTCCCGCCGTCAACGGCGCCAGCGATTTCGTCCTCGTGTTGTTCGAGCCCGTCAGGTCCGCCGATCCGCCGATCGTTTCTTCGACCGCAGCGTTGATCACCTCTAGCGCCATTTCGGAAGCCTTGCGCGTCGCGACCTTCGGCGGCTCGGCAATGATTTCCTTCTTGTGCTGACGGATCGCCGCATCAACTCGCGCCGCAACGTCGCCCGACAGCGCGGCTTCCAGAGCGCCTCGCGCCGGGGCGGCGGCAAAACGGTCCGCCCACGCGTTTCTGGCGCTCCGGCCGCGAACGC
>JBGSSK010000243.1:0-2291 GCA_041737095.1 Parvularculaceae bacterium | reverse complement strand
CGGATGATTGCATCGCGGCGAGCGTCGACGTCTTCAGCCCTTGCGCGCTGGGCGGTTCGATCAATGCGCAATCGATCGGGCGGCTCAAGGCGTCAATCGTCGCCGGCGCCGCCAACAACCAGCTGGCGACGCCCGACATGGACCGCGCGCTGTTCGACAGGGGCATTCTCTATGCGCCGGATTACGTCATCAACGCCGCCGGCGTCATTTCCGTCGGGCTGGAAATCCTTGGGCGATGGTCGGCGCGCGAACTCAATCGCCGCATCGACGCGATCGGCCCGCGCCTCACCGCGATCTTCGAACGCTCGGTGCGCGACGCAAGGCCGACCGGCGCGATCGCCGATGAAATGGCGCTTGAAGCAATCGCGAAAGCCGCGCGCGCCGCCTGAATTCACTCCGCCGGAACCGCCGCCGCGTCGGGTGATGCAGCGTTGTTTCTCGCGCGGTATTGCGCGCGGAGGACCTTGCTGGTCTCGCCCCTGCCGTCGGGCGCCCAGCCCGGCGGGCCGAACAACGTCATCGGCCAGTATTTCGGATGGCGCGATCTGAGATCGCTGAACATCCGCACCCATTCATGAAAGGCGAGCGTCACCGGATTGGTCGAGCCGACCGGCTTGACGAGGCCGTATACGACCGGCTCCTCGTCGCGCTCGGCGACATAGGTGCCAAAGAGGCGATCGAAAATCATCGTGACGCCGCCATGATTGCGGTCGAGATAATCGGCGTTCTTCGC
The DNA here is from genome assembly GCA_041737095.1 of Parvularculaceae bacterium. Taxonomy (GTDB): domain Bacteria; phylum Pseudomonadota; class Alphaproteobacteria; order Caulobacterales; family Parvularculaceae; genus Amphiplicatus. The sequence goes on along the minus strand of JBGSSK010000243.1, from coordinate 1,558 downwards.
GTGGTGGACGCGGTGCGCTGACGGCGTGTTGAGGACGCCTTCAAGCGGCCCGAGCTTGCCGATCAGGGTGGTATGCAGCCAGGACTGATAGAATAGATTGAGCGCCAGCATCGTCGCGACAGCGGCCGGCGGGAAGCCGATCCACATCAGCGGCATGTGAAAGAGATAACCGAGCGACAGCTTGTTGGTCCAGCCGAGCCGGTAGGAGCCGAGGATGTTCATCTCCTCGATCGAATGATGCACCGCATGCGTCGCCCACAGCCAGCGCACCTCGTGGCTGGCGCGGTGAAACCAGTAATAGGTGAATTCGAGCAGCGCGAAGAGCACGACCCAGCTGCGCCAGTCATTCATCGGGATCGTGTAAAGCCGGCTGTCGTAGACGACGATTGCAAGGAAGCCGGTGAGGCTCAACGGGATGAGGCCGATCACCCGCTGCACTGCGCCGATGGCGACGGAGGCGATCGTTTCATTCCTCGTGTAGAGCGTGACGCCGCGCTTCCGCCCGACCCAGATTTCCGCGGCGATCATCACGAGGAACACCGGCAGGAAATAATAGAACAGGGGTCCGTTGATGCCCATCTGACGCGCCTTGACTGACCGGTTGACTGGTCCGCTCAATATGTGAGCAATTCTCAGTTTCGCAAACTCGCATTCGCGCGATCAGGAAGGCGCCCGGCGATGACCCCGCAACCGATTGTAAAAATGAGGAAAAAGCCGACGCAAGCGCGCGCCGGCGCAACGGTTGACGCGATCGTCGAGGCCGCCGCTCAGGTTTTGCAGAAGGAGGGGGAGGAGGGCTTCACGACCGCGCGGGTCGCCGAGCGCGCCGGCGTCTCGATCGGTTCGATCTACCAGTATTTCCCGAACAAGGACGCAATCCTCCTCGCGCTGCTCCGCAAGGAGCGCGAAGCGATCGCCGCCGACATCGCGCGAACGATCGCGGAAATCGAACCGCAATCCGGCGAGGCGATCGTCAACGCCGTCATCGCAACGCTCGTCGCCGCCTTTCGTCCGCGCCGCAAACGCCGCCGGCTCGTCGCGATGATGTCCGCGCTCTCCGCCGACCGCGACGACAGCGGTGTCGTCCTGCGCGATCGCATCGGCGATCTCATCGTCGCCGCCTCGAACCGCTATCCCGACATGACGCCGCGACCGCTGACCCCGACGGCGGCCTATGTGCTGACGCGTGCGGTGTTGGGCGCGATCCGCTCGGCGGTCGTCGAGAATGCGAAGATCCTCGACGACCCGGAATTCGAGGAAGAGCTCTGCCGGCTGGCGCGCGGGCATTTGCGGGGATGAGGGGGGGGCGTTCCACGGCCTTTCGTTACGCGCGCAGCGTCGCGTCGCGAAGGATCGTTCCGGGGGAAAAGCGGAGGCCAGTGGGCGCGTCCCGCCGAAAATCGCCGAAATAACCCGCTTGACGCAGCCCCGGCCATTGTACGGCCCGACGGAACCGTGCCTAGTCCGCTGCTGCGGGTCGGCGCGCGCAACGGGCGCCGCGGCGAAGACGGGGAATTGCGATGAAGCGCATGCAGGACAAGGTCGTGATCGTGACGGG
>JBGSSK010000214.1:0-3213 GCA_041737095.1 Parvularculaceae bacterium | reverse complement strand
GCGGCGGGACAGGCGGCGCTGGTCGGCGCCTGGCAGCGCGCCTTCGACGCGCACGGCGTCACCGTCGCGCAACTCTTACTGACGCTGGAAGATACGGAGAATCGGCGCCGCTATTTGAATGCGCGAGCGACGTTTCGGACGCTGCTCGAACTCGGCGCTCTTCCCGTGGTCAACGAGAACGATACGATCGCCACCAGCGAAATCCGTTATGGCGACAATGATCGTCTCGCCGCGCACGCTGCGCAGATCGTCGGCGCCGACCTTCTCGTCATTCTCTCCGACATCGACGGCGTTTATGACGCCGATCCGCGCAGCATGCCCGAGGCGCGCCGCTTGCCGCTCATTGAAAGGATCACGCCGGAAATCGAACGCGCCGCGGCCGGACCGAACGCTTCGGCGAATGTCGGATCGGGCGGCATGTTGTCGAAAATCGCGGCGGCGAAAATCGCCGGCGCGTCGGGGTGTCAGACAATCATCGCCGACGGCGTCCGGGATCATCCGCTGCGGGCGGTCGCGGATGGCGCGAATGCGACGCTCATACTCGCAACGCAGAGCCGCGAAAGCGCGCGGCGGCGGTGGATCGCCGGACGGCTGAGGCCGCTCGGCGAAATCACCATCGACATTGGCGCTGAAAAGGCCGTTCTCGGCGGCGCGAGCCTGTTGCCGGCAGGCGTCGCGCGCGTCGCCGGCGACTTCCAGCGCGGCGACGCCGTTTCGATCCTCAACGCCAAAGGCGAGGCGATTGCGCAGGGCCTCGCCTCATTCAGCGCGATCGAGATTGCGGCGATCGCCGGCCGGCGTTCGGAGGAAATCGAGACGATCCTCGGCTACAGGCGCCGTCCGGCGGTTGTCGAAAAGAACGATCTCGTGCTGAAACAGGCCGACCGATGAGCGACAGGGTTGCCGCGATGATGGCGAGGATGGGCGCAAGAGCCCGCGTCGCCGCGCGCGCTCTCGCCGAAACCCCGAGCGCGACGAAGAACGCGGCGCTTGCCGCCGCCGCCGCTACAATCGATCAGAGCAAGGACGATATTCTCCGGGCGAACGCTGCGGACCTTGAGCGCGCCGGCGAACTGTCGCTGGCTTTTGTCGACCGGATGACGCTGACTGCCGCGCGGATCGACGACATGGCGGCGGCGCTCCGCGCTATCGCCGCGCTTGACGATCCGGTCGGGCGCGTCATCACGGAGTGGACGCGCCCCAACGGCCTCCGGTTCCAGCGCGTCCGAACGCCGATCGGCGTCATCGCCATCGTCTATGAAAGCCGCCCGAATGTGACGGTCGACGCGGCAGCGATCGCAATCAAGGCCGGCAATGCGGCGATCCTGCGCGGCGGGTCGGAATGTTTCGAGACATCCTCCTTGCTGGCGCGTCTTTTCCGGCGCGGCCTCGCCGAGGCGGGACTTCCCGAGGATGCGCTGCAATTCGTCGAGACGACTGATCGCGCGGCGGTCGGTGCGCTGCTGTCAGGGCTCGGCGGCGCGATCGATCTTGTCATTCCGCGCGGCGGCAAGTCGCTGGTCGCCCGGGTCGAGAAGGAAGCGCGCGTCGCAGTGCTCAGCCATCTCGACGGCATCTGCCACGTTTACCTCGACCGCGACGCTGATGTCGAAAAGGCTGTTGCGATCGTCGTCAACTCCAAAATGCGAAGGACTGGAGTTTGCGGCGCCGCAGAAACCCTGCTCATTGACCGTCCGCGGCTTGGCGATCTGCTGGCGCCGGTCGCGGCGCGTTTGCGCGAGATGGAATGCGAATTGCGCGGCGACGCGGCGGTTCGCGCGGTTGATCCGTTGGTCGCGCCGGCGAGCGACGCCGATTGGGGTACGGAATATCTGGCGCCGATCCTGTCGATCGCCGCGGTCGACGGCGTCGATGGCGCCATCGCGCATATCGCCCGCCACGGCTCGGCCCATACCGAGGCGATCGTCACCGAGAACATCGGCACAGCGCAGCGCTTCCTCCGCGGCGTCGACAGCGCCATCGTCCTTCACAACGCCTCGACCCAATTCGCCGATGGCGGCGAGTTCGGCTTCGGCGCAGAGATCGGCATCGCAACCGGCCGGCTGCACGCCCGCGGCCCGGTCGGGGTCGAGGAGTTGACGATCTTCAAGACGCTCATTCATGGCGACGGCCAGATCCGGCCGTAATCGCCGTGGACGCGTTGCCAATCCGCTTGATTGGCGGAAACTGCTAAATGATGACGCCCCGTGTGTGGTTCCTGAGCGGAAAATGGGGCCGCCATGCATTTTTTCACTTGTCTTTATCCCCAGCCACGGGCTATGCGAGTGACGGCGGCGATTGCTGCATTGCAACGTTTCGAGCGGGCGAGATGCAAGGTCTGGTTGATCTGACGGGTATTGGAGGGTCCGCCTTGGCGGCCGGTCCCTTCCTTGCGCCGCTCCTCCTGCTTGTACTGGTACTTCTTATTGGCCCCCGAAAGGGAGCGGTCATGGAGCAGGCGCGTTAGGATCTGACGCTGAAAGACCTCCAGAAACCCGCTCCCGAAAGGAGCGGGTTTTTTTTCAAACGAGTTGCGAGATGGAAGAATGACCGGCGGCGAAAAGAGACGATCGGACGCGATCACCAAGGGCCCGGCCCGCGCGCCGGCGCGCGCCATGCTGCGCGGCGCGGGGTACACGGATGATGACCTTGCACGGCCGCTGATCGCCGTTGTCAACACCTGGTCGACGGTGACGCCGTGCAACCTGCATCTCGCCGATCTCGCCGAGCCGGTCAGGAAGGGCGTCCGGGCCGGCGGCGGCACGCCAATCGATTTCAACACGATCGTCGTGTCGGATGGCATCACGATGGGCGCGGAAGGCATGCGCGCCTCGCTGATCTCGCGCGAGGCGATCGCCGATTCGATCGAGCTCGCCGTGCGCGGTCATTCGCTCGACGGAGCAATCATCATGGTCGGCTGCGACAAGACGATCCCGGCGGCGGCGATGGCGCTCGCCCGGCTCGATATTCCGGGCGTCGTTTTTTATGGCGGCACAATCATGCCCGGCCGCTGCGATGGGCGCGATCTGTCGATCCAGGACGTCTTTGAAGCGGTCGGCGCACACGCCGCCGGAACGATCGACGATGAGGAGCTTGATCAGATTGAGCGCGCCGCCTGTCCGGGCGCTGGCGCCTGCGGCGGGCAATTCACCGCGAACACGATGGCGATGGCGCTGGCGTTTCTCGGCCTCGCGCCGATCGGCGCCGGCGACG
>JBGSSK010000148.1:0-24156 GCA_041737095.1 Parvularculaceae bacterium | reverse complement strand
GCATCCGTGAACCGCACTGCATAGCCGTCCATCGCCGACGCGCGAAACGGCGGCTGGTCCATCGGCGCGACAATATCCGCCGCCGCGACGCGGCCGAGCGAAGCGTTGATCGGCGCACGCTCGACAGACGTTGTCGTCGCCCCGTCGAGGATCGCGGCAAGCGCCTCGTCAACGCTCAGCATCGGATCGCCGTTTGTAATCGCCTGACTGTCCTCCCGACTTTTCCGCGAGGACGATTGGGCCAATCGTCATCGCCTTGTCGACCGACTTCGCCATATCATACACGGTGAGGCAAGCGACCGACGCTGCGGTTAGCGCCTCCATTTCTACGCCGGTCTTGCCGGTCGTCTTCGCGGTTGCGATGATGTCGACCGCTTTCGTCGCGTCATCGAAAACAGCAGTCACCGTCACCGACGTCAACGACAGCGGATGACAGAGCGGGATCAGATCCGCTGTTTTCTTTGCAGCCATGATCCCGGCGAGTTCGGCGACGCGCAGCAAGTCGCCTTTCCTAACGCCGTCGCGTCGGATTGCGTCATAGGCGCCGGCCGAAAACGTCACCCGCCCGGTCGCGACAGCCGCGCGTTCGCTATCCGCCTTCGCCGAGATGTCGACCATCAGCGGTCGGCCGTCCTTGTCGAAATGCGTGAGCGGCCCGTTCATTCAGCGCTCCGTCAATCGCGGCATCAATTCCACAAGGTTGCAGGGGCGGTAGCGCGCATCGAGTTGATGCGAGATCACCTTGTCCCAGCCGTCCTTGACCGCGCCAGTCGAACCCGGCAGGCAGAAAATGACCGTGCCGTTGGCGACGCCAGCCGTGGCGCGCGACTGCAAGGTCGAGAGGCCGATGCTTGCATAACTGACCATGTGGAAGACGACCGAAAATCCCTCGATCGTTTTTTCGAACAGCGGCGTCACCGCCTCATGCGTGACGTCACGGCCGGTCAGGCCGGTGCCGCCGGTCGTAATGACGACGTCCACATCGGGATTGGCGATCCATGCCTGCACAGCGCTGCTGATTTTCACAATGTCGTCGCGAAGGATGCGGCGCTCGGAGAGACGGTGGCCGGCGCCTTTGAGCCGCTCCGCCAATATCTCGCCGGAAGTGTCTGTCTCGATGGTGCGCGTATCCGAAACCGTCAGGATCGCGATCCGCAGCGGCCTGAACGGCAAAGAAGCGTCGACTCCGGCCATCATAGCTCCCTTTTTCGCCAGCGCGCGCTATCACTATAGTCCCCATCGCGCGGCTCAATCCACTTATCGCCGCTGCGACTGATCTGCTTCTTCCAGAACGGTGCGTCGGTCTTCAGGAAATCCATGAGGAAATCGCAGGCTTCGAAGGCGGCGCGCCGATGGACGGCGGCCGTTGCGATGAAGACGACCGCTTCGCCGACCTCGACGCGCCCGACGCGGTGGACAATTATAAGCTTCAGAAGCGGCCATCGGTCGCGGGAATCCGCCGCCGCGCGCGCGATCGACGCCTCGGTAAGGCCCGGCGCATGGTCGAGCATCAGCGCCTCGACCGCGTCGCCGCCGTCCTCGCGCACCAACCCGACAAAACTCGCGATCGCGCCGGCGTCATCGAGACCGCGCAAGAAATCCCGGAGCAGCGCCGCAGGATCGATCGGCTCATGCGAAAGGACAATCATCTCAACCGCCGCTGAAGGGCGGCAGTACTGCGATCTCGTCGCCGGTCTTCACGGTCGTTTCGGGCGCCGCCATCACATCGTTCACCGCATATCGGACGCGCATGCTGGCAAGCGCCGCCGCGAACGCCGCCTCGTCCGCCGCCAGCCGGCGAATCACCGCGGCCACCGTCTCCGCGGCGAGGTCAAGCGTCGCATCGCGCTCGCGCCCCATCAGATCCGCGAGCTTGCCGTAAAACACCACCCTCACCATCGCCTCACCCGCCGGTCGCCGACATGAAGCGCGGCGCCGAAGGGCCGTCGCCAAGTTTCGACACCGCGAAATCATGGCCGCGCGGCTTCCTCGCCATCGCATCGTCCAGCGCGCGCGAGAGCGCGCCTACGCCGCCGTCGCGCAGGGCGGCCTTTAGATCGACTCGCCGTTGATTGCCGAGACACATGTAAAGCTCGCCCGAACAAGTGACGCGCACGCGATTGCAGCCGTCGCAGAAATTCGCGGTCAACGGCGTGATGAAGCCGATGCGGCCGCCGGTTTCCTTCACACGCACATATCGCGCGGGGCCGCCCGTGCGGTGATCATCCTCGACCATCGTCCAGCGTTCGGCCAGCGCGGCGCGGACACTCGACAGCGACGCGAACTGATCGGTGCGGTCTTCCTCGATCTCGCCGAGCGGCATCACTTCAATCAAGGTCAAATCCATGCCGCGCCCATGCGCCCATTCGATGAGGCGTGGGATCTCGTCGAGATTGCGATCCTTCAAGGCGACCGCATTGATCTTGAGCCTGATCCCGGCGGCGAGCGCGGCATCGATGCCCGCAAGGACTCGATCGAGAGAGTCGCGTCGCGCCAGCGCCGCGAATTTCCAGCGATCGAGCGTGTCGAGTGACACGTTGATCCGGCGAACACCAGCGTCTTTCAGCGCGCTCGCATATTTCGCCAGTTGCGTGCCATTGGTCGTCATTGTCAGTTCATCAAGACGCCCGTCGCGGAGCGGCGCGGAAAGGCCCTCAACCAAACTCATCAGATTGCGCCGCGCGAGCGGTTCGCCCCCGGTAATGCGAATTTTCCGCACGCCGCGCTCAATGAAAGCGTCAGCCACCGCTTCAAGTTCTTCGAGCGTCAGGATGCTCGCCTTCGGCAGGAATTCCGGCCGCTCCGTCATACAATAGACGCAACGCAAGTCGCAGCGATCGGTGACCGAAAGGCGCAGGTAGGTGATTCGCCGCCCGAAAGCGTCGATCAGCGGCGCGCGCGACGTCGCCTCATCTGCAGGTTCCGTCTCCATCTCGCCTTGCGCCTTTCCGCGGCGTCAGAATACAATAACCGAGCGGATCGATTTGCCCGCATGCATCAGCTCGAATGCGTCATTGATCCTTTCGAGCGGCATCGTATGCGTAATCAGCGGATCTATCTCGATCTTCCTGTCCATATACATATCGACGATTTTCGGCGTGTCGGTGCGCCCGCGTGCGCCGCCGAAAGCAGTGCCCTTCCAGACGCGGCCGGTCACCAGCTGAAACGGACGTGTGGCGATTTCCTTGCCGGACTCAGCAACGCCGATGATGATCGACTGGCCCCAGCCGCGGTGGCAGCATTCAAGCGCTTGCCGCATCACATCCGTATTGCCGGTGCAATCGAAGGAATAATCGGCGCCGCCGCCGGTCAATTCGACGATCCTGTTGACGACGTTCGTCGCCCCGATCTCCGCCGGATTGATGAAATCGGTCATGCCGAATTCCTCCGCCATCGCGCGCTTTGCAGGATTAATATCAACCCCGATGATGCGGTTGGCGCCGACCAGCCGCGCGCCCTGGATGACATTGAGGCCGATGCCGCCAAGACCGAACACGGCGACATTGGCGCCGGGCTCGACCTTCGCCGTCCACATCACTGCGCCGACCCCGGTCGTCACGCCGCAGCCGATATAGCATGCCTTTTCGAATGGCGCGTCCTTGCGGATTTTCGCGACCGCAATCTCGGGCAGAACTGTAAAATTCGAGAATGTCGAACAGCCCATGTAGTGATAAATCGTCTCACCCTTGCGCTTGAAGCGGCTTGTGCCGTCAGGCATCAGCCCCTTGCCCTGCGTTGCACGGATGGAGGTGCACAGGTTGCTTTTGCGTGAAAGACAGGTTTTGCATTGCCGGCATTCCGGCGTGTACAGAGGAATAACGTGGTCGCCGACCGCAACGCTGGTGACGCCCGGACCGATCTCGCGCACGATGCCGGCGCCCTCGTGGCCCAGGATCGACGGAAAAATTCCTTCGGAGTCCTTCCCTTCGAGCGTGTAGGCGTCTGTATGGCAAACGCCGGTCGCCTTGATTTCGATCAGCACTTCGCCGGCCTTCGGCCCTTCGAGATCGATCTCCTCGATCACGAGCGGTTGGTTCGGCGCGACGGCGATTGCGGCGCGGGTCTTCATCCTGCGTCTCCCTTGGCATATTTGGCGGCTATTATTAACGCGTTTCCCGGCGGCGGCAAATGCCGTCCGGGGCGGCTCATGGCGCCCGAATCCGGTCAGCAGATTACGGCGATCTCTTCGCCGGCAAGCGCGTAGAGTGTGATATCGGCCTCGCGCGCCTTGCGGATGGCGAAGGCAGTCGGCGCGGACAGCGACAGGACTGCGCGGACCCCGGCGCGCGCCGCCTTCTCTACAATCTCATAGGAGCATCGGCTTGACATGACGACGACACCCTCGGCCATTGCCGCGTTCTGCTGAGCCCGGGCGCCGATCAATTTGTCGAGCGCGTTGTGGCGGCCGACATCCTCGCGCGTCAAAACGATCGCCCCCGAAAGATTTGCGAATGCGGCGGCGTGGACCGTGCGCGTGCGTGCATTGATTGGCTGATGTCCGGCGAGCCCTCGCGCTGCGCGCAGCAATTCTTCGTCGGCGACGCGCAGCGCACCGCCGGGAACCTTCGGCAATTCCTCAAAAAATACTTCCGCATTCTCGATGCCGCAGACGCCGCAGCCGGCTTTGCCGACGAGATTGCGTCGGCCCTGCCGGAGGTCGAGTTGCGCAAGCGCCGCTGCTGTGATCGACAACCGAATATCGACGCCCTGCTCGCTCTGGTGAATGTCGATCGCCTCAATCTCGTCAAGCGAAGCAACAATGCGCTCCATCAATGAAAAGCCAATGGCGAAATCCGCAAAATCCGCCGGCGTCGCCAGCATCACAGCGTAATTTCGTCCATTGTAGATTAAGGCGACCGGGGTTTCCTCCGGCACGCGCCAGCGCCCGGCATCGCCGCCGAGCACGACCTCGCGATCGACCGGCGCCGGCGCGCCAAAGCTGCGGATGACCGGCGTCTTACTCAGCGGGTTCAACGGCGAGCCCGCGCATCACGGGCAACGTCTCGTCGTAATGGCGCTGCCAATCCGACCGATGATTGGCGGGCGTGACCTCGACCGCCGTCACCTTGTACTCAGGGCACTGCGTCGCCCAGTCCGAATACTCGGTGGTGACGACATTCGCGCCGGTCTCCGGGTGATGGAACGTCGTGTAGACGACGCCTGGCGCGACGCGTTCGGTGACGTGCGCGCGCAGCGTTATCTCGCCTTTGCGGCTTTTGACGGCGACCCAGCCGCCGTCCTGGACGCCGCGCGCCTCGGCGTCCGCCGGATGGATTTCAAGCAGGTCTTCCTCATGCCATATCTCGTTGGCGGTGCGCCGCGTCTGCGCGCCGACATTGTATTGGGACAGAATTCGTCCGGTCGTCAGGATCAGCGGGAATTTTCGGCTGGTCCTTTCCGGCGTCGGCGTGAATTCCGTCGTGACGAACAGTCCCTTGCCGCGCACAAAGCCGTCGACATGCATGATGGGTGTCCCCGCCGGCGCGGCGTCATTACAGGGCCATTGAACGCTTCCTTTCTCGTCCAGCATCCGATGCGACACATTGGCGAAGCTGGGCGTCAGGGCCGCGATCTCATCCATGACGTCGGCCGCCGAAGAGAAATTCATCTCATAGCCGAACGCAACGGCGAGCGCCTGCGTCACGCGCCATTCTTCCATACCTGTCTCTTCGCGGATCGCCGGACGCACGCGATTGATCCGCCGCTCCGCATTGATGAAACAGCCATCCTTTTCAAGGAACGAAGTCCCGGGCAGGAATACATGCGCAAAACGGGCGGTCTCGTTGAGGAAGAGGTCCTGCACGATCAGGATGTCGAGCGCGGCGAGCGCCGCTTCCACATGCAGGGTGTCCGGGTCCGATTGCGCGACGTCTTCGCCCTGCACGTATAGTCCCTTGAATCCGCCGCCGACCGCCTCGTCGAACATATTCGGAATGCGGTAGCCGGGCTCCGCGTCCTGCGCGCAGCTCCACGCTTTTTCAAAGGTCAACCGCGTCGCTTCATCCGATACGTGGCGGTATCCTGAATATTCATGCGGGAATGAGCCCATGTCGCAGGAACCCTGCACATTGTTCTGTCCGCGGAGCGGGTTCACGCCGACGCCGCGCCGGCCGATATTGCCGGTCGCCATGGCGAGATTGGCCATGCCCATCACCATGGTTGAGCCCTGGCTATGCTCGGTGACGCCAAGCCCGTAATAGATCGCGGCGCGTCCGCCCGTCGCGTAGAGCCGCGCCGCCGCGCGGATTTCGTCAGCCGGAACGCCAGTGATGTCGGAGGCGCTTTCGGGCGAATTCTCTGCGTCACAGATGAACCGCAGCCAGTCGCGGAAGGATGGCCCGTCGCAGCGCGCATCGATGAAGCCCTGATCGAGGAGCCCTTCGGTCGCGGCGACATGGGCGAGCGCGTTGATAAGCGCGACATTCGTGCCGGGCTGCAATTGCAGGTGATGCGCCGCCTCGATATGCGGCGTGCGCACCAGATCAATGGCGCGCGGATCGATGATGATGAGTTTTGCACCCATGCGGAGCCGCCGCTTCATCTGCGAGGCGAAAACCGGATGTGCGTCGGTCGGATTGGCGCCGATGACCAGGATGACGTCCGCATCTTCGACGCTGTCGAAATCCTGCGTGCCAGCGGACGTCCCATAAGTCTGTTTGAGGCCGTAGCCCGTCGGCGAATGGCAGACGCGCGCGCAGGTGTCGATGTTGTTGTTGCCGAACGCTGTGCGCACCATTTTCTGCACGACCCAGACTTCTTCAATCGTGCAGCGCGACGACGAGATCGCACCGATCGATTTGCGGCCGTATTTCGCCTGCGTCTCCTTGAGGCGGCGTGCGGCGTAACTGATAGCCTCCTCCCATGAAACTTGACGCCATGGGTCGGTGATCGCCTCGCGGATGAGCGGCGTCGTGATGCGATCGGGGTGCGTTGCATAGCCCCAGGCGAATCTTCCCTTTACGCAGGAGTGGCCGTGATTGGCCATGCCGTCTTTGTGCGGCGTCATGCGAATCAATTGATCGCCCTTCAGTTCCGCCTTGAAAGAGCAGCCGACGCCGCAATAGGCGCAAGTCGTCAGCACGGTGCGGTCGGGTACGCCGAATTCGGCGACGGCCTTTTCCTGCAAGGTCGCCGTCGGGCAGACATCGACACAGGCGCCGCAGGAGACGCATTCAGAGGAAGAGAAATCCGCGCCGGCGAACGAGACCTTCGAATTGAATCCGCGACCCTCGATTGTCAGCGCCAAAGTCCCTTGCACCTCGTCGCAGGCCCTGACGCAACGCGAGCATACGATGCATTTTGACGGCTCGAACTGGAAATACGGATTCGAGACATCTTTCGCTTTGCCGAAATGATTTTCGCCCTCATCGCCGTAACGCACGTCGCGCAAGCCGACGCGGCCCGCCATGTCCTGCAACTCGCAATCGCCATTGTCGGAACAGGTGAGGCAATCGAGGGGATGGTCTGAGATATAGAGCTCCATCACGCCGCGCCGCAGCTTTTGCAGGCGGGGCGTTTCGGTGCGCACTTTCATGCCGTCCGCGACAAGCGTCGTGCAGGACGCCGGCGTTCCCTTGCGACCGTCGATCTCGACAAGGCAGAGGCGGCAAGAGCCGAAGGCGTTGAGGCGGTCGGTCGCGCAGAGCTTCGGGACCGACGTCCCGATCGACGCCGCGGCCCGCATGATGCTGGCGCCCTCTTCAACCTCGACGTCAAAGCCGTCGATCTCTAGCCGAACGCGCCGCGCGGTCTTCGGGCGCGGCGTGCCCAAATCCATTTCCTTCAGGATCGTCATGACGCATGCTCCGATGCGGCGATCTTACGCCTTTTCGGCGGAAACGCGAAATCTTCAGGGAAATGCCTTATGGCGCTTTCAACCGGGATCGGCGTCATCCCGCCCATGGCGCAGAGCGAGCCGTCGACCATCAGCTCGCAAAGATCCGACAGGACCTGCATGTTCCGGGCGTGGTCGTCGCCCGCACGAATCCGGTCGATCACTTCGACGCCGCGCACCGCGCCAATCCTGCACGGCGTGCACTTTCCGCAACTTTCCTCGGCGCAGAATTCGAACGCGTAGCGCGCCTGCTCAGCAAGATCGACGCTGTCATTGAAAACGACGATCCCGCCATGGCCGACGCCGGCGCCGATCGCAGCGAGCGCCTCATAATCGATCGCCACGTCGAAAAGCGACGGCGGCAGATATGCGCCGAGCGGGCCGCCGATCTGAATTGCGCGGATCGGCCGCCCCGACCGCGTGCCTCCGCCGATTCTTTCGACGAGATCGCGCAAGGTGAGCCCGAACGGCGTCTCGAAGAGGCCGGCGTATTTGACGTCGCCGGACAGCTGGAACGGCATTGAGCCGGTGGATTTTCCAACGCCAATCGCTGCGTAGTCTCTTGCGCCATTTTCGATAATGTGAGGTACGGCGCAAAGCGACAAGACATTGTGAACGAGCGTCGGCTTGCCGAACAGACCTTCCAGCGCCGGCAGAGGCGGCTTTACTCTCACCTCGCCGCGCTTGCCTTCGAGCGAATTCAGCAGCGACGTTTCCTCGCCGCAGATATAGGCGCCGGCGCCGATGAACAAGTCGATCTCGAAGCGTCCGCCTGATCCCATGGCGTTCTCGCCAAGGAGACCGGCGCGATATGCGACGTCAATCGCCTCTTGCAGCACGCGTGCCGCGATCGGGTATTCCGAACGCAGATAAATGAAGCCCTTGGTCGCGCCGACCGCCCTGCCCGCAATCATCATTCCTTCAAGCAGCAGGAACGGATCGCCTTCCATAATCATGCGATCCGCGAATGTGCCGCTATCACCTTCGTCGGCGTTGCAAACGACGTATTTTTGCTCCGACTCCGCAGCCGCGACGGCCCTCCATTTGATGGCCGCGGGAAACCCCGCGCCGCCGCGGCCGCGCAGCCCTGACGCAGCAATTTCCTCGCAAATCTCAGGAACCGTCATTTTGAGCGCGGCGCTCAATCCAGCAAGACCTCCAAGCGATCGGTAATCGGTCAATGAAGTGGGCGAAACGATCCCGCAGCGCTTGAATATTAAGCGCGTCTGGTTTTTGAAGAACGGCATCGCCTCGACCGGCCCAAGCGACTTTTTGCAGTCCGCGCCGTTCGCCAACGCATGGACGATGTCGGGAACGTCATCGAGACCGATCGGACCGAAGCCATGCCGTACGCCGGAGATTTCGATTTCAACCAGAGGCTCAAGCCAATGCATTCCGCGCGAGCCGGTGCGGACTATTTTCAGGCCCCTGTCGGCGAACGCCGCGGCAATCTCATCCGCGCCGAGCGCCACAGCGACAGAATCAAGCGATACGAATATGATTCCGGGCGGCGTCATTTTTGTTCCAAAGCAGCATTGTCGATCGCCGCAGTAATTTTTTCGCTGCTCGCTCGCGCCATCAGCCGGCCATCAACCATCGCGGCGGGGCCGGCAGAGCAGAGCCCGAGGCAAAATACCCGTCGAAATGTCAGATCGCCCGACGCGCTTGTTTCGCCCGGCCCCAGGGCGAACCGTAGCGCCAAATCGCGCTCAAGCGCGCGGGCGCCCACCGCCTGACAGGCTTCCGCAGCGCACAGCCTTACGATCGTCCGACCCGCAGGTCGCCGACGAAAATCGCTATAAAAACTGATGACGCCCTTGATTTCGGCTTGGCTGAGATTGAACAGACCCGAGGCGACAGCTTCCGATTCGGGCGGCAGGAAACCGTATTCGGCGTGAATGGCGCGAAGGGCGCTGATCAGCCCGCCGGTCAGACCGACGAACGGCGTCATAATCTCCGCCAGCGACGCGTCAACATTCGCGGGACCGTCCATTCACCGACTATCAGCAGTGACGAGGCTCGTCGTCAAGTTCACACGCTCCGACAGCCCGTGCGTCGCGAAAAGGCTCGAACTCGGGCCAATCCGCCGCCGAGCTTCGGACCATCAACCCGCCATCCGCGGCCGATGGGAAGACAAGTATTCGCGCGCCAAGCGCTGCGCCTCGGCAACTTCGTCGCTGGTCATCTCACGCGCCAGCTCCGCACGGTATGTGCGCGCTTCAGGGTTTCCCATCATGGCGGCGAGGTTGAACCATTTATGAGCGGTGATGAGATCAAAACATCCCATCTCGCTTTCGACCGACGCTTCCAACCCCAGGCGATACATTTCCTCTCCGCTCATTATTGCGGTCGCCGAAGACAGCAAATCCCTTTGCACTGAAACCGACATCATTTACGCCCCTTTTTCCAATAGACCCCCGAAAGCGCCCGCCCCGGGTTAACCATGGCGAATGTGATCGGGCGAAGGCTAAATTTGCGTGAAGAAGACGTTTCGCAATCCTTACCGATGCGATAACGAGTCGTTAAGCGCTGAAGCTGTGTGATTGAGGCCGGCGACCGAGAGTTTGCTCCGTATAGAAATGACCAAGCAAGCCGGAACGGCGCTATCTCGAAACAAAGCCGAAGACAGCGATCAAGCGTCGGCCGAGAACACTATGAAATTTGGAAGCGCTATCGCACAATCAGATGCAGCGCCCCGGCGCGCTCATCGGAAACGGAACCGCATGCAGGAAAATCGCAGTAATTTCCCGGGCGACTGCTCTATTCTGGAGGCTTTTTCTCCAGTTTCTCAAACGAGCCCATGCCGCAAGCCCCTGCGAAAAATCCCGTACCGTTGTCGATGATGCGGATGATCTGGTTTCGGCAGAGTTGTGCGGTCGATGTCTCATACTCAAAACGGTTGAAAGCGCTTGTCGCGCCGTTGCAACGACTCGAGAGATCGCTGACATAGTAATCACTGACGCCAACCCTGATCAGCAGCGTTTTCTCATCGACTGCAGTGATCGACGAAATGCTTCTCACATTTAGGCACGAAGTCACTTCGCCGGTGCGATCATATTCCGCCAGTGTCGCGGCGGCGGACTCATTAACCGGTTCGGCGGCGCTCGTCGCACAGCCGCCAGCCGACAAGAGTCCGATCAAAATGGAAATTCTAACCATGAGCTCCTCCATTGCGCCCGGCCCGACGCGCATCGTAACCCAATGCGTCCGCTTTTCGCCATCACGGCGCCGTGAGCGATGAAGACCGAAGATTAATCCACCCCGAGCTTCCGCTTGAGGATTTCATTCACCGCCGCAGGATTGGCCTTGCCGCCGGTCGACTTCATCACCTGGCCGACGAACCAGCCGAAAGTCTTGGGCTTTTCCCTGACCTGTGCGACCTGATCGGGGTTGGCGGCGATGATCGCGTCAATCGCCGCCTCGATGGCGCCCGTGTCGGTCACCTGCTTGAGGCCGCGTTCCTCAATGATCTGATCCGGGTCAGCGCTCGTTTCGAACATGATCGAGAAAACGTCCTTGGCGATCCTTCCGGAAATCGTCTTGTCCGTGATGAGCTCGATCAGGCGGCCAAGTTGAGCGGCGGAAACCGGCGAATTCTCGATTTCCTTGCCGCTCTTGTTTAGGGCGCCGAACAATTCCGTCGTCACCCAGTTTGCCGCAAGCTTGCCGTCACGCCCGCTTGCAACCGTCTCGAAGTAATTCGCTTTTGCGCGATCCTGGGACAAAACCGCGGCGTCGTAGACCGAGAGCCCATAGACTTCCATGAAGCGATGCTTTTTGGCGTCGGGCAGTTCGGGCAAAGTCTTCCTGATCTTTTCCACCCAGTCCGGATCGAGTTCTAGCGGCAAAAGATCCGGATCCGGAAAATAGCGGTAGTCATGCGCATCTTCCTTTGACCGCATGGTTCGCGTTTCGCCGGTCGCAACATTGAACAGGCGCGTTTCCTGATCAATTGACCCGCCGCGTTCGAGGACTTCGATCTGACGCCGCGCTTCATAGTCGATGACCTGACGGACATATCGAATTGAATTGACATTCTTCGTTTCCGTCCGCGTGCCGAGCTTTTCGCCGGGACGGCGCACGGAAACATTAACGTCGGCGCGCATCGACCCTTCGTCCATGTTGCCGTCGCAGGTCTCGAGATAACGCAAGATCGTGCGCAACTTTGAGAAATAGGCCGCCCCCTCCTCCGCCGATCGCATGTCCGGCTTTGAGACGATCTCCATCAGCGCGACCCCGGAACGGTTCAAATCCACATAGGATTCCTTCGGCGAGAGGTCATGGATCGATTTACCGGCGTCCTGCTCGAGATGAAGCCGCTCGATCCCGACGGTGATCGTTTCGCCGCCGTCGAGTTCGACTTCGATTTCGCCCTCGCCGACGATCGGTTCCTTGTATTGGGAAATCTGGTAGCCCTGCGGCAAATCGGGATAGAAATAGTTTTTGCGATCGAAACGCGAGCGATGATTGATCCTCGCATTCAGTCCAAGGCCGGTCTTGACCGCCTGCTCGATGCAGAACCTGTTGATGACGGGCAACATGCCCGGCATCGCGGCGTCAACAAGCGACACGTTTTCGTTCGGGCCCGCGCCATATTCCGCCGATGCGCCGGAGAACAGCTTGGTTCGCGATGAAACCTGCGCATGAACCTCAAGACCGATGACGACTTCCCAATCACCGGTGTCGCCTTTTAGGAATTTCTGGGGCTTGCTCATTCCTTGTCCCGCCTTTTATGCCTGTTATGCCGCCTTCACACGCCTAAACGGAGCTGTCCGATGCGGTCTGCTGCGGGAAAATATCCCGATGGGGAGCGTTATCATTCCATCCACATGCGCTTCATTGACGTGTGAATGCTGGAGCCTGATACGGTTCAGCCACTCCATGCGGTCGCCCTCAAGCGCATAGACTTCGTATAGATCATAAAGCAGTGCGCGCTGCACAGGATCCCGGATTTCGCTTTCGATGAAAGTTATCGCGACGATGCGCTCGCCGGATTCGATCGGCAAAACCTCGTGTATCGTTGAAGATGGATAAACAACGGCGGAACCCGGACGCCCCTTGATCCTGATCGGCTGTGAACCCAGGTGAATGGTTAGCTCGCCCCCAACGCTTTTTGAGGGGTCCGACAAGAAAACAGTGCTTGAAACATCAAAGCGCATTCTCTGTCCATTGACTACTTCACATGCGCTGTCAGAATCGCGTCCATAGGACATGCTTGGCCGGTATCTTGAAATCATCGGCGGCGCCATCACCTTTGGCATTGCGAACAGACGAAATTGTTCATTGCGCATGTAGGCGGCGTGAAGCAGTGTCGAACTCTCTTTGTAACCTGGCGAATTGAAATCAATCTGGAGATTGTTCTTCGAGATATTGTGTGGATTTGATATCCGCCCCTCTACAAACGGCGCCAACCCGGCGATCGCGAGAATTCTGCTGATTTCGTCCGCTGTCAGGAAATCATCAATCACGAGAAACATCGAAAATCTGCCTTTGCTTCGTGGCTGCTTACGCCCGCGCCTTCGCACGCGAAATGACGCTCTCAACGGCTTCGAAAACTTGGTCGGGAAACTGCATTTCAAGAAAATGGGTGCCGCCGCGCACCTTGCGGAATTCGACATCGGCATCGGCGCGGAAATAACCGCGCAGGGTTTCGGCGTCCTTCTGGGCGACGAGGTGATCGATGTCGCCGTGCAGGATTGTGACAGGCGCTGAAACCTCGGCCAATTTCGAAAACAGCGGCCCGATCTGGTCGCGCCGGCCGGCGACTTCAGCCCTCGAATAATGGAGCGTTCGCGGCACCATCGACCGTATGCCGGGAGCTCCGCCCAATTTTATGAACGGATGCACCCAGGCGCGCGGTTCGGTCACAAGCGCAGCGACAGTCACGGCGCCCTTGATCGTTTCGGGATGATCGACCAGCGCTTTCAAGGCGAGTTCGCCGCCATAGGAAACACCGAGGGCGACGATCTTCCGGCCATCCTCGAAAAACGGCCGCGCCGCGGCGACCTGGTCGCTGAAATCGAGGTAGGGCTTCGTTTGGCCGCGGCCATAACCCGGGCGAGCGACCACGACCGTCTCAAGGTCGGCGGGCGCGCTCCGCAACATCCGTTCGAACAGATATTTGCGTGCAGGCGTGCCCGGAAAAATGACGAGGCGCCAGTCGCCCGGCCGCTCAGCAAGCCATGCCTGGTTCTTGATCGGTGTCGGCAGCGGCGCCAGATAGCTGATTTCACGATAGGGCCTGGGCATCTTACGCCCACCAGCGCTCCGGCTGCGCCTTGAAATTCGCGGCCTTCTCGAGCGCAAACAGTCCCCTAAACATGGTTTCTTCATCAAACGGCCTCGCGATCAGTTGCAAGCCGAGCGGCAAGCCATTCTGATCGAGGCCCGCCGGCGCCGATGCGGCAGGTAAGCCGGCAAGGTTCGCCGTCACTGTGAATACATCGTTCAGATACATTTGCACAGGATCTTTCGCCTTTTCGCCGAGCGCAAACGCCGCCGACGGCGCAGAAGGCGTCAGGATCAGGTCGACCTTCGCAAATGCGTCATTGAATTCATCGAAAATCCGTTTGCGGACTTTCTGCGCGCGAAGGTAATAGGCGTCATAATATCCGGCGGAGAGCACATAAGTGCCGATAATGATGCGCCGCTGGACTTCTCTTCCGAAACCTTCCGCCCTTGTGTTTGAGTACATCGATTGGATGTCGGTAAATTCCTTTGCCCGGTAGCCATAGCGAACGCCATCATAACGAGCGAGATTTGAAGACGCTTCCGCGGGTGCGACGATGTAATAAACCGGTAGAGCATATTTGGTCAGCGGCAGCGAGATTTCAATGATTTCGCAGCCGGCGTCGCGCATCCACTGAATGCCGTTCGCCCAGAGTCTTTCAATCTCCATCGGCATCCCGTCGATCCGGTATTCTTTCGGCACGCCGATCTTCAGCCCCCTGACCGAAGCGCCGAGCGATTTTTCGTAATCGGGAACTGGCCGATCGACGGAAGTTGAATCTTTCGGGTCAAATCCGGCCATCGACCGCAACATGATCGCCGCATCGCGCGTGTCGCGCGCAATCGGACCAGCCTGATCAAGCGATGACGCGAAAGCGACAATTCCCCAACGCGAGCAGCGGCCGTAGGTCGGCTTCACGCCGACGGTTGCGGTCAGCGACGCCG
This sequence comes from Parvularculaceae bacterium, assembly GCA_041737095.1. Taxonomy (GTDB): domain Bacteria; phylum Pseudomonadota; class Alphaproteobacteria; order Caulobacterales; family Parvularculaceae; genus Amphiplicatus. The sequence goes on along the minus strand of JBGSSK010000148.1, from coordinate 9,149 downwards.
GCTGGCGGATCGAACCGCCGGTGTCCGTGGCGGTTGCGGCGGCGCAAAGATGCGCAGCGACCGCCGCCGACGACCCGCCGGATGACCCGCCGGGCGTCAATGGCGAATTGCCGCCGGCGACGCGCCACGGATTGACGACCGGTCCGAAATGGCTCGTCTCGTTCGACGACCCCATTGCAAACTCGTCCATGTTGAGTTTGCCGAGCATGACGGCGCCGTCGCGCCAGAGATTTGCGGTTACGCTTGATTCATATCGCGGAACGAAGCCTTCGAGGATGCGGGATCCGGCCGTCGTCTGAACGCCGTTCGTGCAATAGAGATCCTTGACGCCAAGCGGGACTCCGAGAAGAGGTTCGGCCTGCCCTTTTGCGATCCGATCATCGGCGTCCCCCGCCATTGCGCGCGCCTTGTCCGCCGTCACGACAACAAACGCGTTCAGGTCAGCCGCTTTTTCTATATTGCCCAGATAGGCGTTCGTCGCCTCGAGAGAAGAAATTTTCTTCGCTTTCAGCGCATCGCGAAGGGCGGCAAGCGTCAGGTCGGTGATTTCGGACATGGCCTACTCCACGACCCTTGGAACCACGAAAAAATGGTCCTCGGTTTTCGGCGCATTGGCAACGACATTTTCCGGCTGGCCGCCGCCGGTCGGACCGGTCTGCAAAACGTCTTCCCGCATCGGCAATTTCATATCGACCGTCGACGACATCGGATCGACGCCCGACACATCGACTTCGTTCAATTGCTCGATCCATTTCAAGATGCCATTCAATTCCTCGGTAAGCGTTTCGAGCCGCTCTTCCGGCGCCGAAATACGGGCGAGCTTGGCGACCTTGCGGACGGTTTCCTTATCGACTGACATCAGGGTTCTTTTGCAGCTGCGAAACGGCCTGAAGGCGTATCAATCGCCTGCCGACACTTCAAGGCCTTCATCCGCCGGCGGCAGCAATTGGCCGATCAGTTCATGCGGCCGGGCGTTGTTGATCCTGATAAGGCCGGCGATGAGGTCGACTTTTTTCGAACCCATCCTTTCCTCGGCGAGGTCAAGGAAAAGCGACACATCATATCCGTTCCGACCGGAGCGGTTGACGAACTCCCGCCAGAACGAAGACGCGCCGTCGTCGCCGGCGGCCGCGACCGTCAAGACATGCCCGCAGGCGTAGACCGCCGCCCACCGATATTGCGCCTCGGCGCGGTCCAAAGACTGGCGTTCCAGGCCGGATGCACATCGACTGGCGGCCTGCCTGAGATTTTCATCCCATTGCGCCTTAGTCCAAAAACCCGCCGAGACCATCGCCTCGGCGGCGAGCGCGTCGGCGCCGCCTTCATGAATCCATTGCGGGACCGCGTCTGACGCCGGGCGCGCCGCATGCTGCCATAAGTGGGCGGCTTCGTGCGCCGTCGATAACCGCAGGACCGCCAGCGCTTCCGACGACGGGCGTTTCCACCCTCCGCCCGCCAGCGTCATCTGGAACTGACCCGGCAGCGCGTCCCCATTGTAGGTCAACCGCCCCGCTTCATCGCCGGTTCCCATCGCCAAAAAAATGTTCAGCCTTGTCGGCAGCGCCCGCGAAAATAGGTTCCTCAAAGCCTTGAGAATCGCCGGTGCGAATGTCTGGAGCTCCGCCCCGATCCATTCCGGCGCGGCGGGATCGAGAACGCTGACGAATTCGCCGGCGTCGAGCGGTCCGGCCTCGCCGAGGTAAACGAATGCGGGGTGACGGTAAGGGCTCTCCCAGCGGTCGAGCCGCGGCGCGTTCTCGTTGAAAACGATGATCCTTGAGCCCTCTTTGGCGACGAAGGTGAAGGTTGTCTGCATGCGGGCGTCTTCACCGCGAAATGGGATGAATTGGCCGGTGTAAACGAGCGCGCCGCCGCCGATCGGCGCAAAAGGCTCGTAGGACTTGCGGCGGTTGGCGGCGACCGGATCAACCAGAAAAGTCAGGATCGAGAATCGCTGATCGGCGACCGCAAAGTCTCGTCCATTCCTGCTGACAATGCTGACGCCAGATTTTTCGGCGCTCCAGTGAATCGCACGATGACCGTCAAAAGTCGGACCCAAATCAAGAATATTTGTCGACCGCTTGAGGTCGAAAGTCACTTTCCGGGGACCTTCCGCTGGCTGTTGGACTGTTACATGGACATCGACGGGCGGCCCGGGCCCCCGATCATCGACTCGCTCGCAGGCGACCGCGAGAACGGAGAAACAGAGGCAAGCAATGCGCAAGGCGTCCAATCTTTTCACACGGCTCCGGCGGCGCCATACCTTGCCGGAATGGCCAATGAATTTGAACAGGCGGCGGCAGGCTTCGGGACGCGCGGAGCGATTTTGGGCCTCGATCTCGGCGAGAAGACAATCGGCGTCGCCTCGTGTGACGCGGACCGGCGGGTTGCGACCCCTGTCAGGACGCTTCGCCGAACCAAATTCACAGCGGAGGCTGAGGCGCTCAAGACCCTCGCCAAAGAACGTTCGGCGGTCGGCTTCGTCCTCGGCTTGCCGCGCAATATGGACGGAACGGAAGGCGCGCGCGCGCAGTCGACCCGGGCCTTCGCCCGGAACCTCGCCAACATGCTGGCGCTGCCCGTCGCGCTTTGGGACGAGCGATGGTCGACCGTCGCGATGGAACGCAGCCTGATCGCACTCGATACGAGCCGCTCGAAGCGCGCCGCCAAGATCGACGAATCAGCGGCGACCTTCATCCTGCAGGGCGCGATCGACCGATTGCGGAGCCTTGCGGGCTCAGGGGCCGGCGGCCGCTGACGCGCGGTTTTTTACACCCCCCGCTCAGACCCGATTGCCGGAGGCGTCATACGCCCTATAGAACGCGGCTTCATGGACCGACTAAACCGCCCCCCTCCGCCTGAAGGTGGCTTCGCCGCCGCCAATCTCATCAATATCGATGATTTCCCGGATGCGGAGATCAGCCACGTCCTCGGCCTTGCCGAATATTACGCCGGCTATCTGAGGGCTGGCGTCAGGCCGCCGCAGCGGCTCGCCGGCAAGACGCAGATCAATCTCTTTTTTGAAGATTCGACCCGCACCAATCTCAGCTTCGAACTCGCCGGCAAGAAGCTCGGCGCCGACGTCCTCAATGTGCCTATCGCCGCCTCGTCGGTGAACAAGGGCGAAAGCCTTATCGACACGACACAAACGCTCGCCGCCATGGGCGCACACGCCGTCATCGTCCGCCATAAGGAACCAAAGGTTCACGACGAGCTAGCGCGGCGCATCAGATGTCCCGTCATCAACGCCGGCGACGGCTCGCGGGAGCATCCGACGCAAGCCCTCCTCGACGCAGCGACGATCCAGTCGGTTTTCGGGTCAATGGCGGGCCGGATCATCGCCATATGCGGCGATATCAAGCACAGCAGGGTCGCCGCATCGGGCGCGCAGCTTTTCACGAGGCTCGGAGCAGAGGTCCGTTTTGTCGGCCCGCTCCATCTGATGCCGACCCCTTACCAGTTCACGACAGTCCGACGCTATGACCGCCTTGCCGACGGCATCGCCGGCGCGGATATCGTCATGGCGCTGCGCATGCAGTTTGAACGCATGGAAGTAGGCGGGCGCGAAGCGGCGACCGGCTATTTCGAGAAATTCGGCCTCAGCCACGCCTCGATTGCGCCGGCCAAGGCGGACGTGCGCATCATGCATCCGGGGCCGATGAATCGCGGGGTTGAGATCGACGGCGCCCTCGCCGACGACGAGACGCGATCATTGATCCTTAAACAGGTCTTTTACGGCGTCGCCACCCGGATGGCGGTGCTCGACGCGCTGATCAACCGGGGCGCTGCACTATGACCATCCTCATCGCCGCTGTCCTCGGCTATTTCCTAGGCTCCGTCCCGTTCGGGCTTGTCCTGACAAAAGCCGCCGGCCTCGGCGACATTAGATCGGTCGGCTCCGGCAATATCGGCGCGACGAATGTGTTGCGCACGGGCAGGAAAGACCTTGCGCTTGCGACGCTTATTCTCGACGGCGGCAAGGGCGCGATCGCGGTCGTCATCGCGAATGCTTTCGGCTGGCCGGCGGAAGTCGCCGGCGCGATGGCGTTTTTCGGTCATTGCTTTCCGGTCTGGCTCGGCTTCAAGGGCGGCAAAGGCGTTGCGACTTTCCTAGGCACGCTGCTCGCGCTGTGGTTTCCGGCGGGGGTTTTCGCATGCGCGATCTGGCTCCTCTCCGCGTTCCTGTTCCGTTATTCGTCGCTTGCCGCGCTGATCGCTGCGGTCGCGTCGCCGATGGTTCTTTTTTCGATGGGGAAAGCGAATTTCGCTGTCGCCGCATCGGTGATGGTCGGAATTATCGTTGTTCGGCACTGGCCGAACATCAAAAGACTTCTGGCCGGCGCAGAACCGAAAATCGGCAAGGCAAGCGCGACGAAACAGGCGACATAGGCGCTCTTCCGGGGGGATCGATTGTCAATGCTATCAAACCAGGAACGGCTCGACTGGCTGCAGCTCATTCGCACCGATCATATCGGTCCGATCACCTTCACGCGCCTTGTCAGCCGCTTCGGCGGCGCGCGTGCGGCGATCGACGCCCTGCCGCAACTCGCCGCCAAGGCTGGCCGCAAGCTGCCGCTGAAACCGGCGCCAAGATCAGATGCGGAAGAAGAACTCGCGCGCGCCGAACGGGCGGGCGCAAGATTGATCGCACGCTGCGAGCCGGACTATCCGGCGCCGCTCGCGGAAATCCCCGATGCGCCGCCGATCATATACGTTCGTGGTCATGCAAACCTGTTCGCGCGGCCCGTCGTCGCAATCATTGGCGCGCGCAACGCGTCGGGCGTCGGCCGGAAGATCGCCCGGATGCTTGCTGAAGGGCTCGGCGCCGAAGCGTTCGTCGTCGTTTCCGGCCTTGCGCGCGGAATCGACGGCACCGCGCATGAGGCCGCGCTTGCAACGGGCACGATCGCGGTTGTCGCCGGCGGCGTCGATGTCATCTATCCGCCGGAACATGCGGAACTGACGAACGCGATCGCTGAGCGCGGGCTCATCCTTTCCGAACAGCCGCCGGGCGCAACGCCGACGGCGCGTGATTTTCCGAAGCGCAACCGATTGATTTCGGGCCTGTCGCGCGGCGTCGTTGTTGTCGAGGCGGCGTCAAAATCCGGTACGCTGATAACCGCCCGCTTCGCGCTCGAACAGGGCCGCGAGGTTTTCGCGGTTCCAGGATCGCCCCTCGACCCGCGCTGTCAGGGCGCCAATCGCCTCATTCGCGATGGGGCGACGCTCGTCGAAAGCGCCGCCGACATCATCGAGGCGCTGCGCCAGCAATTTCGTTCAGCACGCGAACCCGACAGGGATCTCCTTGACTGGGGCGCCGCTGAAACTGTCGATGATGCGGCCCGGCCGGCGGACATTTTGCGTGTTCGCAGGGCGGTCCGCGAGGCGCTCAGTTTCACGCCGCTTCACCGCGATGAAATCCTGCGGGAAATCGACGGTCCGCCAAGCCTCGTGTTCGACGCCCTTCTAGAACTCGTCCTGGCCGGCGACGCCGAGGAACACTCCGGCGGGCGGTTCAGCCTCAGCCCCGCTTAGGGCCTGGCGGCCTTCTCGGCGGCTTCCCGGCAGGTCATCAAATGAAATTGCAGGTCGACGAGACCATGGGTTCGGGCGAGCTTTTCGAGCTGGCCGTTCAATTCGCCGATATATTCGGCAGTCTCGGCTTGGGTCGCGATCAGGTTGCGATCACTAGCCGGCCTTTTTGCTGTAGCCTCTTGATTCATCGCATAAATTCCAGAATTTGGCGCAACGACGCGCGACATTGTCAATGCGATAATAGCAACTAAAAATGTTAAAATATACATTTTAAAACCTGTGGTTGTACTCGTTTTCCGGCAATAGTTGACATTACTGCCGACCCGAACGCACTTTCCCGCGCCTTCGCGCCCGGCCGACCACCGCCCGGCAACCCGCAAACGCCGCACCGGAGCCCGAACGACGCATGCAAGTCGTCATTGTAGAATCGCCGTCCAAGGCCAAAACGATCAATAAATATCTCGGCCCCGGTTTTCGGGTGCTGGCCTCTTTCGGCCATATCCGCGACCTCCCCTCGAAGGACGGCTCGGTCGATCCGGAGCGCGATTTCCGCATGATCTGGGAGCTGGACGCCGCCTCGAAGAAGCGCGTCGCGGAGATCGCCGAAGCGGTGAAAGGCTCTGACCGGCTGATCCTCGCGACAGACCCCGATCGCGAGGGCGAGGCGATCTCGTGGCACCTGCTTGAGGTGCTGGCGGAAAAAAAGGCGTTGAAGAAGGGGCTGAAGATCGACCGCGTCGCCTTCAACGCGATCACCAAGAACGCCGTTTGCGAGGCGATGCTGCATCCGCGCGAAGTCGATCAGGCGCTGGTCGACGCCTATCTCGCCCGGCGCGCGCTCGACTATCTCGTCGGCTTCAACCTGTCGCCGGTCCTGTGGCGGAAGCTCCCCGGCGCACGGTCCGCCGGACGCGTCCAGTCAGTCGCGCTTCGCCTCATCTGCGAGCGCGAGCTTGAGATTGAGAAATTCACCGCCGAGGAATACTGGACCGTCGCGGCCCAGGCGACATCCGAAGGATCGGCCCCGTTCAACGCGCGCCTGACGATGCTCGACGGCGAGAAGCTGAAAAAATTCTCGCTGAACGACGAGGCGAAGGCGCAAGCCGCAAGAAAGACCGTCGAGCAATCGACATTTGCGATCCATGCGATCGAGGCCAAGCCCGCCAAGCGCAATCCGCCGCCGCCCTTCACGACTTCAACCCTTCAGCAGGAAGCGGCGCGCAAGCTCGGCTTCAATGCGCAGCGCACGATGCGTCTTGCCCAGTCGCTTTATGAGGGGATCGACATCGGCGGCGAGACGACCGGCCTCATCACCTATATGCGAACCGACGGCGTCGACATGGCGGGCGAAGCGATCGGCGACGCCCGCCGAACCATTGAGAAGGAATTCGGCGGCGAATACCGCCCCGACGCGCCGCGCATCTACAAGACGAAAGTGAAGAACGCGCAGGAAGCGCACGAAGCGATCCGGCCGACGTCGTTCTCGAGACTGCCGGGGAAATTTCGCGGCCTCGATCAGGATCAGCACCGTCTCTATGAACTGATCTGGAAGCGCGCCATCGCGAGCCAGATGCAATCCGCCGAACTCGAGAATACGACGATCGACCTATTGTCCGGCGACCGGAAGACGGGCCTGCGCGCCACCGGTTCGGTCATTCTCTTCGACGGTTTCCTGAAACTTTACGAAGAAGGCCGCGACGACAACGACACCGAAGACGGCGCCGGCGTCTTGCCGAAAGTGCGCGAAGGCGCCGCGGCTTCCATTTCCGACGTCAAGGCCGACCAGCATTTCACCCAGCCGCCGCCGCGCTTTTCGGAAGCATCGCTCGTCAAGCGCCTGGAAGAACTCGGCATCGGCCGGCCGTCAACCTATGCGTCGATCCTGACCACCCTGCGCGACCGCGGGTATGTGACAATGGACAAGAACCGGTTCATCCCGGATTCAAAAGGCCGGATCGTCACGGCGTTTCTCGAAAATTTCTTCAAGCGCTATGTCGAGTATGATTTCACCGCCGACCTTGAGGAAACGCTCGACGAGATCTCAAACGGCGAGGTCGACTGGAAAGCGTTTCTGCGGGAGTTCTGGAAGGATTTCTCGGCGACGATTGAAGGCGTCGGCGAGCTTCGGATCACCAATGTCCTTGATGCGCTGACCGACGCGCTGGCGCCGCATATCTTCCCGAAAAAATCCGACGGATCCGACCCGCGCGCCTGTCCCGTCTGCGCCAATGGGCGCTTGTCGCTGAAGACCGGGAAATTCGGCGCATTCATCGGCTGCACGAATTATCCGGAGTGCGAATACCGCCGGCAATTGTCGGCGAGCGAAGGGGAGGAGAACTCTGGCGACAAGGCGCTTGGCGAAGACCCCGCGTCCGGGCTCGAGGTCTATTTGCGGGTGGGTCGCTTCGGTCCCTATTTGCAGCTTGGCGAGCAGGAAAAGAGTTCGAAGGAAAAACCGAGGCGCGCCGGCCTGCCGAAAACATGGAAGGCGGAAGAGATCACGCTTGAAAAGGCGCTGATGCTGCTCGCCCTGCCGCGCGAAGTTGGTCCGCACCCGGAAGATGGTGAACCGATCGAGGCGGGGCTCGGCCGCTTCGGCCCGTTCGTGAAGCACGGCAAGACTTACGCGAACCTGCCCGCGATCGAGGACGTCTTCGAAGTCGGCCTCAACCGCGCCGTCGCCCTCATCGCCGAGAAACGCGCCAATCCGCGCGCCGGCCGCGGGACCGGGCCGAAACCCCTGAAGGAACTTGGCGCGCATCCCGCCTCCGGCGATCCGGTGCAGGTGATGGAAGGCCGGTATGGTCCCTACGTCAAATCCGGCAAGACCAACGCGACCTTGCCGAAAGGCACCGATCCGCAATCGATGACGCTTGAACAGGCGGTCGAACTGATCGCCGAGCGTGAAAAGAAAGGGCCGTCGAAAAAGCCGGCCGGCAAGAGCGCCGCCGCCAAGAAATCCGCTGTCGGCGAACGCACCGCGAAAAAACCCGCCGGGAAAGCCGTGACGAAGAAAACTGCGAAGAAAGCCGCGGCCGGCAAGAAATCGGCGGGCGCCTGACAACGCGCTCTGAAAGGGCACCTTCGCCACGGCGGGGCTTGTCCTTTTTGCGGCCTTTTCCGCGGGATGCAGCTCCAAAAGGCGCCCTTTGCGCGGATGAATTAGGGCGCCCAATTCGCCAGCGTCGCCGCAAGCCATTTTTCGCCAGCCGAACGCCGGCCGGCGCAAAACGCTGATTCAACTGTCAAAGAGCCGCGCGCGAATCCGCGCGCACAAGTCAACTGGGGATGTGGGGCGATCGCGCGTCTGTTCAAGCCGCGATTTAATTGTATTTGCAACGACGGATTCGCCCGCGCGGGGAAGTCTTCTCCTTCTCTCCCCCGCACTAAACGGCGGAGCCGCCGCGCGGCGGATGAGCGGTAAAGATAATGACGCGCCGGCGGGTAGCATTCGGTCAATCTTTATGCACCTATTCAATCAGAAATGTCTGAAGCTGGTTTGCGTTTCATTGATCTGCGCGCGGCGGCGGCCCTCGCCGCATTCCTCGCGCTTTCCGCCTGTGCGACGACGCCGCGCGGGACGGGCGCGCCCTATTCGATGAACGCGCTGACGG
>JBGSSK010000183.1:0-3388 GCA_041737095.1 Parvularculaceae bacterium | reverse complement strand
GGCGGGTTGTCGAGAATTTCATATTCGCCGCCGGCTACAATGCGCTCGCGGTGCCGCTGGCGGCGGCGGGCCTCGTGACGCCGCTGATCGCGGCGATCGCGATGTCGGGTTCCTCAATGGTCGTTACGTTGAACGCCCTGCGTCTCGCGAACCGGCGCGGCCGCCGATGACCGCGCTCGCGTTCCTTATCCCGATCGCGATCGGTCTCGGCCTCGTCGGTCTCGCGGCGTTTTTCTGGGCGCTCCGGTCCGGGCAGTTCGACGACCCAAAAGGCGCCGCCGAACGCATCCTCCTAGATGATGATCTGGAAGGCCCGGCCTGACGCTCAAGCCGCGGCGCGGATGTCGCGATAGGCGTGCCACGTCGCATGGCCGAGCAGCGGGAACGCGACCGCAAGGCCGACGAACATCGTCGCGACGCCGCCGACGATGATAATCCCGATCAGCCACGCCCACAGGACAAGGACGCCCGGCGATCGCCTGAACGCCTTGACGCCGGCGAAGATCGCGGTGAACGCGTCGACGTGCTCATTCATCAGCATCGGGATCGAGACGACGGTTAGCAGGAAAATTGCAAAGGCGATCGCGCCGCCGATCAGCGAGCCGACCGCCAGCATGGCGATCCCCTGCGGCGTGCCGAGCGCAAACATCAGGAAATCACCGGGCGGCGCATAGCTGCCCGAGGCGAACAGCGCATAGAGGAGGGTCGCAATCCGCACCCAGACGAGCGCGGCGAAAAACAGGGCGAAACCGACATAGGCGATCTGCAGCGGCGCGCGCGGCCCCGCGAACCGGACCGGCCACAGCGCCGGCTTTTCGCCCGCCTCGATCCGCCGGCTCATCTCGTAAAGGCAGACCGCGAGCAGCGGCCCGACCAGCGCAAATACGCCAAGCGCAACCGGAATGAGCGACGCAAGTCCCGCCCGCCATAGCGCCGCGATGATGAGGAGGCCGCCGCCCATGACTGCCGCGCCGTAGCCGATCGACAAGAGCGGCGACGTGAAGAGGTCCCGCCACCCGGCCGCAAGCCAGCGCCACGGCCCGTCGAGCGTCAGCCCATGACCGTCCACAGTCGGTAGCGCGGCGTTGTTCATGGCGAAATTCCTACACCAATTCGGCGCGGCGCGAAACAGCAGGGTGACCCGTCCGCGAGCGACAGCGTGGCCGATCGCCGGCGGCGGCCGACCGATTGCGCAGATGAAAAAACGGCGGGCTAAAGCCCGCCGTTTCTGTCATTCAGGCATCCGTGGATGCGCGTCGTCGCCGTTACTAATTACCTGTAAAGGCGTTAACCGCGGCGACGGCGTCAACCATGCCGAAGCCGGAATCAAAGTCGAAGCCGAGCGTTCCAACTTCCGTGAATGTCGAAATGAACGCACCCGTAGTCAGGTTGCGGCGTTCCGTCATGTTCTGGGCTGTCGACCGCATGACGTCATAAATCGCCTGCGGTTCTGAACGCGAGCAGCGGCCGAGCAGGAAGCCCTGCGCTAGACGCGTATTCACCTTCGAAAGGTCGACGCTTGCGGTCTGCCCGTTCGTGCGGCCGCTTGATCCCGGATTGCACATCCAGAATGTTGTCTTGCCGTTCTGCTTCGTACGGAAGATCGCTTCGCCTTCCTTCTGATAGAGCATGGCGGCGATCGACGCAGCGTTTGGCGCTGCGGCGGAAGTCCCGAAGAAATTTGGAAACTCTCCGGGTTCACCAGATTGGAATTCGCCGTCGCCGTCGTCATCATCGCGGAAAGTGTCGGACGTGAAGAACGTCGTGTTGCCGCCGTCCGGCGCGGTGACCCCGGGCTTCAGGCGCACTTCCGGCGTCGCAAGGCGATTGCCGGCGATGTCGAACACGATCGGCGTGCCGCCTGCCGATGAGAAGTCGTTCAGACAAGCCGGAACGCACGCGGCGATCTGAACGGTTTTCGCATCGCCGATGAATTCTTCGTTGAAATGGAACGCCGAAGCGCCGACGCCTTCTGCGCCGGCGGCGTTGTTGTGGCCGTAGCCCGTGCCGCTGTTCGTCGCCCATTCAAGCTCGACGAAGGAGCCGTTACGAACGAAGGGGACGTGCATTACGAGATTGGGCGCCGGACCCGATTGCGTCAGGAAACCGATCTGGCCTGAGGTCGTGGCCCCGCCGAAGCTGACCAGGTTGATGAGGTCGATCGCATCGCCGCCAACGCCGCCGTCGGCGCTGAAGAAATAGCAAAGGCCGGAGAAAACGACTTGAGCGCCCGCAGCATTGAAACAGTTGGGCGCCGGATTGCCGGCGTTGTTGAAGAGGACGATATCAACGTCGCTCGCCGACCCGGCGCCGCCGGAAACCGAGAAATTCGGCTCATCCCATTGGAAACTCAGGGTGATTTGCGCAAATCCGGGGCCGAAGGCCACGGACTGCAGCGTATCGACAGCGGCGCTCGGATCGAAGTCGTGCCAGACGCCTGCAATGCCGCCGACGGTTGCATTGACAGCGCGATAATTCGTGCGATGTGCGGTACGTGCGCGATTTCCGTTTGATGAGTAATAGGGGACGCCAAGCTTGGCGACATAATCAGCCGCTTGAGCGATGACGCCGTCCTGGAACATCGGTTCGGCGAAATAGATGATATCGTCGACAATTACGTCGGACGCGGCCTCGATGGCAAGGCGCTTGATGCCGTTGGCGAAGTCCGCCTCACCGCTGAAGGCGCCATGGTAAGCGATGTTCGCACCCGGAATATTATCATGGATCAATTGAGCCATTCCGCGGCCTTCGTCGATGCAGCCGTTATAGGGGGGGTCTGACAGGATGGTGACATTCGCCGGCAAGTCGCCATTGGCGATATCTTGAGCCGTCGAGGTCCAACCGTTCGGTCCGATCGGTCCCGTTGTGCAGGAGAATGTGTCCGAGAGGACACCGACCGTGATGCCGGTTCCGTCAAATCCAGTTAATGCGCGCACCTCATCCGTGCGCATGCCGCGATCGCCCTGCGACGTCACGAGACCCGCATCGGTCGTTGCAAGCACGGGACGCGCGAAGGCAAGCTCCGACGCCGCGTTGAGGGCCTCGAGCGATGAAATCGGCACCTGGGCAGAAACGATTCTCCCGGCTGATGAAACATTTCGGGCGCCAAGCGCTTTCAGCCTGTTTTCAAGCGCCTTCGTGCTTCCTTTCGCAACCGAGTCGACGCTGACATATGCCCCGTCGATGATCGTTGCGACTTTCAGGCCCTTTTCAGCAGCCTTCGCCTGGCCTTTGTTTTTATAAACATGCTCTAGTGGCCCACGTCATTGATTATGACGGCAACTCATGAATCACTGCCCCGCGCAGCGGCGACGGAGATGACAGGTGTCGGGGAAAGCGATTGCGGTCAAGAAGTATGTGGTTCGGCTGAGTGCGGAGGAACGCGAGC
>JBGSSK010000182.1:0-7311 GCA_041737095.1 Parvularculaceae bacterium | reverse complement strand
CGATCTCGACGCGGCGCGTCCGGCGACCCGCGCGGAATTCGAGGGGCTGATCGCGCATCTCTTCGGCGCGCTCGATGCGGCGCGGTTTTTCTATCCGCCGGAGCGACGCGCCATCCTCGAACGCAAGATCAGGACGCCCTTTGCGCGCGCCGGCCTCACCGACGGCGAGGTGAGAACGCTGCGCGGCGTCATAAAGGCGCTGGCGAAAGGCGCCGGCGAGGACTGACGTTTGCGGCGAATGAGGGTAGGATCACGACCGCACTGAGGGAGCCTTCTCATGAAATTGCTGAATCTTGTCATTGCGGCGGTCTTGCTGCTTGGCGGCTGCGGGGGGCCAGCCTATGACACGATCATCCGTAGCGGGACGGTCTATGACGGAACCGGGGCCGACGGCCGCGTCGCCGATGTCGCGATCGAGGGCGACCGCATCGCCGCAGTTGGCGATCTTGGGAAAGCGCGGGCCGACAAGGTGATTGACGCGACCGGCATGGCCGTCGCGCCCGGTTTCATCAACATGCTATCCTGGGCGCTCGATGACCTCATCGAGGACGGGCGCAGTCTTGGCGACATCCGTCAGGGCGTCACGCTCGAGGTCTTCGGCGAGGGGATGTCGTGGGGACCGCTCAACGACAGCATGAAAACGCAGATGAAAGCGCGCCAAGGCGACATCAAATACGACATCGAATGGACGACGCTCGGCGATTTCCTCGATTACCTCGCGGCGCGCGGCGTCTCGCCGAATATTGCGTCCTTCATCGGCGCGACGACCGTCCGTATTCATGAAGTCGGTTATGACAATCGCGCTGCAAGTCCGGGAGAGCTGGCGCGCATGCAGGAACTGGTTCGCGCAGCGATGCGCGAGGGCGCGATGGGCGTCGGCTCGTCGCTGATTTACGCGCCGGCGAATTTCGCGTCGACTGATGAGCTGAAGGCCCTGACCGCTGCGGCCGCCGAATTCGACGGCATGTATATTTCGCATATCAGGTCGGAATCCGGGAGGCTTCTCGAAGCGGTCGATGAAATCATCGACATCGCGCGATCGACCGGCGTGCGCGTTGAGATCTATCATTTCAAGGCGAGCGGCCGGCCTAACTGGGACAAGCTTGATCAGGCGATCGCGAAAATCATGGCGGCGCGCGCCGAAGGCGTCGCGATAACGACTGACATGTACGCCTACGCGGCAAGTTCGACCGGGCTTGACGCTGCGATGCCGCTCTGGGTGCAGGAGGGCGGTCACGACGCCTGGGTCGCGCGCCTCAAGGACCCGGCGATCCGCGCCCGCGTCGCCGAGGAGATGCGCAATCCAACGAATGATTTCGAGAACCGCCTCGAACACGCCGGCGGACCGGACGGCGTCTTGCTGCTTGGGTTCAGCAATCCGGCGCTGCGCCGCTATCAGGGCCGGACGCTCGGCGATGTCGCGCGCGAGCGCAACACACCGCCCGAAGAAACTGCGATCGATCTCGTCATCGAGGACAACAGCCGCGTGCAAGTCGCCTATTTTGTCATGTCGGAAGACAATATCGCGAAGAAGATCGCGCTGCCGTTCATGAGCTTCGGATCGGACGGCGGCTCAATGGCGCCGGAAGGCGTTTTTCTGAGCCAGAGCACGCATCCGCGCGCCTACGGAAACTTCGCCCGCATCCTCGGCAAATATGTCCGCGAGGAAAAAGCGCTGACCTTGCAGGACGCGATTCGCCGGCTGACGCTGGCGCCGGCGCTCAATCTTCGAATTCGCGACCGCGGTCGCATCGGCGAAGGCTACTACGCCGACATCGTCATTTTCGATCCTGAGACGATAGAAGATCACGCGACCTTCAAGGAGCCGCACCAGCTGGCCACCGGCGTCCGCGACGTTTTCGTCAACGGCGTCCTGACGATCGAAAATGAACAACATACGGGCGCAAAGGCCGGGCGCGTCGTGCGCGGGCCGGGCTGGACCGGCTGGTCGCAAGCGGCGTCGGACGAGCGCTGAGCGATGGAACCTGTCGAAAAGATTGACCGCGCTGCGGCGCTGGCGGCGCACCGCTTCCGGTATTTCGATTTCCTGATGGCGGCCACCTGCGTCATCGTCGTCTGTTCGAACATCATCGGCGCCGGAAAAGTCGCGACGATCGCCGGCTTCACGTTTGGCGCCGGCGTTCTTTTCTTTCCGCTATCCTATGTCGCCGGCGACGTCTTGACTGAAGTCTACGGCTATGCGCGGGCGCGGCGGGTCATCTGGGCGGCGTTCGCGTCCGCCGCCTTCGCCGCCGGCATGGCGGCGTTCATTACGGCGATACCGCCGGCGGCGGACTGGAACATCGATGTCGGCGGCATTTCGAAACAGGACGCCTTCGCTCTCAATTTCGCGCAAGCGCCGCGCATCGTCGCCGCCTCGTGTTTCGCCATATGGGCAGGCGAGATCGCCAACGCCTTCGTGATGGCCAAGATGAAAGTCGCGTCGGGCGGCCGGCATCTGTGGCGGAGGACGATCGGATCGACGATCGTCGGGCAAGGCGCTGACACGCTCATATTCTATCCGCTGGCGTTCGGCGGCGTCTGGTCGATCGAGCTTCTTGCGACCGTCATGGCGACGAATTATGTCCTGAAAGTCTGCTGGGAAGCGGCGCTGACGCCCGTGACCTACCGCATCGTCGGATTCCTGAAACGCCGAGAAGGCGTTGACGTCTATGACAAGGAAACCGATTTTACGCCATTCTCCGTGAAACCATGAGGGAGACGCGATGAGAATCGCCAAGGGTCTTGTTTGCGCAGCGGCGCTGGCGCTCGGCGCTTGCGGCGACAAGAAGGCGCCGACGCCGGTCGACTATCCGGCGGCGCTTGGCGCGATCGCCGATGAATATCTCGCCGCCATTCTCGACCTGCAGCCATTTGCGGTCGTCTATGGCGGCATCGGCGATATCGTCGAGGAAGACCTCGCCGCCATGGAAAAGAATTCGCCGCGCGCGATCGCGGCGTTCCAGCGGATCGAGGATCGCCTCGCGACCGAGCTTGCAACGATCGACGGATCGGCGCTCGCCGATCGCGCCGACCGGGTGCTTTTCGAAATGCTGAAAGAGGCGTTCGCTTCCAGCAAGGGCCTGCGCGTATGCCGGCAGCATCTGTGGAGCGTAAACCACATGTCCGGCTGGCAGAACGCCTTTCCTCAGGTCGCCGACGCGCAGCCTGTCGCAACGCCGGTCGAACGCGCCATGGCGCTCGCGCGCTGGCGGCGGTTCCCGGACTATCTGAAGCAGGATCAGGCCAATCTGGAAGCGGGATTGAAGGCAGCCTACTCCGCTCCGAAACGCGTCGTCGCCCGCGTCGTCGCGCAACTCGACAGGATCATCGCCGCGGCGCCGGATCGATCGCCGTTCCTATCTTTCGCGTCGGGTAGCGATAGCGACCCGGTCTTTGAGGCGGAAATAAATGGGCTCGCCGCCGACGAAATCCAGCCGGCGCTGATCGCCTATCGCGATTTCCTGACGGAGGTTTACGCGCCGGCGGCGCGCGACGCGCTCTCGATTACGGCGATACCCGATGGCGCGGCTTGCTATGAAGCCTTGCTGCGCAGTTATCATACCGCCGAAATCGGCGCCAAGGCGACATACGATCGCGGCATGACGACGGTTGCGGCAAACCGGTCCGACGTCATCCAGCGCGGCGACGCGATGTTCGGCGAAACGGATTTCGCCGCCATCCTCGCGCGGGTGAAGGAAGCCCCGGCGAACCGTTTTCGCAGCGAACAGGAACTGATCGATTTCACCCGCGCGCTCGAACCTGCGGCGCGCGAGAAGATTGCGCCGTTCTTCTCAACGCTCCCCCAGCAGCCGATGGTCGTCGAGCCGTTCCCGGATTTTCTGAGAGGCACCGGGCAATCGTCCCGATACGAACCAAAGCCGATGGCGGAAGGGCCGGCGACCTATCGCATCAACACTGATGAATGGGCGACGCAGACGAAAGGCGAAGCGGAAATCGTTCTCGTTCATGAGGGCTGGCCCGGGCACCATTTGCAGATAGCGACCGCGTATGGGCTCGAAGGATTTCATCCGATCACGCGGCTCCTGGCGTCGACCGCCTATGTCGAGGGCTGGGCGCGCTACGCCGAGGGGCTCGCCGAGGAGGCGGGTCTCTATGAAAGCGGCTTTGGCGCGATATCGCGGCGCGCCTGGCCGGCGCGCGGCATGGCGGTCGATCCGGGATTGCATCTTTATGGCTGGACCAATGAAAAGGCCGCCGAATTCCTGATCGAATCAGGGCGCTTCGATGACACAAGCGTCGCGACGGCGCTTGATCGCATCGCCGTCATTCCCGGGCAATTGACCGCCTATGACACTGGCGGGCTCGAAATCGCCGCGCTCCGCGCCGAAGCGGTGGGCCGTCTCGGCGCGCGGTTCGACATCCAGGATTTCCACGACAAGGTCCTGGAGAACGGCGCCTTGCCGCTGAGCGCGCTTCGCCAGCATGTCGAGGCCTGGATCGCGGCGGAAGATGCGAATGCGCCGTGACCGCCCGATCGATCGTCAGTCAAGGCGCGTCCTTGAAGGCGCCCGCGACCGGCGCAGACAATTGCGCGTCGGCCGCCAGCGTCTCCTCGACGACGGTGCGGATCGACGGCCGCGCCTTCATCCGGCGATACCAGCGCCACAAGCCGGGACAGGATTTCATTGAAGGGCCGCCGAGGCGCTGTGCGTAAAACAGCTGCAGGAACGCCGCGATGTCGGCGGCGCTGAAGTCGCCGCAAAGATAGTCGCGGGCGCCGAGCTGAGTGTCGATCGCGGCGTAGTGCGTCGCCAGGGCGGTCTCGCACTGCGCAGCCTTTTGCTCTTTCGCCGCCCAATCGGCCCGTGACGGCGCGCCGGGCTCGGTGCGATGCATCAGCGGTTGCAGCGCTGCGAGCATGATTTCGTCAGCGTAAAGCTCGAGCAGCCGACAACGCCCGCGGTCGCGCGGCGCCCTCGGGAACAGCGGCGGCGATGGATAGGCGTCCTCGAGATATTCGATGATGACGGTCGAATCATAAAGCGCGAGATCGCCGTCGATCAGCACCGGAACCTGCCGCTTCGGATTATATGCGAGAACGTCCGGGTGACGCGGCGCATAGCCTTCGGTCTGGGTGAAAGGCGCAAGCACGCGCTCGTAGGGGATCGCCTTTTCAAAGAGCGCGATCTCGACCTTCTTGGCGAAGAGGCTGAGCGGGCCGGAGATCAGCTTCATGGTCAATTCTGCGCCTGCAAGGTCTCCGCGACGCGGCGCTGCGCAATCGGGTGATAGAGCGCGCGCGATTTTTCGAATACGCGTTCGGCGAAGGCGCGTTGGCCATTGTCGGCGAGGTCCTTGTAAAGCGGATAGAGAAACTTGCCGCGGCCGACGGCGCCGAGGAATCGTTCGACCGCCGGCATCGCCGGCGCGTAGCGCGCCTTGATCGTCTGCCGATACCAGGCGAACGCGATTTCCGCGTTCCGCGAGTTCGTGAGATCGAAGGCGATGTCGAGATCGTTGAGCCGGCTCGTTGCGATATCGGCGGGAAGCGCATTGATGAAATGCAGCCATTCCTGCGTCGACCATTTGCTCGCCGCGATCGTGCTCGCCGGCGCTTCGCCGGAGATCCATTCGGCCTGCGCCGCCTCGACGCGGTCGAACGCCGCCGAGACCGGCGCGACCAGCGTCGCCGGAACGCCCTCGCCGGACAGCCATTCGTCGATTTCCGCAAGGCTCGCCGCCTCGGGGTTTTTCGCGGCGAGATTGGCGATGAGGTCGGCGCGGAAATCCGCGGTGGTCGCCGGCTTGAAGGCGTAGCGGTCGAACCACGATTTCAGGAACGCGTCAAACACCGCGCGCCCGTAACGCTGCTCAAGGAAATGCAGGAAGAACTGTCCTTTCACGTAAGCGACTTCGGTGAATGCGTCGTCCGGGTGGTCGAGATCGTTGGGCAATTGCAGCCGGCTCAGCGCCGGGCGGTCAAGTTCGGCGATCTCTTCCTTCAGGCTGCCGAAAGCGAGGGACTGTTCCATCACCGCGAAATCGGCGCCGAAGATTTCCTCCATGACGCGATTCTCGACATAGTTGGTGACGCCTTCGTTCAGCCAGGCGTCGTTCCAGGTCGCATTGGTGACGAGATTGCCGGACCAGGAATGCGCAAGCTCATGCGCGACGACGCCGACAAGGCTGCGGTCGCCGGCGATCAGGGTCGGCGTAATGAAGGAGACGCGGGGGTTTTCCATGCCGCCGAACGGAAAGGACGGCGGCAGGACCAGGAGATCGTAGCGGCCCCACCGATAGGGGCCGTAAAGCGCGGACGTCGCCGCCTCCATTTGCGGCGTGTCGACGAATTCGCGCGCCGCCGCCTCGACTATTTCGGGTTCGGCGTAGACGCCGATCGTGTCGCTGATCGCCCGGAAATCGATGTCGCCGACGGCGATCGCGAGCAGGTAAACGGGAACCGGCTGCGGCATCGTAAAGGTGTAATCGCCGTCGCGCGGGCCGCCGTCCTGTTCAGCGCTCATCACGGCGAGGAGGTCTGCGGGCGTCCGCACTCGCGCCGAATAGGTGATGCGCACCGCCGGCGTATCCTGCACCGGCGCCATCGAGCGCGCATTGATCGCCTGGTTTTGCGAATACATGAAGGGGTGTCGCTTGCCCGCCGTTTGTTCGGCGGCGAGCCATTGCAGGCCCGCCGCATCGGGACTGGTGGCGTAAGCGATGCGGATCTTCGACGCGCCCGGCGGCAAGGCGATCTCAAGCTTCGAACCAAGGACCGGATCATCCGCGCCAAGCGTGAACGGCGTCGCCGCGTAGCTCTCGCCGTCGCCGGCTTCGACGGACCTGATATCGAGGTCGTTGGTGTCGAGAACCAGCAGATCCGCCTCAGGATCGATCCGTTCAATCGACAGCGTCGCCGTTCCGTCGAGCATTTTCCGGTCGAAATCGACAGCGATATCGAGCGCGAGATCGGTCGTCCGGACGGAGTCGTAATTGGCGAAGGAGAAGCGGTCGCGCACCGGGGCGGCCGGCGCAGGCGTCGCGTCGGGCGCTGCGACGGGGACGGCCGCCGACGGCGTCGGCAAAGCAGCGTTTTCCTCCACCGCCTTCTGGCGACCGCAAGCGGCGGCGAGGGCGAGGAGGGCGAGGGCCCCGACGGTCACAGGCTTATTCATCGCGGGAGGTCTCCGGTCGATTGTCCGGCGGACCCTAGTGGCCCACGTCATTGATTATGACGGCAACTCATGAATCACTGCCCCGCGCAGCGGCGACGGAGATGACAGGTGTCGGGGAAAGCGATTGCGGTCAAGAAGTATGTGGTTCGGCTGAGTGCGGAGGAACGCGAGC
>JBGSSK010000097.1:0-5047 GCA_041737095.1 Parvularculaceae bacterium | reverse complement strand
AAGAGCAGCGTCACCGGCCGCCGCGCGCCGCCAAGATCGATCGACGTGACGACCGCCCGCGTCGCGACGTCGATGATGGCGACGCGGCCGCGATCGAATTCGCTGATCGCCGCAAAGGCGCCGTCGGGGCTGATCTCGACGCGGATCGGCACGCCTTCAGTCTTGATCGCCGCGACTTCACGCAAGAATTTCGCGTCAAAGACCATCACCATTTTCGATCTGTTGGCGCCAATCCAGATTTCTTCGCCGTCGGGCGTCATCGCGATCGCCTCGGTACCCGATCCCGCCTTGACGAGGCGGCGGGTTTTCTTCGCGGCGAGGTCGACGACCGCGAATGCGCCGGCGTCGATGCTCGTCGCGTAGGCGCGCGATCCATCAGGGCTGAGCGCCAGCATATGCGTTGCGGCGCCGCGCGAGTCGATCGTTCCGACGACCTTCCCGGCGTCGACATCGACTATGACGAGGTCCTTTGTCGCTTCCGTCGTCGCGATGACGCGGTTCGTCCCCGGCAGCCATTTCAGGCCATGCGGCGCCAGATGGCCGGCGAGATCGATGACGCCGATTTTTTCGGCGCGCTCAATATCGAAGACATGGAGGCTTTCGCCGACATAATCGCCGACGCGATAGGAAACGACGACGGCGCGCTTGCCGTCCGGCGAAACGGCGAATTCGTGCGGCGCGGGTCCGGTGTCGCGGCGCGCGACCTCCGCGCCGATTTCAAGTTCGATGAAGCTGACCGTGTTTTCCGTCTTGTTGCCGACGATCAAGGTCTCGGCGCCGGCGCTTGCGAGAATGGTCTGGGCGGCGAGCGCCGCTATCAGGATCGATCGCATGGACAGTCTCCTCGGGCGCCGTCAGGCATGACCGATGCGCGGCGAGATCGCCAGTCCCCTGACCAAGATGTGATCAGGCGGCGCGCTCCCCGATCGTCGTGCGGTGCAGCAGGCGCTCGTGGCCCTGGTAGCCGCCGGTCGCCATGTGCAGCACAGAGCGGTTATCCCACATGACTAGCATGTCCGGCGACCATTTGTGTCTATACTGGAAAGCGGCCCGCGTCTGCCAGCGATAGAGATCGCCGAGCAGCGTCATCGCTTCCGCCGGCTCCATGCCCTCGACGCCGATGATGTAGCCGGCGCACCCGAAAAGCGCATCGCGCCCGGTTTCCGGATGCGTGCGGATCAACGGATGCGCCTGCGTTTCCATCGCCGCATCCGACGGCCGGATGTCCATGGCGCGGCCTTTGTCGTTTTCGCCATAGGCGCCGGCCCGCGCGTAGCCGGCGCGCGCCGAATGAATGGCGCGCTTTCCCTCGATGCGCCGGCGCAGACCGTCCGGCATTTCCTCGAGCGCGCGATGCTGGTTCGCAAACAGCGTGTCGCCGCCGACCGGCGGGATCTTGACGCCGTAAAGGCAGGTGCCGGCGGGCGGGGTCTTCTGGAAGCTCCAGTCGGTGTGCCACGCCTCGGCGAAAATCGGCCCCGTCTCCGCGGCGGCGCGCGCAACCGCGATGACGTGGCGGCGTCCCGGTATCGGTGCGATGAACGGGTCCTCGCCGAACGGCCCGAAGTGAAGCGTGAACCGCTCGAGGTCGTCATCGCTGATTTTCTGGTCTGGAAAGGCGAGAACGAGATGCGCCAGCCACGCCGCGCGGATTTCGGCGACAAGGCTGTCCGACAGGGGTTCCGACAGGTCGACGCCGCGCACGCTTGCGCCGCAGGATTGGCCGGAGGGGATGATTTCGAGCGTCATGCCGGTTGCTCCCGATGATCGAACGCCTGTTGCGGCGTCATCGCTGATGCTAGTCTCCTTTGTCATCGAAAGGGCGGGGCTATGCAAACGGCGAGGTTTTTCAGCGCCTTTCTCTGGCTGGCGTCGATCGGGGCCTGCGCGACCGCCGGTGAGCCCAAGGCCGCCGCCCCGGCGCCCGCGATCAGCAAGACGAGCGCGCGATCAATGCCGGAGGCTGAATTGAAAGCCGCGGCCCTCTCGCAACTCGGCGACATCCTCGCCGAATACCCACGTCCTTCGGGCGGCAAGAAGCCGAAATATCCGCTTACGGACCTTCGGTACTGGACGACGCCGCGCTCCGGCGCCTGGCCGAATATCTGCCGATATCAGACTGTGCAGTTCGTATTTTCTCCCCTTGGTCCCGCTGGAGGAGACGCCGACGCGCCGATGCGCGTTTCCGGCCTCGATCTCGACGACCGATATTTCCTGATCGGCGATGTTGAACGTGACCGCGATGATGATGTCGACCGGAATCGCGCGCCCTTCGACAAGGCTTGCGCCGCTCGTGATCCGCTTTCTCAAAAGGTCCTTTCAGCGGACCGCGAGGACCAGATCGTCACAATCGTCGGCTGGCTCCGGGAAATGAATGCGATGTCCGACGAGGCGTTTTCCCGCCTGGATATCGTTTGCGATATAAGATCGGACTCGCCGCTTAGCGCTTGCGGCGCGATCATCAAGAGCGCCAAGCCGTCATCTATCGCCAGCATCCGCGATTGCGCGCGCGACCAGCGGGATATTCGCGAGCCCTCTTGCATCGCGGCGGATCTCGATTCGCTTTCGGTTGTTTTCGAGGCGCGGCAAGGCGACGCATTGCCGCTCCGGATCGTCGCACGCGAGCTGATCTATTTCGCCGACCAGCGCATCGATTGAAGCGGCGCTACAGGATCGCTTCATCGAGGTCGACTTCGGCGACGTCATAGCCGCGCTTCAGATCGGATATGTGTTTTCGCATCCACTCGGCGGCGAGATCGCCGTCGCGCGCCTCGAAAGCCTCGACAAGTTTCTTCTGAGCGCTGAGGATGCGGTCCTTCGCCTTCGGCGTTCGGGCGATGACGTGGCGGAGGCTCTCACCGATCATCAGATTGAGGGATTGCAGCATCGCCAGCATGACTCGGTTATCAAGGCCTTTCGCGATCTGCTGGAAAAATGCGACCGCGCTGTCGACCGTCGCTTCGTGATTCTCGTCCGCGACGAGCGCCAGCGTCGTGCGGACTTTTTTCAGATCGGCGATCTTTTCCGGCGACAGTCGCCGCGCCGCCAGCCGCGCCGCTTCCGGATAGAGCGTCGCCAGCGCATCGAACACTTCGGAAAAAGTGACGCCGCCAAGCGCGAAGCTCTTCGACGCGGCGGCGGCGATGTCGGCGGCGGCGGGACGCTTGATGAAGAATTTCTTCGCCGGACCGCGAACAATGAGGCCGGTCTGTTCGAGGAGCCTCAGCCCCTCGCGCACGGTCGAGCGCGTGACGCCGAATTGCGCGCAGAGATCGGCCTCGATCGGCAGATGGGCGCCGTCTTTCAGGCTTCCGTCGCTGATCTTTTCCTCGATTGCGCGATAGACGCGTGTATAGGCAGGCGCCCGCTCGATCGGCTCGAAACTCCCGTCCATCTTCATGCGCTCGCTTCGAACAATTCCCGGCCAATCAGCATGCGACGGATTTCGGAGGTGCCGGCGCCGATCTCGTAGAGCTTGGCGTCGCGCAAAAGACGCCCGGTCGGGTAATCATTGATATAGCCGTTGCCGCCAAGAAGCTGGATCGCATCGAGCGCGACCTCAGTCGCCTTTTCAGCGGCGTAAAGAATGCAGCCCGCCGCATCCTGGCGCGTCGTCTCCTTGCGGTCGCAAGCGCGCGCGACAGCGTAAACATAGGCCTTGCAGGCGTTCATCGTCGTGTACATGTCGGCGATTTTTCCCTGCACGAGCTGGAATGTTCCGATCGGTTTTCCGAATTGCTGGCGGTCGTGGATATAAGGCATGACGACATCCATCGCCGCCTGCATCAGGCCGAGCGAGCCGCCGGCGAGCACCGTGCGCTCGTAATCAAGCCCGCTCATCAGGATGCGGATGCCGTCGCCTTCGGCGCCCATGAGGTTTTCTTCCGGCACCTCGCAATCCTCGAATACCAGCTCGCCGGTGTCGGAACCGCGCATGCCGAGCTTGTCAAGCTTCTGCGCGGTTGAAAATCCCTTGAAGTCCTTTTCTACGATAAAGGTTGAAATGCCGCGCGAGCCTTTTTCGGGCGCCGTCTTCGCATAGACGGCGACAACATCCGCATCCGGACCATTGGTGATCCACATCTTGCTGCCGTTCAGGATATAGCGGTCGCCCTTTTTCTCGGCCTTGAGCTTCATCGATACGACGTCGGAACCGGCGCCAGGTTCGGACATTGCGAGCGCGCCCAAATGCTCACCGGAGATCAGCTTCGGGAGATAGCGCGCCTTTTGTTCCTTCGAGGCGTTAAGATTGATCTGGTTGACGCAGAGATTGGAATGAGCGCCATAGGACAGGCCGACCGAGCCGCTCCCGCGGGAGATTTCCTCCATCGCGACGACATGCGCGACATAGCCGAGGCCGGCGCCGCCGAATTCCTCATCGGCGGTGATGCCAAGAAGCCCCAGATCGCCGAGTTCCGGCCATAGGTCGCGCGGGAACTTGTTCGTCGCGTCGATCTCGGCGGCGCGGGGTGCGAGGCGATCCGCGACCCAGCGGGCGATCATTTCGCGCATTTCCTCGATTTCCTCGGGCAGGCCGAAATTCAGCAGCGGGACATTGCGGGCCATGAGAACTCCCTCCAGTACGGGCGATTGGTGCGGGCGATTTTAACCGATAGGAAGGAGGTTATCACATATTGCTATTGTCGGACAACACGATTATTGATCGGGCCAGAATGCGGGCGCCTTTTCCTTCGCGCGCGGGGGGAGGCGTCGGCGAAACCGACGAAGGGGGGCTCGGCGCCTCAGGCGATCGCCGTGCGAACCCCTCAGTCCGCTTCGGGGACAGTCCCCGCGCAAGGCGGCGGAGCGCGGCGGAGCGCGGCGGAGCAAAGACGGCGCGCGATTTGGGTTAAAGGAATAGAGCCATGCCGCGCATCCAGTCCGCAATCGACACGCAGTCGGAGAGCTTCGCCGCCAATCGCGCCGCGATGGAACAACTCGTCGCCGATTTGAAAGCCAACGCGGCGAAGGTCGCGGAAGGCGGCGGTGCGCGCTACGCCGACCGCCACAAGGCGCGCGGCAAATTGCTGGCGCGCGAGCGCATCGA
>JBGSSK010000094.1:0-5101 GCA_041737095.1 Parvularculaceae bacterium | reverse complement strand
GCCCGCGCGGCGGCGCGTTTTTCAGGCGCCGCCGCCGAACCGCGGCACGGCCTCAGGTCCGGTCACATGCCGGGGGCGATCAATCTCCCCTTCGCAAACCTGTTGACCGAATCCGGTGAAATGAAACCGCTGCATGAACTCGCGCGGCTCTTCCACGACCTCGACATTCATACTGACACCGAAATCATCACGAGTTGCGGTTCCGGCGTCACCGCTGCGGTGATCTCTCTCGCACTCGAGCGGCTTGGCCATCGCCGGCACGGCCTTTATGACGGGTCTTGGGCTGAATGGGGAAGCAGCGACCATGATGCCGGTCTCTTCCCGGTCATAAGCGGTTGAAACCGGCATGAGCAGGCAGATCGACGTCACAGTCACCTATCTGAAGCAACGCGCGCGGCCTCCGTATAAGCACCAGCCGCAACCGCCCGGCCGCGTCGCCATCCTGCGCGCCGAAAATCCGCCGACGCATTTTTACCGGTATCTTTATGATCTCATCGGCAGACCCTGGAATTGGGTCAGCCGCCGCGGGCTTTCCGACGCAGAGCTGGCGGCGATCATCCGCAATCCCGACGTCAGCCTTTATGTCCTTTATGTCGGCGGCGTCCCCGCGGGCATGACGGAAATCGACGCCTGCAACACAAGGTCAGTCGAGATCCAGTTTTTCGGCCTTGCGCCGGAATTCATCGGAAAGGGATATTCGCGATTTTTTCTCGCGAACGCCATCGACCTCGCCTGGTCGCGAGATCCGGAAGAGGTCAGGATCGAGACCTGCACCCTCGACCATCCGGCGGCGCTCGCGCTTTACCAGAAGTTCGGTTTCGTCGTATGCGACCAGCGAGCGGGACGCGTGGACGTCCTTGAACAGGAAAGCGGCGCGGCGCCATGAAAGAGCGCACCAGACTGGTCGCCGCCGGAAGGCCGCGTAAGCGCCCATCGCATCCGGTCAATCCGCCGGTCGAGCGGGCGTCGACATACCTATTCCCGACATATGACGACTACATCGACGGCGGGAGGAACATCGTCTACGGACGATTAGGCGGTCCGACGCATCGCGCGCTCGAAGAATGCGTGACCTCGCTCGAAGGCGGCGTTGAAACCCGCCTCGCTCCATCCGGCCTTCAAGCCGTCAACGCCGCGCTCCTCGCCTTCGTCAAGGCCGGCGACCGCATCCTGATGACGGATTCCGTCTATGACCCGACACGCAAATTCTGCGATCGATTCCTTGCCCGGTTCGGCGTCGAGACCGTCTATTACGATCCGTTGATCGGTGCAGACATCGCCGCGCTGATGACCGCGAACACCAGGGTCGTCTTTGCGGAATCGCCGGGCTCGCTTACTTTCGACGTGCAGGACATTCCAGCGATCGCCAAAGCGGCCCATCAAGGCGGCGCGCGGTTCATCGTCGACAATACTTGGTCGGGCGGCGTTTTCCTGAAACCGATTTCGCTCGGCGCCGATATCGTCGTTCAGGCCGGGACCAAGTATCTCAGCGGCCATTCCGATTGCCTGATCGGTACGATCACCGCCGCAGACGAGGACGGCGCGAAGGCGATCTTCCAGTCGCTGCTGCAGATCGGTTCGAATGTCTCGGCGGACGATGCGTATCTGACTTTGCGCGGCATGCGCACGCTCGCGGCGCGGATGGCGGCGCACCAGGAAACCGCGTTGACGCTGGCGAAATTTCTGGCCAAGCGGCCCGAAGTTGCGCGCGTGCTGCACCCGGCGCTGAAATCCTCACCGGGGCACCTCATCTGGAAGCGGGATTTCTCCGGGACTTCAGGACTTTTCGGCGCTATTCTCCATCCCCAGTCTAGGCCGGCGCTAAAGGCGTTCTTCAACGCCTTGAGGCTTTTCGGCATGGGGTTTTCGTGGGGCGGCTTCGAGAGCCTCTGCATCCATGTGCATCCGGAGAAAAATCGTTCGGCGACGGAATGGAAAGAGCCGGGGCCGGTGCTAAGGTTTCACGCGGGGCTCGAAGACGCAGACGATCTGATCGCCGACCTTGAGCGGGGCTTCGCCGCGATGAAATCTGTGAAGGGGTGACGGCATGATGGTGCGCGCGGCATTTGTTTCCGCAATCTGCATTTTCGCCAGCGGCTGCCAGACAATCAATTTCGGCGCCGACAACACGTTGACGTTGGTCACAACCGAGCCGGCTGGGGCGATCGTCCGGGTCGAAGGCTTTGGCGAATGCGAAGCGCCCTGCACGATCGAACTCGATGCGCCGCGCAATCTGACGATCGCCAAGGCCGGGTACAAACCGCAAAGCTTTGTGCTGCAGCCCGGCAAGCGCAAGGTCGATGTCATCCTCGAATTGTCGGCCCCCACGACCAATGTCGACACGACGGAATTGCCGGAAATCTGAACCGCCAACAAGCGGAGTGGCGACTCCGGCAGGATTCGAACCTGCGACCGCCCGCTTAGAAGGCGGGTGCTCTATCCAGCTGAGCTACGGAGTCGAAAGCCGCGCACATCAATGCGTCCAGGGCTTGCGCCGTCTGAAGGCGAAATTGTCAGAATAGGCCTTGGGGACCGGCGTTGCGCGATGCGGCTCCGTCAACTGGTAAGGAATGTTGCGGCTCTCGGCGTATTTGATCGCGGACTCCCTGGTCTCAAAGGAAAGCCGCACCTGTCCCGCCGTCGTATCGTCGCTGCTTGTCCATCCCATCAGCGGGTCGATTCGCCGGGCGGCGGCGGCCTCGAATTCGAGCAGCCATTGCGCGGTTTTCGCTTTTCCGGACTGCATCGCCGTTTTCGACGGCTGATAAATCTTCGCGAACATCTCGCCGACCCTTTTCTTCTTCGCGGCCGATGGTCGGAGCGGCAGGATTCGAACCTGCGGCCCTCTGCTCCCAAAGCAGATGCGCTACCAGACTGCGCTACGCTCCGCCCCTCGGCCGGGACCTCAGCCTATTGGCCAATGCGGACCGGACTGTAAAGCTCAATGATTGCCGAAAAGCGGATGGCGTACGATATCGCCCTCTTTTACGCCGAGCGCCGTCAGCCTCCCGCCGCCGACTTCAAGGACCGCCGAAACCGGCTCGCCTGACCTGATCGAGGCAAGTGAGCGCGGCGTCGTGTTTGCGGCGATCCGGGCGATGCGGCCGTCCTTTGCGATAAAGGCGATATCCAGCGGGATAAGCGTATTCTTCATCCACATCGAATGTTCGCTGATATCATGGGTGAAATCGAACAGCATCCCTGCGTCATCGGCGATCGATGTCCGATGCATCAGGCCGAGCGCCCTTTCCTTGTCGGTGTCCGCGATCTCGACTGTGAAACGGTGCTCACCCGTCGACGCGACGATGACGATTTGATCGGCCGCGGGTTGACCCAGCTTAGGCGCGCAGGACGCCGCGGACGCAAACGCGGCGACAACGCTCAACACGAAAAACCGACGCAACACCGCGATCAGCCTTCTTCAATCGATTTCAGTTTTCGAGGTCCGGTCGAATTTCGATCGCGAGCAGACCCTTTGAGCCTGCGGCGAAAGAGACCTGCACGCGCTGGCCCTGAATGACTTCGCCCATGCCGCATTTGCGCAGCGTCTCCATATGAAGGAAAATATCCTCTGTGCCCTCGCCGCGCGTGAGGAAGCCATAGCCCTTGGCGCGATTAAACCATTTCACCAGAGCGCGATTGAAATCGCCCGCCGGGGTCTGGCTAAACAGCGCCGTCGGAGGGGTCAGCGGCGTCGCAGTACTGTCATCAATGTCGATTATTCTCAAAGCCTGCAGCCCCTTTGGCCGACGCACGACCTGACAGACAATCGTCGCGCCTTCGCGGGCGGTGGATCGCCCGGCGTCGCGAAGGCACGAGGAATGGATCAGGACATCGCCGCCGCCATTCGAAGCGATCAGGAATCCATAGCCCTTGGTCGGATCGAACCATTTGACGACGCCTTCGATTGTGAAGGTGTCTTCGGCCTGATCATCCGGTGCACCGGCGCCGGCGGCGCCCCCAGTCGTCTCCGCCATAGAAACCGCAATCCCTGTCAGTTCCATCGAACGCCGTTTGGCGGCTATCCGATTCAACTCGTTTCCTAAGTCCCGACTTTATCGCAGGACGCGCCCAAATCGCCTGATTCAATGAAAGCGGTCGCCGACCCATTCAGTTGAACTCTGTTTTCACTTTGCACCAATTTGGCGAGAAGGTCTCGCCTTTTCAGCCGCCGAGGGAACCGGACCCCGGCGGTTACGCAACGAACAGGGCTCAGACGCTTCCTTGCGCCCGGTAATCGGAGAGGAATTTCGAGATCAACAGCAGAAAAACTTCGAAATCGGACTCGATATTTTTGACCGTAACGCCGCCATTGGAATTGCGATCCATCTGCAGCGCAAGATCGCCGTCACGGTCGATATAGGCCCGGCCGAATTTCACTTCGCTATTGAATTTGCTCAAGAATTTGTGGCCGCCCTCACCCAGCGTCACATCATTCAAATAGGTGATATACGAGACATCGGAATCCGTCCCATCAACCCCTACCAACACCACTTGTTCGCCCACGACGACGGCAAGCATGTTCTGCTTGAATTCCTGGACCGAGTACCCCTTCGACGTCAGCGAGTCGGCGATCTGGGCCTTCGAAACCCCGGCCGCCGCCGCGCCCGTAACCGGCGCAATCGCCAGCATCAATGCCGCACCCGCCCCAATTATTCTCTTGACCACAACGCCCCTCCACCAACCGCAAACCGTTTAACAAGCCTTAATACATCGGAAATTCGACGCGAAATCAATCGGCGAAATGGTTAACAGGCCGGTGCTGAGGCGCGCAAACACCGAGATTGGCGGCTATTTTTCCACTGTCTTGCGCAGGAGATCGCCGGATGATGGCAGGCCCTAGGGGAGTCGAACCCCTCTTTTCAGGTTGAAAACCTGACGTCCTAACCGATAGACGAAGGGCCCGCAGCGACGCGAGGCTGCGATGCGAGGGCGCTGTATAGTCGAGGATTTGCGCGCGGCGCAAGCCCTTCCGGCGCCCCTCAAATGCGGGCTTCAGCCGCATCAATGACATGAAACTGCGCCGCGCCGCCGCCGCGCCACGCGTCGGCCTTGATGCGCCCGGCGACATGCAGCCGCGCGCCGGATTGCAGCGCATCGC
>JBGSSK010000065.1:0-1591 GCA_041737095.1 Parvularculaceae bacterium | reverse complement strand
CGCCGCTCTGCTGACGATCCTCGCGTCGATCGCCGCCATCATGTTGGTTGCGATCCCGACCGTCGCCGCGCCGGAAGTAGTCGCCGGGCTCTATCTCGACCGCGACGATCCCGCGAACGCCGCCGTGATCCCGATGGTGGTGCAATTCCTCGTGATCGCCGCCGCCTTCATGCTGTTCGACGCGACGCAGGTCGCCAGCGCGCAGGCGCTGCGCGGGCTCAAGGACGTCCGCTGGCCGATGGTCATTACAGGAATCGCCTACTGGGCCGTCGGCTTTCCGATCGCCGCCTTTCTCGGCCTCGGGACCGAAACCGGCGCGGTCGGCGTCTGGTGGGGGCTGCTCGCCGGCCTCTTTACGGCGGCGGTCCTGCTGGCGTCGCGGCTGTGGCTGCTGACGCGTTAACGACTTGTCAGCCTTAACGCGCGATCAATCGACGGTTGAAGGCGCCGGGACAATTCTTGATGGCGATTATCGCGTCACATGCCGATGCCGCGCCGCTGGACTGGCGCGACCGGCTTGCATTTGAAAGCCGGCGGTTCAACGCGTGGTGGGAAGGCTACGCCTTTGATCCCGCCGCCGAACGGGCGGCGATCGCGGCGGCTGCGAGTGCGCAAACCCCGCCAGAGGGGCCGCTCGACATTGATATCGCCCGGGCGATCTGGGGCGAGGGGCGTCTTGATCCCGGCGATCCAGCCTGGACAATGCGCCATGCACGAACGCTCGGCGTATCGCTGAAGTCGGAAATCGTCGTCCTCGGCGCCGGCGTCGGCGCGCCGCTTCGCGACCTCAAGAACGCAGCCCGCTGGAAGGTCGCCGGCTTTTCGCACATTCCGGCGCGGGTCAAGGGCCTCGACGTCATTCCCTATGCTGCGGCGATGACGCGGATCAACCGCGCCTCGGCCGATGGCGGCCTTTGTTTCTTCGAATTGCACCGCGATCCCGATCCGGCGATGTTCGCTCTGTTCGCCGCGGAACTCGTCAAGCCGAATGCGCCGCTCGCCTTTGTCGATTTCACGGTCGCGCGAAAAGGCGCGCGCCTCAAGGCGTGTTTCGCGGAACCCTGGGGCGGATCGCCGCGCCAGGCGAACCAGATCGTCGAGATTCTTGAAAAGTCCGGATTCAGGGTCGCAGACACCGTCGACGAAACCCGCGCCTTCCTGCCGCTGATCACGCGCGGATGGTCGCGCTGGCGCAGCGCCTATAATCGCGCGCTCGAATTCTCGGACAAACGCCTGCGCGCCGAGTACCTGCATCTCCTCGCGCAATACGCGCATCTGTGGGCGGAACGCTTCGACGCGATCAAGGCCGGGCAATTGCAGGTGACGCGGATCGCAACGCGGCGGAAGGGGTAGCACGCTACCGCCTGTAGCGCCACCAATCGTCGATCCGTGCAATGATGATGTAGAGCGCGGACAAGAGGATGATGATCAGCAGCGCAAATTGCAGCTGCGCATCGATGGCGTGTTTTTCGTGCTTTGACGGCCGTTCCGGTCCCAGTTCGATAGTCTGGATGGTTCTGTCGCCGGCGCTGCTCTCTCCCGCGCCGTCGCCTGCGACCGTCGCGCCATCGCCGGCGCCGCCATCCGCGGC
>JBGSSK010000059.1:0-2680 GCA_041737095.1 Parvularculaceae bacterium | reverse complement strand
CCCGTCGACCGCCGCCCCGTCGACCGCCGCTCCGCCGATTGGCGACGCGACCGCCGCATGCTCCTCTGCGGGGATTTCAGCCTTGTCGGCCGTTTGTTTCGCCGCCGCTTTCGACGGATCGATCTTGAGGTTCGATTTCAGGGCCGCGCTCTTGTCAGTGATTTCGACAAAGGCCGTCGTTTCAGGAAATTCCTCCGGCGGGCGTTTGTCGCAAAAGCGCGCGGTGATATCGAGCGTTCCAAAGCTCGTCGTCTCGCCCATGCCGATGACGATGTCCCTGTATTTCGCCGTGATCTTGTTGAGGGCGCGCAAGGTCACCGAGACGGGCTTGCGCGCCGCGACGGCGTCAATATCGGGGAAATCCGTCTCGTCGCCTGCCGACAGGATGTCGAGTTCATCGGGCCCCGGCGGCGTCGCCGCCAGATCATCGAGCATCGGGTCCGACTGCGCCATCGCCGCCGTGACAAACGCCGCGGCGAGCACGCCAAACGCAAACGCCTTCATTCCGTCTCTCCTTCGATCGGCGCGTTCGCCGCCGGCTTTTCGGTCTTGCCCGAAGCCGTGAATGACTGGACCGCAAGGCCGAGAAGATCGACCGAGCCTTGCGTGATCGAAATCGTGTCGCCTTGCGCCAGCATGACATCGCTGCCGCCCGGCTCGATCGAGATATGCGCGCCGCCGAGAAGACCGTCGGAGACGACCTTCGCGATCGAATCTTCCGGAATGGCGATGCCGTTGGCGACCGACAGTTTGACGCGCGCCTCAAAAGTCTCCGGGTCGAGCGAATTGTCGGCGACCGCGCCGACCTTGACGCCGGAAATCCGGATTTCCGAACCGGGCGTCACGCCGTCGATACGGCCGAAGACGGCGTTCAGCGAATAGGTGCGCGCGGTGAGCGCGCGGCCGCTCGTCTCATAGGCGTAGAAAAGAAAAGCGGCGGCGACGGCGAGAACGATGACGCCGATGATCGATTCGAATATCTGGCCTTTCGACATTCTTCTGATCCTCAATCTTTCCCTGGAGTCCATGCTTCGTAATCGCGAACCGGCGCTGCGGCGCCGTGATGCGAGAGGCTGCCCGGCGGATGATAGGCGAGCGGCGTGCCGGTCATGTTCGGCAGATGATCTTTTTCAAAGGCGCGTCGGCGCAGCGGTGCGATCGTCGGCGGCTCGTCGAATGTGTGATGCAGCCAGCCATGCCAGTCCGGCGGCACGCGCGAAGCTTCCGCAACGCCGTGATAGATAACCCAGCGCCGCTTCGCGCCATTTGGGCCGCTGGCGCCGGCTTCCTCGAAATACCGGTTGCCCTGTTCGTCCTTGCCGACAAGCCGCGCCCGGCGCCGCCACAAGGTGAAAGAGGTGCCGACCGTCGTTGAATCCCACCAGCCAAACAATTGCGACAGCATGACCCTGCTTTTCGTTTTTCCGATTGAACCCGTCTGAATCGGCCGGAATATGGCGCCGCCCGCTTGCCCCGTCCACCGGGCCGTCAGCCGTCGGCGGCTTATCCCGCCGGCGCCGAAGAGTCGACCTGATTTCGTTCTCCAAATGACAAAATTAATCCATAAAAACAGAGGTTTTTTGGCTCCTTGCACAGCGCGCTGAACATTGAGAAGACGGCCAGCGGACGCTAGGATCGGCGGCGAATGGAAGGATTCATCGGCGCGATGCGCTTTGAACGCCACTATACGACCGAAAGCGGCGGCCCTTATGGCGGCGTCCGGTTTCGATCGACCGACAGCGAAATCCGCTCGGCCGATGGAAAAGTGCTGCACGCAGCGCGCGACATCGAGGCGCCGGCCGACTGGACGCAGACCGCCGTCGACATCCTTGCGCAAAAATATCTCAGGAAAAGCGGCGTGCCGGCGGCGACCCGCCGCATCGCGGAAAAGGGCGTGCCGGCCTTCCTGCAGCGTTCGATGCCGGATGTCGCCGCGCTCGCCAAGCTGCCCGCCGACCAGCGCTTCGGCCCGGAGACAAGCGCGCGACAGGTTTTCGACCGGCTCGCCGGCGCGTGGGGCTATTGGGGCTGGAAAACCGGCCTCTTCGTCAGCGCCGACCAGGCGCAGATTTTCGTCGATGAAATGAAGGCGATGCTGGCGCGGCAGGTCGGCGCGCCGAACAGTCCGCAATGGTTCAACACCGGGCTGCACTGGGCCTATGGGGTCGAGGGCGAAGGGCACGGCCATTTCTATGTCGATCCCGACAGCAATGTCGTCGTTGAATCCGACAACGCCTATCAGCGGCCGCAGCCGCACGCCTGTTTCATCCAGTCGGTCGACGACAATCTCGTCGGCGCCAACGGCATCATGGATCTGTGGGCGCGCGAGGCGCGGCTGTTCAAGTTCGGCTCGGGCGCCGGCGCCAATTTCTCGACCATTCGCGGCGAAGGCGAGCCCTTGTCGGGCGGCGGCAAGAGCTCCGGGCTTCTCAGTTTTCTGAAAGTCGGCGACGCCGCGGCGGGCGCGGTCAAATCCGGCGGCGTCACGCGGCGCGCGGCGAAGATGGTCGTCGTCAATGGCGACCATCCCGACATCGAGGCCTTCATCTGCTGGAAAGCGGTCGAGGAGGAAAAAGTCGCGGCGCTCGTCGCCGGCTCGAAAGTGCTGGCGCGCCACCTGCCGAAAATCGTCGCCGCCTGCGCGGCGATCGAGGGCGAAGCGGGCGTCGACCCGCGCCGC
>JBGSSK010000048.1:0-1554 GCA_041737095.1 Parvularculaceae bacterium | reverse complement strand
GCCGTCGACTGGGGGGCGCTCGGATTGGCGGACGGCAAGGCCGGCGCCCGCCCGAAACTGGTCGAGGAACGGGCGTCGGACTGCAAGGCGCACGGCGTCGCTTTCGATGTCGCTGCTTACCAGCGCGGCCGAACCGAGGGTATTGCGCTCTATTGTTCGCCGGAAGGCGGCTTTGCGGCCGGGCGGATGGGGAGCGACTATCACGGCGTCTGCCCGCCCGACCGGGAAGCCGCTTTCCTCGCGGATTACGCGCTCGGGACGAAGCTGTTCACGCTGACATCGGCGAGAGACAAGGCGATCGCCGATTACGAGGCGGCCGTGAGCGCGCTCGACCAGCATCGCTACCTGAAAGGGGTCGCTGAAAAACGGTACCTGAAACCGTCGATCAGCAATGAAGACCGCGAAAACGAGCGTCAGGATATGGCCTATCGCGGCCGCGAAATCGCGCGCCTCGACAAGGACCTGCCGAAGCTCCTCGACGCGATCGAGACCAGCAAGGCGGCGCTCGCCGCCTATGAGGCCGAACTCGCGGCCGCCGGAAAATCCTATTGATCCTCAAGACGCCGGCGCGCCTCGATGCAATCATCAGCGATCTGCGCCTTCAGGGCGTCAAGGCCGGAAAACTTCATTTCATCGCGCAGGAATTCGACGAATTCGACCTCGATGGTCTTGCCGTATAGGTCGCCCGAAAAATCGAACAGGTGAACCTCCAGCAAAGGCGCCGGCGCGCCGACCGTCGGCCGACGGCCGAAATTGGCGACGCCCGGCGTCGTTCGTCCATCCGTCAGCACACGGACGGCGTAGACGCCGCGCCGCGGCTCGATGATCTCTCCGAGCGTCAGGTTGGCGGTCGGGAACCCAAGCGTCCGACCGACCTTGTTCCCGGTCTCGACGACGCCGGCGACGCTCCAGACGCGACCGAGCATGTCAGCGGCGCGATCCATGGCGCCCGACAGGATCGCCTCGCGGATCGCCGTCGAACCGATCTTGTCCGAATGCCCGGCTTCGGCGACCGGCGGCAGGATATGCGAGGCGATATCGTGAGCGGCGCAGAGCGCGGCAAGGCTTGCCGCATCGCCAGCGCGCCCGGCGCCGAACCGGAAATCGCCGCCGACGACAACGCCATCAAGGCCGAGCGCACCTTTCAGGCGATCGCGCACGAACGCTTCCGGCGACAGCGAGGCGAGGCTTTTGTCAAAGACGAGGGGAATGACGAGATCAGCGCCCCCCACCAGCAGCAACCGGTCCCGGGTCGCTGGGCCGGTGATCAGGAAAGGGGCGTCGTTCGGGCGGAAATAGCGCCTTGGATGCGGATCGAACACGACGATTCCGGCGCGCCCGCCTTCTTGCGTTGCGATCCTTTTCGTATGCTCGACCAGCACGACGTGGCCGCGATGAACGCCGTCGAAATTTCCGATCGCCGCAATGATTGGGGCCGCGTTCACCATTGGAGCCCCGCCATCAGGAATTCCGCATGGACGCCCGCGCGATCAAGCGCGCGCGCAATCGCCGCTTCATCGGCGCCGCCCTCGTGAACGCCGCCGGCGCCGGCGA
>JBGSSK010000031.1:0-9906 GCA_041737095.1 Parvularculaceae bacterium | reverse complement strand
GAACCGCAACAACCCCGCCGCTCGCGCGGGCGATCGCCGCGCGCCGACCGGCGCATCGCCTGTTCCAGCCTGAGGAAACGAACCCATGTCCGATCATTCAAGACCTCACTCCCTGCGGGCGCCGCTGATCGGCGCAGGCGTCCTGATCGGCGTTTCGCTCGCCCTCGCCGCATCGGCGCAACTGACCGGCGTCGGGGCCTGGCGCGTCAGCCTCGCCGAGCCGCTCGAAACGATTTCGCTGAATTTCGCCGACCGGCCGGACGGCGCGGTCGAGGTCTTCGATGCGGTGACGGGATTGAAAGTATGGACCTATGATTCCGGCAAGCATGGCTTCGTGCGCAGCGTTCTCAGGGCGGTCGCCCATGAACGCAAAGTTTCAGGCCTCGCGACCGATGCGCCGTTCGAATTGACGCGTCACGCCGACGGCAATCTCTCGATCGTCGACCCGGTCACCGGCGCGCGCGTCATCGTCAATTGCTTCGGCAAGCCCAACGCCGCCGAAATCGCCCTTCTCTTCGACAGGAGCGCGGGCTGATGGCGCTTTTCGCCCGACGGACCGAAACGGTTCCCTGCAGGATCACGATCGCGCATGACGCCGATAATCTCGAAGCGCATGTCGAGCTTCAAAACGGCGCGGCGCCGGGCGTCGGCGACCTCGTGACGGTCCATGGCGAGGCGGTCCGCGTGCAATTCGGCGAGCGCATGACGTTCGACCGCGATGCGACGATCAGACGGGCGAACGCGTTCGACAAGCTGTTCGCGATCGCAAGGTCGCGCTTTGAATTGACCGAACTTTATGAAGTGAGCTTTTCGCAAGGAAGACTGAGATGAACGCCAACACCCCCCGCGATGCGATCAAGGATGCGACGCCGCTCAGCCTCGCGCCGGAAGATACGATCGGCCTTGCAACGCAGGAAACGATCCTCAGCCCGCGATTCTACACGACTGATTTCGACGCGATGAACCGGATCGACGTATCCGCTGTCCGCGCCGAATGGGATGCGCTGATCGCGGAAATGGAGGCTGATCCCAACCGACGCCACTTCAAGCGCACCGACGAATTCGACAATATCCTTCACAAGCTTCCCGAGGATCTGCGACTCGAATTCGTCGATTTTCTCGTCAGCTCGATGACATCGGAGTTTTCCGGCTGCGTCCTCTACGCGGAAATAAGGAAACGCGTTTCCAACCCGGACGCCAAGGCGCTGTTCCGGCTGATGAGCCGGGACGAGTCGCGCCATGCGGGCTTCATCAACGACGTCCTGAAGGATTTCAAGATCGGCGTCGATCTCGGCTTCCTGACGAAAGCGAAGAAGTATCATTACTTCAAGCCGAAGTTCATTTTCTACGCCACCTATCTTTCGGAAAAGATCGGCTATGCGCGCTACATCACGATTTATCGCCAGCTCGAACGGCATCCCGAGCTTCGGTTCCACCCGATTTTCAAATGGTTCAAGGAATGGTGCAATGACGAGTTCCGTCACGGCGAGGCGTTTGCGCTGCTGATGCGCGCCGATCCGAAACTCCTGAAGGGCGTCAACAAACTATGGATCCGCTTTTTCATCATTGCGGTCTACGCGACGATGTATGTGCGCGATCACGCGCGGCCGGCCTTTCACAAGGCCCTTGGACTTGATCCGACCGCCTATGACCTTGAAGTCTACCGGGTCACCAACGCGATCGCCCGGCAGGTCTTCCCGGTCGAGATCGACATCGACAACCCGGCGTTCGGCAGGCTGCTTGAGCGCATGAGAAAGATTTCAGTCGCGCTCGACGACGCAAAAGCCAGGGGCGGACTTTTCGGCGCATTGAAACGCGCGGGTCTCGGCCTCGCCGCCGCCGCAACCTTTGTGCAGCTCTACCTGATCCCGGCGCGGGCCAACGCGCTCCCCGTCAACGTACGCCTCGCTCCCGCCTGGTGAACCCCCGAAGGACGCCTCAACGACGATGACCGACTTCGCCTTTCCGATCGTCTTTGCGAGCCTCGTCTGGTTCGTCTCGACCGGCGCCATTTTGTGGCTGGTCGCGGCCCCGCGGCGAACGCATTTCGCAACGATGATCGGCGCCTCGTTCCTGCTGGGATCGGCGATGGTCGGCCTTTCGGCGATCGCCGACGACGCTTCGGTCCTCTCCGCGGTCATCGGATTCACCCTCGGCGTCGTCGTCTGGGGCTGGCACGAAACCGGATTTCTGCTCGGCTACGTCACCGGCTGGCGCACCAGCGACTGCCCGCCGGGCCTCAAAGCCTGGCGGCGGTTTGTCGCAGCCAGCGAGACCGTGATGATTCACGAGCTGGCGATTGCGGCGAACGCGATCCTGCTGGTCGCGATGACATGGAACGCTCCGAACCAGGTCGGACTCTTTACGTTCCTGCTCCTCTGGGGGATGCGGCTCAGCGCCAAGGCGAACGTATTTCTTGGGGCGCCGAGCCTCAATGAAGATTTTCTCCCGGCCCACCTCGCCTATCTCAGGAGCTATTTCGGGCCGCGCCGCGTCAACGGCTTTTTTCCCGTCTCGATTGCAGCGGTCACCCTCGCCGCCGGTTTGCTGATCGCCGAGGCGGCGAGCGCGCCGGCGCGCAGCTTCGAAGCGATGGGGTTTGGCCTGGTGGCGACCCTTGCCACGCTGGCCGTGATTGAGCACTTATTCATGGTCCTGCCCTGGCGGGATGCGGTTCTCTGGGATTGGGCGCGACGCGCGGCCGCCCCGGCGCCCGGCATGCCTGCGACGACGACGACCTTGAAAGATCAACCGGCGCAGCTACGCCAAAATCGCGCTGGCGCGATCTGATATCTGAGGAGGATGCACATGGATTTCGAAGGTTTTTTCGCCGCAGAGATCGAGAAATTGCGCAAGGCCGGCAATTACCGCGTTTTCGCCGACATCGAGCGCCGGGCGGGACTTTTCCCGGCCGCGTCAAACCATGGCGAGATCGGGCCGAAGGAAGTCACCGTCTGGTGCTCGAACGATTATCTCGGCATGGGCCAGCATCCCAAAGTCATCGCCGCCATGCAGGAGGCGCTCGCGAGCTGCGGCGCCGGCGCCGGCGGAACGCGCAACATCTCTGGCACCAATCACCACCATGTCCTGCTCGAACGCGAGCTCGCCGACCTCCATGGCAAGGAAGCCGCGCTCCTCTTCACTTCAGGCTATGTTTCCAACTGGGCGACCCTGTCGACCCTCGCCTCGCGCATCCCGGGCTGCATCGTGCTTTCCGACGCCGGCAATCACGCCTCCATGATCGAAGGCATTCGCCATTCGAAAGCCGAGCGTCATGTCTTCAAGCACAACGACGTCAAGGATCTCGAGCGCATCCTGAAGTCGCTCGATCCGGCGCGCCCGAAACTGATCGCATTTGAATCCGTCTATTCGATGGACGGCGACATCTCGCCGATCAGGGAGATTTGCGATGTCGCGGATCGTTACGGCGCGATGACCTATATCGACGAAGTTCACGCCGTCGGCCTTTACGGCCCGCGTGGCGGCGGCATCGCCGAGCGCGAGGGCCTGATGGACCGGCTGACGGTGATCGAAGGAACGCTCGGCAAGGCCTTTGGCGTTGTCGGCGGCTACATTGCCGCGTCGAAGTCGCTCATCGATTTCGTCCGCAGCTTCTCGTCCGGCTTCATTTTCACGACCGCGCTGCCGCCGCATATCGCCGCCGGCGCGCGCGCTTCGATCGCGCACCTGAAGGTGAGCCAGGTCGAACGCCTCGGCCAGCAGCGGCGGGTCGCCGAAGTCCGGGCGCGCCTCGCCCGCATCGGCATCCCGACCCTCGACAATCCGAGCCACATCGTGCCGGTGATGGTCAAGGACCCGGTCAAGTGCAAATGGATCAGCGACTGGCTGATGGCCAATCACGGGATCTACGTGCAGCCGATCAATTACCCGACCGTCGCCAAGGGATCGGAGCGCCTGCGCCTGACGCCCTCGCCCGTCCACACCGACGCCGATGTCGACCGCCTGACGCGCGCCTTGTCGGAGATCTGGTCGCAATGCGCGCTCGCGCGGCAGGTCGCTTAGAGGGCGCCTAAATCAGGCGTCAGGATGGTAGCGGGGGGCGGAATTGAACCGCCGACCTCAGGGTTATGAATCCTGCGCTCTCACCAACTGAGCTACCCCGCCGGGTCGTGAAGAGGTCGCGTCTATACCGGCACTCCGGAGGCCTCGCAAGGGCGGCGCAATCGGCCCCGCGCTTCACCTTCACGCCTCAGCTTTGCGCCAGCGCCGCGACGTAATCGCCGATCGCAAGGCATGACGTGAGCCCCGGCGATTCCATGGCGTAAAGGCCGACATAACCGGGCGTTTCGTGAAGCTTCGGTCCATAAATCAGGAAATCCCCTTCCTCGCCCGGACCGGTCGCTTTCGGGCGCTGGCCGGAATAGCCGGGCTGCAGCCGCGCGGGATCAAGGTCCGGCCAGAAGCGCGCGACGTCGCGCACGAAATCCGGCAGGCGCGACGGGTCGACCGAATAATCGCCGAGCGCCGCGTCCCAGCGAATGTCGGGACCGAGCCGCGCCTGTCCGCCGAGATCGCGCGTGTAGTGGACGCCCTGGCTGTCGGCGCGATGCAGCGGATAGATGAGACGTGAAAACGGCGCCTTGCCGGAATAAGTGAAATATTGCCCCTTCGCAGGCCTCAGCGCCGGAATGAACCGCGGATCGAGCCCTTCGATGCTGCGGGCGACGGCGTCGGCGTGAAGGCCGCCGCAATTGACGACGAGGCTCGCGGCGAGCGTCATTGACCCGCCGCCATTCTCGCCGACATCGATTTCAATGCGCTCCGCCGTAACGCGCCCCGCAACGACGCGCGCGCGCAGCGCAAGAACGCCGCCGGCGTTTTCAAGATCGCCGAGAAAGCTCAGCATCAGCCCGTGACTGTCGACAATGCCGGTCGAGGGCGAGCGCAGCGCCGCGACCGCCCGAAGGCCCGGCTCAAGCCGCGCCGCCTCTGCGCCGTCGATCATCGTCAGATCGAGGACGCCGTTCTTCTCCGCGGTCTCCTTGATCGCAAGGAGGCCCGACATTTCCGGGTCGGCTGTGGCGACGATCAGCTTTTCGCAATTGAGATGATTGACCCCGCGGGCGCGGCAATAGGCGTAAAGTTTCGTCTTGCCCTCGACGCACAGCCGGGCGCGCAGGCCGCCGGGCCGATAATAGATGCCGGCGTGAATGACTTCGGAATTGCGCGACGAGGTTTCGGTTCCGAAGGCGTCATGCTGTTCAAGGACGATGACCTCGCGACCGGCGAGCGCGAGGGCGCGCGCGACGCCAAGGCCGATGACGCCCGCGCCGATGACGATCGTGTCGACGCGCTCAGCCACGCGATATCAGTCCGTCGTCGCCACCC
The DNA here is from genome assembly GCA_041737095.1 of Parvularculaceae bacterium. GTDB lineage: Bacteria > Pseudomonadota > Alphaproteobacteria > Caulobacterales > Parvularculaceae > Amphiplicatus. The sequence continues at coordinate 4,557 of JBGSSK010000031.1, read as the reverse complement.
ATTTCGGATCATCCTGCACTTCCCGCTCGAATTTCAGGAACTCGTAATAGCCGCAGCGCGACTGGGTCGGAAAATCGCGGCAGATCTGCGGACGCGATTCGTAAACCGTGCATTGACGCTTCTTCTGGTCGAGGAACATGCACGCCGTGCCGAAATGCTTGTCGTCGTCATGTTTGAGGACGCGCGGGTTTTCCTTGTCGCCCTTTTTGGTGAATTTCTTCGCCGCCTGCGCTTCGGTCAGGTCGAAATGCCTTGCGAGGCGCTTCACGTCCCGCTTCGTTGCCGGAATATGAGTATACGTGCAACAATAAGCCACGCATTTCAGGCAGTCATAATGCTTCTTCGCCATTGATCCTTCCGGCCTCTCGGTTACGCCGGACGGGTTTGAATAAAGCCGGCGGCGATTGCAATGTCATCGAGGCTCTGAACCGATTAAATCGCCTGCCGTGACAACAACGCCCATTCACATGCAGCGGCCGGCCCCTCGCGCGGCCGCGCCGGGGGCCGGGGTCAGCCGCCGGAAAGGGGAGATAAGCATATTGCCCCCAGATTTCCGGGAATTCCGAGACCATCGTCGCCGCGTCAGATCGGGAAATGGCCGGGCTGCGTCTCGATCGTGATCCAGCGGGTCTCGGTGAAGCTGTCGATGCCCTGCCGCCCGCCGAAACGGCCATGCCCCGACGCGCCTACGCCGCCGAACGGCATTTGCGGCTCGTCGTGGATCGTCGGGCCGTTGACATGGCAGATGCCTGATTGGATGCGCCGCGCGATTGAGAGGCCCAAGACAATGTCGCGTGTGAAGACAGCCGCCGCGAGGCCGTACTGGCTGTCGTTGGCGAGCGCGACCGCGTGTTCGGCGTCACGGGCGCGGATGATCGCGACGATAGGGCCGAAGCTCTCATCGGTGTAGAGATTCATCGTCGCAGTGACGCCATCGACCACAGTCGCGGGCATGACGACGCTTTCCGCCTTGCCGCCGGCGATGACATGCGCGCCCTTGGAGATAGCGTCGTCGATCAGGCTGTTGACGCGGAGGACGGTTCTCTGATCGACCACGGCCCCGAGCGGGGCCTTTCCCTCGCGCGGGTCGCCGGCGGAGATGCTCGCAGCCTTGGCGGCGAATTTCTCGGCGAACGCGTCGGCTACGGCGTCGACGACGATGATCCGCTCGGTCGACATGCAGACCTGGCCCTGATTCATGAAGGCGCCGAACGCCGCCGCCTTTACCGCCTCGTCGAGATCGGCGTCCTCGAGCACGATCAGCGGCGCCTTGCCGCCGAGTTCGAGCAGGCAGGGCTTGAGGTGCTCGGCCGCGCGCCGGGCGACAATGCGGCCGACCGCCGTACTGCCGGTGAAGTTGATGCGCTTGACCTCGGGCGCATCGATCAGCGCGCCGACGACCTCGGTGGCGTCGGCGGGCGCGTTGGTCACGAGATTGACAACGCCGTCGGGGAAGCCTGCCTCGGCGAACGCCTCGATGATCAACGCGTGCGTTTGCGGACAGGTCTCGCTGGCCTTCAGGATGACTGCATTGCCGCACGCCAGCGGCGCCGCAATCGCGCGTACGCCGAGGACGATCGGCCCATTCCATGGCGCAATACCGAGGATGACCCCGACCGGCTCTTTAAGCGCGAGCGCGATGCAGCCTGGCTTGTCCGAAGGGATCACTTCGCCGGTGATCTGGGTGGTGATAGCCGCCGCCTCGCGCACCACGCTTGCGGCAAGGTCAAGGTTGAACATCGCCCAGCCTGCGGTCGCGCCCGTTTCGGCTATCATCGCCGCGACAAAAGCGTCCTTCCTCGCCATCAGCGCGTCCGCCGCCTTCATCAGCACCGCGCGCCGCGCGTTCGGCCCCTGCGCCGCCCAAGAAGGAAAAGCTGCGGCGGCGCGCGCCGCAATGGCGGGCATGTCAGCCGCCGTCATCGCAGTCGCCGACGACACGACCTCGCCAGTCAACGGGCCCAGTCGTTCGAACATCATATTGATCTCCATCATTACCGTGGCTGACGACCCATTAAATCGCTTGCCGTAATCGCAATTCAATGTCTCCTTAGAGGCGCTGGGGAGGCGCCGCAATGAGCGGACCGGTATGGCTGTCCAAGGCGCGGCTGCGTCAGATCGAAGCGCATTTTCCGTTGTCGCACGGGGCGCCGAGGGTCGATGACCAAAGGGTGTTCAGCGGGATCTTCTTCGTCGTCAGGAACGGCTTGCGCTGGCGCGACGCCCCCGGAGACTGCGGTCCGCACAAGACGATCTGCAACCGCTCCATCCGTCGCAGCCGGCCCGGCGCATTCAACCGGATTGTCGCCGCGTTGGCGGCGGAGAGAGGCAAGCCCGACCAGTTGATGTTCGACGCGACCCCGCTGAAGGCTCTCCGAACGGCTGCCCGCTCTTAAAAAAAGTTTGTTCCTCGACGTATCGGACGCGCCGAAGGCGGCCTGAACTCAAGGCGCCATGCCGTCTGCGACGGTCATGGCCGACCGAAAAATCCCGATCCCCAACGACTGGCGCTCTGTCGCCAGCGTCGCCGCATCGAAAACATGGTCGGCAACAGCAAGGACTGGCGCCGCATTCGCACCCGCTGCGTTCGATGCGCCGACGCCTTATTCCAAGGCGCAGGCATGGCCGCCGCCATCATCTTCCGGCCAGGACCAATCAGTCCTGGGCCTCAGAGACGGATTCGGTCGCGGCGATCCACCCGCCGCCGAGAACCCGGTCATGCGACAGCTCGGGCGAATAGAAGACGCAGGCCTGACCCGGCGCGACGCCCTCTTCCGGTTCATCGAGTTCAATCGCAAGCGCGCCGTCCCAGGTGAGCCGCGCGGGCTTCGGCGGCCGCGTCGACCGCACTTTGACAGCGATCGGCGTCCCGGATCGCGCGGCGCACTCAAGCGCGCCGTCGCCGATCCAGGAGACCTCCTTGAGGCGCATACGGCGGACCATCAGCGCGTCGCGCGGTCCGACAACGACCCTCCGCCGCGCCGCATCGAGGCGGACGACGAACAATGGCTCGCCGGTCGCAAGGCCCAGGCCCCGCCGCTGGCCGACGGTGTAATGAATGACGCCTGGATGCGTTCCAATGACCGAGCCATCGACGTGAACGATATCGCCCGGCTCCGCCGACCCCGGCCGCAGCCTTTCGACGACCGCCGCATATTTTCCTTCCGGCACGAAACAGATGTCCTGGCTGTCCGGCTTGTCGGCGACCACCAGTCCGAAGGACGCGGCGATCCGGCGGACATCGTCTTTCGGGATATCGCCAAGCGGGAAACGCAGATAGCGCAATTGCTCGCGCGTCGTCGAGAACAGGAAATAACTCTGATCGCGGCTAGCGTCGGCGGCGCGTCGAAGTTCGGGGCCCGCAGCGCCGTCAACGCGGCGAATGTAATGGCCGGTCGCCATAGCGGCGCCGCCGAGATCGCGCGCCACATCCAGAAGGTCGCGAAACTTCACGCGCTCATTGCATCGGACGCACGGGATCGGCGTCGCGCCGGCGAGATACGTGTCGGCGAAATCCTCCATGACGCTTGCGGAAAAACGATCCTCATAATCGAGGACGTAATGCGCGATGCCGAGACGGTCGGCGACATTGCGCGCGTCCTGAATATCCTGCCCGGCGCAGCACGCGCCTTTTTTCTGGATGGCGACGCCGTGATCGTAAAGCTGTAGGGTGACGCCGACCGCATCATAGCCGGCATGCTTGACCAGCGCGGCCGTTACGGACGAGTCAACGCCGCCCGACATCGCAACGACGACCCGCGCCCCGGCGGGAAGGCCGAGGTCGATTTTCGGGGCGTCGAGCCGCACGCTATCCATCAGTTCGGTCATGGCGGGCGGAACATAGGGAGAGAGCGCCCTAATATCCAGCCGCCCATGCGCTTGATCTGGGACGAGGAACGTCGGGCGCTACGATTCAACAATTCGCCTAGAGAAAATTCAGCAGGGAAAGTTCGCTAGCCTGCGACAGCGCCTGCGCGGCGGCTTCAATCGCGAGCCGGTCCTGATTGAGGCGGGCGACGACTTCAGCGAGGTCCGCATCCTCGATCCCGGAGGCGACAATTTCGGCGAGATCGCGCCGCTGGCCGTTCCTGACGCGCGCTTGTTCGGTCTGGCCCTGCGCAAGGCCATTCAGCCCGAGCTCGCTGAAAAGCGCATCGGAAATCGCATCGAGCTCGGCGATCCTCTGCGAGATGAAGCTCGTTTGCGCCGGCGTCAGCGAACCTGAAAACGCGCCGAGGCTCGCCGGCGCGTTCGCCAGCTCTTTCAGGGTCGCAAAAAGACCCGATGCGATTTCACGCGCGGTCGCGCCGCCATCGACGGTGAGGCCCTCCTCGACCGACAGGCGCTGGCGCGCGGCGTCGACGAACAGCGCGTCGGTGTCCGCCGCCGCCCCGATGTCGTTGATCGATTGCGCCGCGACCGGCGGCGTCGCGCCGTCAACCCCGCCGAAAACATAAACCCCGCCAAACGACGTGTTGAGCGCACTGATGATTCGTTGCGCTTCGGCGGCGATCGCCGGCGCCAGCAGTTCAGCGCCGCCGGACGCGAGCGCCACGA
>JBGSSK010000433.1:0-1762 GCA_041737095.1 Parvularculaceae bacterium | reverse complement strand
CAATTCGCGGTGGCTGTCGGCGTCCTTCAGCAGGCGGCCCGAGCGCGCGCTGACAAGGGAGCCGGCCGGCTTGGCCGCCTGTCGATCGCGAGCGAACCGCTCGGCAAAGGCGTTTTCGGCAGTGTCGGCGCCTGGCTCAGGGCGAATTTCTGACTGCGGTCCAGCGGGCGGAGCGTTCTTAAGGACCCGGCGCGCCCTCCGGTTGACATTCCGTCTACGGAACGACCGCCATTGCGGGTAATTTGAGTCCGAAATTTCGGCGTTCCGCCTGGGAAAAGCGATTAACCATTGGGCCCGCTGAAATTGCTCGCGAAAAAAAACTTATCCCGCCGCTTATCCCACCGCTAATCCCCCTAATTATCCCCCTATTTATCCCCCAATCCGTCCCACACCCGTCGGCGTTGCCGTATTCTCCTCATCAAACAGAGAAGGGTGCCGCCATGGAGCAATTATCGAACGCGGAGCGGTTTATCGGGCAGAAAGCAAACCGCCCGGATTTCGCGCAGCGGAAACGGGCCCGCAAGAAATCATTAAGGAAGGATGATTTTCGAGTGACAGAAGAAACGAACAGGGAGAGACAGAATCAAATCCTGGTGCGGCCGATGCCGATGGTTGGCGACAAGCGTTAACCATTTGGTAACGGTTCTAAAGGAATCTTTAAAATCACCTTAACCATGTGGGGCGGAGCCGACGATGCCACTCAATCTCAGCGTACCGGAATTGACTGAACTGAAGCCGCGGATCTCCGTCATAGGCGTTGGCGGCGCGGGCGGGAACGCAGTCAACAATATGGTCGACAGCGGCCTCGAGGGCGTCGACTTCATTGTCGCCAATACTGATGCGCAAGCGCTCGGCCTGTCAAAGGCGGAAAGACGCATCCAGCTGGGCGCTCATACGACGCAAGGGCTCGGCGCGGGTTCGCTCCCGGAAATCGGATGCGCGGCGGCCGAGGAAACGCTCGACGAAATTCTGCAGCAGGTCGGCAACTCCCATATGCTGTTCATCACGGCGGGGATGGGCGGCGGCACCGGCACTGGCGCGGCGCCAGTGATCGCAAAGGCTGCAAAGGAGCGCGATATCCTGACCGTCGGCGTCGTGACGAAGCCGTTTCATTTTGAAGGCGCGCGCCGGATGAAGATCGCGCTCGCCGGCATCGAGGCCTTGCAGGAACATGTCGACACGCTGCTGATCATCCCGAACCAGAACCTGTTCTCGATCGCCAATGAGCGGACTACCTTCGCCGAGGCCTTCGCGCTCGCCGACCAGGTCCTGCATTCCGGCGTACGGGGCATTACAGATCTTATGGTCATGCCAGGCCTGATCAATCTCGACTTCAACGACGTCAGAACCGTGATGCGCGAGATGGGCAAGGCGATGATGGGGACAGGCGAGGCGTCCGGCGACAAGCGGGCGATCGAAGCGGCGGAAGCCGCGATCTCGAACCCGCTGCTTGACGAAGTGTCGATGAAGGGCGCCAAGGGCGTTCTCATCAACATCACCGGATCAATGGACATGAAACTGTTCGAAGTCGACGAAGCGGCGAACCGGATCCGCGCCGAAGTTGACCCGGACGCGAACATCATCGTCGGCTCGACCTTCAATCAGGACCTCGAGGGTCGCGTCCGCGTATCTGTCGTCGCGACCGGCATCGAAGCTTTGCCGCGCGATGCGCATGGCTACCAGATGCGCCCGACGACGGTCGCCGTTTCGAAGCCGTGGCGTGAGCCCGCGCAGGCCAGCGAGAGCGCGCCGCAGGAAACGC
>JBGSSK010000052.1:0-4761 GCA_041737095.1 Parvularculaceae bacterium | reverse complement strand
ACGGTCGCCGCGGCCGAGGCTCCGCGCGCGCCGGCGGTCGCACTCGTCGCACCCGAGAAGCCGCCTGCCGACGATGCGGACCTCCTGGCGCCTGATGTCTACGCGGATGACGCGCAGTCGCTGCTCGGCGATTCCGAGACCGCCGAAACGATCAACATTCAACGAGCGCCTGACGGCGACATCGGCGCGGCGATCGACGACGCGGAGATTGCGCCGGTCGAAACACTGCGTGATGCGCCGGCCGCCGAAGCATTTCTGACGCTTCCGTCCGAAACGGCAGCCGACCTCGTTTCATCGCCGCGCCTGAAGCCTGCGCTCGCCGCCGACGCGCAACCGGCGAGTGCGACGGCGCTTGCAGAAATGACTGCGCCGCCAGCGCCTGCAACAGAGAGCGAGGGCGATCCGATCGCCGGCCTCGCCTGGCTGTCGACCGGCGATCTCAATGCCGAGACCAGTTCATTCGGCGCCTATCTTCGCGACTGCCTCGACTGTCCCGACCTCGCTGAGATTGGTACAGGTTCGATCTTTCTTGGCGACGCCCAATCGCAAACCGCGGTGACGGTGATGCTCCGCAAACGGATCGCCGTCGCAGTCCGGGAAACCACCTTCGACGATTGGGCGGCGTGCGCCGCCGACGGCGCGTGCGCGCCGCGCCCGGACGCCGGATGGGGGCGCGGCAAGCGGCCGGTCATCAATGTCTCGTTTGACGATGCGCAGGCCTATGTGCAGTGGTTGTCGGGAAAGACCGGGCGACGCTATCGACTGCCGACGGCGGAAGAATGGGAATATGCGGCGCGCGCCGGCTCGGCTGCCGATTACGCGTTCAGCGATGGGCTCGCCCCGGGCCGCGCCAATTACGGCGGCCGCATCGGCGCAACGACGCCGGCGGGAAGCTTTCCGGCGAACCGCTTCGGCCTCTATGACATGCATGGAAACGTCGCCGAATGGACGGCCGATTGCTGGACCCCGACGTTCGCCGGCGAGCCGACCGGAGCAACGCCGGTCGGCGGCCTGTGTTCGGCCCATGTCGTCATGGGCGGCGGCTGGAACGACTCCGCCGAAGCCCTGGTCCTCAGCCGACGAGACGGCGAGGTCCAGTCGGCCCGCCGCAACACTCTCGGCTTTCGCGTCGCGCGGGACCTCAACTGAACCCGGCGGTGTATTGCAATAATCCGACGGGCCCCGACGCCCGGATCATTTCTTCTCGAAACAGGGCGCAATGGCGGGTTGCAGCCGCCTTGGGGCCTGCCTATATGCCGTTCGAACCGGGCGGGACGTCGAAATCCCGACCAGCAACCCAGATTGAATGAGGGGTGGTTCAAAAGGGCGCTTGGCGGAAGCGGCGGCGTCGCCGGCTTTCATGAAGGCCTTTGGACCGGACCATCCGCTGCAAGGAGATTTTGAATGGGCAAGGTAATCGGCATCGACCTCGGAACGACAAATTCCTGCGTCGCGGTCATGGAAGGCAAAGCGCCGAAGGTCATCGAAAACGCCGAGGGCGCGCGGACGACCCCCTCGGTTGTGGCGTTTACGCCGGACGGGGAACGGATCGTCGGCCAGCCGGCGAAGCGCCAGGCGGTGACCAATCCTGAAAACACCTTCTTCGCGATCAAGCGCCTCATCGGCCGAAATTTCGAAGACCCGATGGTCAAAAAAGACATCGGGATGGTTCCCTACAAGATCATGAAGGGCGCCAATGGCGACGCCTGGGTCGAGAGCCGCGGCGAGAAATATGCGCCTTCGCAGATCTCAGCCTTCATTCTCCAGAAAATGAAAGAAACCGCCGAAGCCTATCTCGGCGAAACCGTCACGCAGGCGGTCATCACCGTCCCCGCCTATTTCAACGACGCGCAGCGGCAGGCGACAAAAGACGCCGGCAAGATCGCCGGCCTTGAGGTCTTGCGCATCATCAACGAGCCGACCGCGGCGGCGCTCGCCTATGGTCTTGAAAAGAAAGACGGCAAGAAAATCGCCGTCTACGACCTTGGCGGCGGCACCTTCGACATTTCGATCCTCGAAATCGGCGACGGCGTTTTTGAAGTGCTGGCGACGAACGGCGACACCTTCCTCGGCGGCGAAGACTTCGACATGCGCATTGTCGATTATCTCGCCGACGAATTCAAAAAAGACCAGGGCATCGACCTGCGGAAAGACAAGCTGGCGCTGCAGCGGCTGAAGGAAGAAGCGGAAAAGGCCAAGAAGGAGCTGTCGACGACGGCGCAGTACGAGGTCAACCTTCCGTTCATAACAGCCGACCAGACCGGCCCGAAGCACCTCACCATGAAGCTCTCGCGCGCCAAACTCGAGAGCCTCGTTGAGGACCTCATCAAGAAGACGGTCGATCCGTGCAAGGCGGCGCTGAAAGACGCCGGATTGACCGCCGGCGACATCGAGGAAGTCATTCTGGTCGGCGGCATGACCCGCATGCCGAAAGTCCAGGAAACGGTGAAGCAATTCTTCGGCAAGGAGCCGCACAAGGGCGTCAATCCGGACGAGGTCGTCGCGCTCGGCGCCGCGATCCAGGCCGGCGTCCTGCAAGGCGACGTCAAGGACGTGCTGCTCCTCGACGTCACGCCGCTTTCGCTCGGCATCGAAACGCTGGGCGGCGTTTTCACACGCCTCATTGAGCGCAACACGACCATCCCCACCAAGAAGTCGCAGACTTTCTCGACCGCGGAAGACAATCAGTCGGCGGTGACAATCCGCGTCTTCCAGGGCGAGCGCGAAATGGCCGCCGACAACAAGATGCTCGGCCAGTTCGACCTCGTCGGCATCCCCCCGGCGCCGCGCGGCGTGCCGCAGATCGAGGTCACGTTCGATATCGACGCCAACGGCATTGTGCATGTGTCGGCCAAGGACAAGGCGACCGCAAAGGAACAGTCGATCCGAATTCAGGCCTCTGGCGGCCTTTCCGACAGCGACATCGAGAAGATGGTCAAGGACGCCGAAGCGCACGCCGACGAAGACAAACAACGGCGCGCGAGGGTCGAGGCGAAGAACCGCGGCGAAAGCGCCGTTCACCAGACCGAAAAGGCGCTGGCCGATTTCGGCGACAAGATTTCCGCCGATGAAAAGAAAGCGATCGAAGACGCGATTGCGACGCTGCGCGCAACGCTCGACGACGAAGCCTCCGAAGCCGAGAAGATCGCGACCGACACGCAGGCGATGCTGACCGCGTCGATGAAGCTCGGCGAGGCGATGTACAAGGCGCAAGGCGGCGCCGCCGAAGGCAGTGAAGGAACTGACGCTTCCGGCGGCGATGACAAGGTCGTCGACGCCGATTTCGAAGAAGTCGACGGCGACAAGAAGGATTAGCCCGTCGTCATCCCGGATGCGGCGCAGCATGAGATGATGCGCCGCCGGTTTGGGAGCCATCGGGATAAACGCGAAGATATCCCGGGCTGGCGCCTTCGAAGCTTCCCGGGATGTTCGTCGAGATGGACGGGGCAAAGTCGCACATGGCGCAGGATTTCTATTCTCTGCTCAATGTTGAGCGCAGCGCCGACGAGGCTGCGATCAAATCTGCGTTCCGCAAGGCGGCGATGAAATATCATCCCGACCGCAATCAAGGCGACGCGGACGCGGAGAAACGCTTCAAGGAAGTCAACGAGGCCTATGAGGTCCTCTCCGATCCGCAAAAGCGTGCGGCCTATGACCGCTATGGCCACGCCGCCTTCAAAAATGGCGGCGGCGCAGGCTTCAACGGCTTTCAGGGCGGCTTTGACGCCTCGGCGTTTTCCGACGTGTTTGAGGATTTGTTCAGCGACATCATGGGCGCGCGCGGCCAGCGCAGCCGCGGCCCCGGGAGAGGGGCGGATCTCAAATACGCCCTCAACATCTCCCTCGAAGAAGCCTTCACCGGCAAAAAAGCATCGATTTCGGCGCCCGGATCCGTCGCGTGCGAGACTTGCGAGGGGTCGGGCGCGAAAAAGGGCACGGGCCCGACGACATGCGGCACTTGCCGCGGCGCTGGCCGCGTCCGAGTCCAGCAAGGCTTCTTCACGCTTGAGCGCACCTGTCCCGGCTGCGGCGGCGAAGGACGCATCATCAGCGATCCGTGTACGGATTGCAGCGGCCAGGGGCGCGTACGGCGCGAGCGCACGCTCGTCGTCGATGTCCCGCCCGGCATTGAAAGCGGGACGCGCATCAGGCTCGCGGGCGAGGGCGAAGCCGGTCCGCGCGGCGGCCCCGAAGGCGATCTTTATATCTTCGTGGAAATCGAGAAACATGACCTCTTCGAACGCGACGGCGCCGATCTTTACTGCGCGCTGCCGATTCCGATGACGACCGCCGCGCTTGGCGGCGACCTCGAAGCGCCGACGATCGAAGGCGGTCGCGTATCGATCAATGTTCCGGACGGCGCGCAGACCGGAAAGCAGTTCCGCGTTCGTGGAAAGGGCATGACGCGCCTCAATCAAAAAGGCCGAGGCGATCTCTTCGTCGAGATAACGATTGAAACCCCGGTCAATCTCACCGCGCGCCAGAAAGAACTCCTGAAGGAGTTCTGCGAAGCCGGCGGCGGCGAAGACTGCAACCCAAGCTCGACCGGCTTCTTCAGGCGCGCGAAGAAATTCTGGGACGGTCTGGCTGCCGATTAGGCCGCCTAGAAATCCTCGTCCAGTCTCGCCGCGCCCTCCACCCCGTCAATCGTGATCGGCTTGCCCATAGGCTTGACGCGATAGGCGCGCCGCGGAGCTGAGCTAGCGCCGGATCGGGGTCGGCCGGGCGTCGGGCGTTCGCGAAGGCGATAGCGGGCGGCGG
>JBGSSK010000359.1:0-7006 GCA_041737095.1 Parvularculaceae bacterium | reverse complement strand
GGCGCCGATCGACGCCAGCGTCGAGGCCTACGCCAACACGTGGCGCGCCGCCCGCGAGATTTTCGGTTAGGGCGGCAGGCTATTCAGGCCGCGCGGCGGCGATGAAGGCGTCGACGTCTTCCTCGCGCGTCGCCCAGGAACAGATGAGGCGCTGCATCGTCCCGTTCGCCGGGTCGCCCGGCGTCACCCACGGATAGAAAGTCGCGCCGCCGGCGCGGAGCCCTTCCGCGACGCCCGGCGGGAACGAGACGAAGACCTCGTTCGCTTCGGTCGGATACCAGATAGTCGCGCCGACGCCGGCAAGTCCCTCGGAAAGGCGGTGCGCCATCCGGTTGGCGTGCGCCGCCATGCGGAGCCACAGACCGTCTTCGAAAAAGGCGTCGAACTGCGCCGAGACGAAGCGCATTTTCGAAAAAAGCTGCGCCGCGCGCTTGCGGCGGAACATGAAACCTTCGGCGTCCGCAGGATTGAAGAACACGACCGCCTCGGCAATCAGGCATCCGTTCTTGGTCCCGCCGAAAGAAAGAACATCAACGCCGGCTCTCCAGGTGATGTCGGCGGGCGCGCAGCCGAGATGGGCGATCGCATTGGCGAAGCGCGCGCCGTCCATGTGGAGTCTCAAGCCTGCGGCGCGCGCCGCATCGCCAAGCGCCTTTAATTCGTCTACGGAATAAACTGTTCCGCATTCGCTCGCCTCGGTCAGCGACAGGGCGGAGGCGGGCATCCCGTGCGGCGGGCGCTCAGGGAAACCGGCGAGCGCGGCGCGGACGATCTCCGGCGTCAATTTCCCGCCGCGGCCGGGCAAGGGCAGGAGTTTTGCGCCGCCGGTGAATAATTCCGGCGCGCCGCATTCGTCCATCTGGATGTGGCTTTCCTGATGGCAGAGGATCATCCCCCAGGGCGGTGTCATCTGCGACAGGGCGAGGCTGTTCGCCGCGCCGCCGGTCGCCACGAAAAACACCGCGACGTCGCAATCGAAAATCTCAGAGAATTTCTTTTCTGCGCGCTTCGTCAGCGCGTCGCCGCCATAGGACGGCGCCGGGCCGTCATTCGCGCTGACGACCGCGCGCAGGATGTCGGGATGCGCGCCCGCCCAATTGTCCGAAGCGAAATTCATATCGCCGATGATGCGGGCGGATTGTCGATGACGTCAAGGAAGGCGGCGTAGTCGCCGATCACGCGACTGGCCCCTGCTTCGCGCAGGCGATCGCCATAACCCGCATAGCAATGGCCGCCGCCGGTGAAGCCCCAGACATGCATGCCGGCAGCAAGACCGGCGCGGACGCCGTTGACGCTGTCTTCGAGGACGAGGCAGCGGGCCGGATCGGCGCCGATCTGCGCCGCGGCGTAAAGAAATATATCCGGCGCCGGCTTGCCATGCTCAACTAGGTCGGCCGAATAAACATGCGGCGCGGCGAGGTCGAAAAGCCCCATGCGCTTCAGCTTGCCTTCAAGGAAATGCGCGCGCGAGGACGAGGCGACGGCGACCCGCCCGAACCGCCGCCGAGCGGCGCGGAGCGCGGCGTCGGCGCCGGCGATGATCGCAAGGCGATGCATTTCGCGGCGACGCCCGTCGAGCACCTGCTCCTCGAAATTCGCAGGCGCGGGCGATCCGTGCGCATCATGATAATCCGTCCTGAGATGATCGAAAAAGAGCCTGTCATGCAGGCCGACAAATCGCCGAACATAGTCCTCCGCCGAATAGGGAAGGCCGAGAGCCGCAAGCGCTGTTCGCTCGCCGCTGATCGCCAGCGCTTCCGAATCGACGAGGACGCCGTCGCAATCGAATATCACCGCCTCGAACACGTCTGAAACCGCCGTCGCCATGATTGCGGCGTCAGGCGTAGGCGTAGGGTCCGCCCTTTTCAAGCGCGCGCTTGTAGGCGGGCCGCGCATGCAGCCGTTCGACATAGGCTTTGAGCCGCTTGGCGCCTTTCACCGAATCGATGCGGTGCACAGCCGCTTCGACCGGGAAGCTCATGATGATATCGGCGGCTGTGAAGTCCGGCCCCGCAAGCCAGTCGCTCTCGCCAAGCGCGCTGTCGAGATAGTCGAACAGCGCCTTGGTGGTGTGATCGAGATAGGCGTCGCGAACCCCTTGCGTCAGCTTTTTCGCGATCGGCCTTGCAAAGAACGGCATCGGCGCCGTTTCCATGCGATTGAGAAAGAGCGCCAGCATGAGCGGCGACATGTAGGAGCCCTCGGCCGCGTGCAGCCAGTATTTGTAGCGGCGATGCGCGTCCGTCCCGGCGGCGGGCGCGAGCCGGCCTTGACCGTGGGCGTCGATGATATGCTCAATGATGGCGCCGGTTTCGGCGTAGACCGCGCCGCCGTCCTCGACCACAGGCGACTTGCCCAGCGGATGGATTTTCATCAGCTCCTTCGGCGCGACATTGGTTTTCTTGTCCCGCTCATAGCGCTTCACCTGATAGGGAACGCCAAGCTCCTCGAGCAGCCAGAGGACACGCTGCGAGCGCGAATTCTCCAGATGGTGGACGATGATCATAACAGTCCTTTCAGGGTCGATTTTCAGGATCAGTAAAGCGTCGCCATCGCGTCGCGCGAGAATTCCTTGAGGTCGCCGGAGCGGTCGGTGCGGATTTTTTCGGCCCAGTCGGGGTCCTGCAGCAAGGCGCGTCCGACCGCGATCAGGTCGAAATCGCCGCGCTCCATCATTTCGACCAGCCGGTCGAGCGAGGCGGGCTTGGCGACCTCGCCCGAATAGGCGGCGGTGAAATCGCCGGCGAGGCCCACCGAGCCGACCGAAATCGTCGGCTTGCCGGTCAGTTTCTTCGCCCAGCCGGCGACATTCAAATCCGACCCGTCGAAGGCCGGCTCCCAGAAACGGCGCTGCGAGCAATGGATCACGTCGATGCCGGCGTCGACCAGCAGCGCCAGCCACTTGCCGAATTCGTCCGGCGTCGCGGCCGATCTTGCCGCGAAATCCTGTTGCTTCCATTGCGAAATGCGGATGATGAGCGGGAAATCGGCGCCGACCGCCGCTCGCGTCCGGCGGATGATCTCGCAGGCGAGACGCGTGCGCCCCGCCCAGTCGCCGCCCCATTTATCCGTACGCTGATTGGTTTCCGCCCAGAAGAAACTGTCGATCAGGTAGGAATGGGCGCCGTGAAACTCGACGCAGTCAAAACCGGCGTCCTTCGTCGCGACCGCAGCGGCGACGAATTCGGCGATCGCGGTTTCGATTTCCGCCTCGTTCATCGGCGGCCAGAGCGGCTTGCCGGCGACCTTGAAGCCGGACGCCGACCACGAGGCGACATCGGGATGCTCGGTTTTGACGGGATTGCGATAGGGCCCTTCGTGCCAGATCTGCAGGCCCATCGTACCGCCGGCGCCCTTGACCGCATCGGCGACTTTTTTCCAGCCGGCCTTCGCTTCCTCGGTGACGATGTTCGGGACATCCGGGGTTCCGGTCGCCGTCACGGCGTTCGGCGAGACGCCTTCCGACAGGATCAGCCCGACCGATCCTTCGGCGCGCCGCCGGTAATAGGCGGCGACATCCGGGCCCGGCGCATGCCCCGGCGAGAACGACCGGGTCATCGGCGCCATGACGATGCGGTTCTTCAGCGCCAGCGTGCCGACCCTGAACGGCGTGAACAGATAATCGACGGAATTCGGCATGAGGTCTCCGTTTTGGGGCGGCCGGCCAACGCGCCGGCTTCCGCCGGTTCTAGCGAGGCGCACACGAAAACGCACCAGCCGAGCGCAGTGTGGCGCGCGCCCTAAAAGCCTCTATATAGGCCGGGTGAAATTCCTTGATCGCACCAAGATCTATGTCGAGAGCGGCGCCGGCGGCGCCGGATGCCTGTCTTTCCGGCGGGAGAAATTCGTCGAATTCGGCGGCCCAAACGGCGGCGATGGCGGCCGCGGCGGGCATGTCTTCGCGCAAGCCGTTCGCAACCTCAACACGCTGATCGATTTCCGCTTTCAGCAGCATTTCACGGCGAAGGGCGGCCGGCCGGGCGAGGGATCGAACCGCACCGGCGCCGACGCCGACGACCTCATCATCAAGGTGCCGGTCGGCACGCAGATTTTCGAGGAAGACGAAGAAACGCTGATCGCCGATCTCGACCGCGAGGGCGAGCTTGTGCTGCTGGCCAAGGGCGGCAATGGCGGGTTCGGCAACGCGCACTTCAAGACGTCGACCAACCAGGCGCCGACGCGCGCGAACTCCGGCCAACCGCCGGAGAAGCGCACGCTGTGGCTGCGACTGAAGCTGATCGCCGATTTCGGCCTTGTCGGCCTGCCTAACGCCGGCAAGTCGACCTTGCTGTCGGCGGTGACGGCGGCGCGTCCGAAGATCGCCGATTATCCGTTCACGACGCTGCATCCGGGACTTGGCGTCGTCCGGCTGACCGAAGGCGAAAGTTTCGTCCTCGCCGATATTCCGGGACTGATCGAGGGCGCCCATGAAGGCGCGGGGATCGGCGACCGGTTTCTCGGTCACGTCGAGCGCTGCGCCGCGATGATCCATCTCGTCGACGGAACTTCCGAGCATGTCGCGGCGGACTACAAGACCGTGCGCGCCGAAATCGCCGCCTATGGCGGCGGGCTCGATGAAAAGCTTGAGATCGTCTGCCTCAACAAAATCGACGCGCTCGACGAGGCGACGAAAAAAAAGCGGCTCGCCGCGCTCTCTCGCGCCGCCGGACGGCCGGCGCGCGCGATATCGGGCGTTTCGGGCGCAGGGCTGCCAGCGCTGCTGCGAGATCTGATGACGATCAAGAAGGGCGGCGCGCCGGTTGACCCCGCCGTCGAGGAAGAAACCGCCGACTGGGCGCCGTGACGCGCCTCACAGGATGAAATGCGCGAGCGCAAGCGCCGCGATGATCGCCGCGCCGACGCCGAGCAGGACGAGCCCCATGCGCTTTTCGATCACCGGGGCGATCTGCGGTCCGAATTTCTGAAAGATCCACGCCACCGCGAAGAACCGCGCGCCGCGGGTCAGAACCGTCGCGACGAAGAATACAGGCAGCGAAAAATGCATCGCGCCTGAAATGATCGTCACCAGCTTGAACGGGACCGGCGTCAGCCCCTTGAGGAAGATGAAGGCCGCGCCCCACTGCGCATAGAAGGCGCGCAGCGCCGCCTCCTTGCCGGCGTAGCCGAAAAGACCGATGATCGCCTTGCCGACCGATTCCCACAGGAAAAAACCGATCGCATAGCCGAGAAGGCCGCCGGCGACAGACGCGATCGTGCACGTCGTCGCGAGGCGCACCCATCGCGACGGCGCCGCGGCGGCCATCGGCCCCAGCATCAGATCCGGCGGCAACGGAAAGATCGAGCTTTCGGCGAAAGAGATGACGAACAGCGAGCGCTCCGCATGCGGACTGCGGATGAGGGCGGCCATGCGGGATTTCTGCGCGGCGAACATGAGGGGGACGACCTTGCGGGGATGCGGCGACGGCGAGCGATAGGCGTAAACTACCGCCCTTGTCTTTGGGTTAATCCTCGCGACCTCAAATTTAATGACGCGGCCGCGCGGATGACCGCGGCGGCGGAACCTGCTAGTCAGGACGGGCCCTCGCCGCCAGTCCCTGAAGAAATCCGCCATGATCCCGCATCGCCACACCACGTCGCGCATCGGCCTTCTCGGCGGCTCTTTCAATCCGGCGCATGACGGCCATCGCGAGATTTCGCTCGAGGCGTTGAGGCTTCTCGAACTCGACGCCGTCTGGTGGCTGGTGACGCCCTGCAATCCATTGAAACAGGACGACGGCTACGCTTACGCCCCCTATGGCGACCGGCTCGCCGCGGCGCGGCGCGTCGCCAATCATCCGCGCATTATCGTCTCGAATTTCGAGGACCGCAAAAACCTTCAGTATACGGTCGATACACTCGCCGCCCTGCATGAATTATGGCCGCAGATCGATTTCGTCTGGCTGATGGGCGCCGATGGCCTTGAACGCTTTCATGAATGGAAGGACTGGCGCCGGATTGCGGCGACGACGCCGATCGCGGTTTTCAATCGCCCTGGTCACGAACAGGCCGCGCTGGCGAGCAAGGCCGCGCAGGAACTGGCGCTCTTCCGGGCGCCGTCGGGGCGCGCGGCCGGCATCGTTGCGGCCGAGCCGCCGGTCTGGACCTTTGTCGAAACGACGAGGAATCCGGCCTCGGCCAGCAAGATCCGCGCGGCCCGCCTGCGCGGCGACGCGCCCTGACCGGCGCAAGCCGCTGTTCCGCCTGGCTAATTAAATCGGCATTAAACATCATTCGGGCGGTTGGCGGCGCAGCCGATCGCCCTTACATTGTCGGGGCGGGCATCGAACCCGCGGCGAATGGGAGAGTTGACCTGAGTTCCGAAAACCGCCCGGCAGCGCAAAGCCAAGCCGACACCAAGGCCGCCATGAAGATCGTGCCGCTGCAATCCGGAACCGACGCCGTAAGCGGCGCGCGTCCCGCCGCCCTCAAAACAACTCTCGATGATCTGGCGCCTGGCGAACGCGGCAAGGCGATCCTGTCGCTCATTCTCGCCGAACTCGAAGACGACAAGGCCGAAGAAGTCGTGACGATCGACCTTGGCGGCAAGACCGACATCGCCGACGCGATGGTGGTCGCCTCCGGCCGGTCGGCGCGTCATGTCGGCGCGATGGCGGAGAAGGTCGTCAAACGGCTGAAAGACGCAGGGATGACGCGCGCCAAGCTTGAGGGCGCGCCAGCCTGCGACTGGGTGCTGATCGACGCCGAGGACGTGATCGTTCATCTCTTCCGCCCGGAAGTGCGAAAATTCTACAATCTCGAGCGCATCTGGTCGGAGAGCGCGCATATTCAGCCGCGAACCAGCAACTGACCCAGCGCCATGCGCCTGACGCTCGCGGCGATCGGCCGGCTGCGCAGCGGCCCGGAATTCGACCTCATTAGCGATTATGCGACGCGCATTCGCGCGATCGGCCGCAGTCTCGGCGTCACCGCCTTCGACATCCGCGAATTCGAAGCGCCGAAGGGGTTCGCCGGGGCGGCGCGCAAGGCGCGCGAAGCCGTCATGCTG
>JBGSSK010000358.1:0-2382 GCA_041737095.1 Parvularculaceae bacterium | reverse complement strand
ACCGCGTAGCCGATGCCGGACGCCGCCCCGGTGACGACGACGGCCTTGCCGGTGAAATCGAGGGCCTTTGCGGAATGATTCGTCATCCGGCTTTCTTACACGCGCCGCGCCGATGAAGAAACGCCGAGAGCGGCGGCGGTCGCCTAAAAGCGGCCGGTCAGCGCGATTTTCAGGTTTCGGCCCGGCAAGGGCACGACGTCCTTCAGGAACGATGTGTGAAGGCGCGCGTCCTCGTTCGACAGATTGAGCGCGGCGACCCGAAGGGCGACCGGACTGTCTTCGCCCATCGGGCGCAAGGTCAAATAGAGATTGTACTGCGTGTAGCCGTCGGTCGGCAACTCGTCGAAGCCGACCCGATCCTGCCCGGCGGCGTAGTCGACCTCGGCGCGCAGATCGGCGAAGGCCGCTCGCGCCTCAAGCGCAAACAGTCCCGAAAGCGGCGGGATGCGAGGCAAATCGCCGGTCGCCGACCCGTCCGCGGTCGCTCGCACATAGTCTGCCGCGAGGTGGGTATGGAAATGCACGGGACCGACGCTGAACAACTCCGCATCAAGTTCCGCCTCGAAGCCTTTGAACGTCGCGTCCGTCGCGACATATTGCAGGATCGGGAAAAGATCGCCATCGACATCCTGATCCAGTCCTGTCGGATTTTCAAAAATGAAGTCCCGATAGGACGTGTAAAAGCCGTTGACCGTGAGCGACGCCCTATCGAAGCTCATCCGGGCGGTCGCCTCAACGCCGCGCGCGGTTTCCTTGTCGAGTGTCGGATCGCCGCTCTCGAAGGAACTCGTCGCCAGATGCAACCCGTCGGACAACAATTCTTCCGGTGTCGGCGCGCGTTCGGTCCGGTGGCCGGTGACGCCAAAGAAAAGTCCGTCGGCCGGTGCGACGCTGACCCCGGCGCTGACCGACCAGGCGTCGAAGCGGCGATCGACGCCGATGTCGTCCGCCGAATGTCGCGTGCGCTCATAGCGCCCGCCGATATCGACGCGGAAGGGTCCCCTTGAATATTCCTTCAGCGCGAATACGCCGTATTGACTTGTCTTTGTAGGCGGCAGGAACGCCTCCTCGCCGATCGCCGCGAAATCGCGGATCCTCCACTGGAAGCCTGCTGCGCCGTTGATCGCGCCGGCGCCGATCGAGACAGGCTTGTCGACGAGTTCGAGGCGCCCCTCGACGCCCTCATTGGCGAAGACCGTTCCCGGTTCGCCGTCTGGCTCGAATTCCTGATGCTGATAATCAGCGTAGCCGATGCGCAGCTTGGCCTTTTTGAAGGGTCCGAAATCGCCGGAGACTTCGCTGTCGAAATCGAGCCGGTTTTGCTCGGCGTCGATGCTGGGCCCGGTTCCATCCGGCAGCGCCTCAGCGCTTCCCGGGATGAAATAGAACGACCGGAGCAAGGATCCCGAAAATCCAGCAAAGCCCCGATTGAACACCAGCGAAAGGCCGGCGGAGGCGTTTGTCGCTTGCGCCGATGAGCTCGGCACAACGTCACGGGTCATGTCCGGCCCGGGACCTGAAGAATCGGCCGCATCGATGGCGCGCCGGCGTGGCGAATGCGCAAATCCCGGTATCTCGTAATTGCTGCTGTCGCGATGACCGCCCTCGCCGTGAAAGACGAGCGTCGCGTCGCCGAGTTTTCCAATCGACGCATCAAAACCGCCGGCGGCTTCGACGCCTTCATCGACCGTCGTCAGGCCGACCCGAATTGCGCCGCTGACGCCCTTCTCGGGAGCCTCGCGCGGGATTCGCCCTGAGAAAACGTTGACGACGCCGCCGGCCGCCGACGACCCGTAGAGCAGCGTCGCCGCGCCCCGCACGATCTCGATCCGCTCGGCGGTCGCCGGCTCAATCGCAACCGCATGATCGACGCTGGTCGCCGACGCGTCGTTCGACCCGATGCCGCTGTCGAGAATGCTGATCCGGTCGCCGCCAAGACCGCGGATGACTGGCCGCGACGCGCCGGGGCCGAAGAATGTCGACGAGACGCCGGGCTCGTTCCGGAGCGTTTCGCCCAGCGACGCACTGACTTCGCGCTGCAACTCGTCGCCGGATAGGACCGTGACCCCGCCCGAAGTCTCGGCGAGCGTGCGCGCCACCGGGGATGCCGTGACAATGATTTCGTCGAGGCCGGTGTCTTCCTGCGCGTGTGCGACGGTCGCATAGATTAGTCCAATGATTGGCGAATACGCCGCAAGATTCGAACGAATGCTCATATTGAAATCCTGATGCTGATCTCGGTCGAGAATCAAGACCGCGCGATCGTCTTGCGTGACTTTCGCGGGCGGTCGCCGGGTCCTTTTCAGGTCAGGAAATCGGCGGAGCCCGCGGGGCGGCGCTGTTCGCCGCCAGCGCGACCGGCCGGCGATCAGGCGCCGAAGG
>JBGSSK010000267.1:0-2937 GCA_041737095.1 Parvularculaceae bacterium | reverse complement strand
ATCGCCGCCGCCCGCGCCATTCAACTTGAACGCGCGCGCGTCGAAACCGGCGCGGCGCAGGTCAACGCCGCGCTCCCCGACGCTGCTCTCGAGCGCGTCGCAAAACCGGATGCTGAGGGCTCGGCGCTATTGGCGCGCGCCGCCGAGACGCTCGGTTTTTCGGCGCGCGGCTATCACCGGATCCTCCGCGTTGCGCGAACGCTCGCCGATCTTGAGCAGGTCGCGGCCGTCAAGCGCCGACATATCGCCGAAGCTGTAAGCTATCGCCGCCGTGACGCCATGGCTGCGCCGCAGGCGTTCGCGCCTCCGAATGCGCAAAACGCAGCAATGCGTTAACCAACAAGCCTAACCAAATTTTCAGGCGCCTCTGCGATGAGTGAAAGACCAGTGATCGCGAGGGGCGCTGCGTCCGCATGCCAACGAATTCGCAAGCCGACCCGGGCGAGCTCATTGTACTTTGCGATGGTGAAGACGCCATTCGCTTCGTCAATCTGAATTTCTCCCATTTTTTCGGCGGCAGTCCGCTTGACTGGTTCGCCCGTCAGTTTGCGCCTGCCGGCGCATCAGTTGTCGCCGGCGGCGGCGTTGAGACCTTCAGAACGTCAGCGCGCAGCGCCGCCGGAGAAAGCGTCATCGACTGGCGCCTCGAAATGCTTGCGACAGGCGAGAAGCTTTATTCCGGGCGGGTCGTCCTCACCGATGATTCTCCCAATCAAGTTGAAGATGGCGCGCATCACCGCCTGCAATTCATCGCGACGATCAGCCATGAAATGCGCACGCCGCTGAACGGCATTCTCGGCATGTCGGCGCTGTTGCTCGACGGCGACCTCAGCCCGAACCAGCGCACCTATGTTGAGGCTGTGCGCGATTCCGGCGCGAGCCTTCTTGCGCTCACTAATGACATTCTCGATTTCTCCAAACTGGACGCCGGAAAGCTTCAGCTTGAAGCAGCGCCGTTCGATCCTTATGCGCTCGTCCAAAGCGCCGCGGAATTGCTGTCGCCGCGCGCCGCCGAAAAAACAATCGAGATTGCGACTTTTGTCGATCCCGGGACGCCGCGGCGGCTGATCGGCGACGAGGCGCGCATTCGCCAGATCCTCCTCAATCTCGCCGGCAACGCTGTAAAGTTCACGCAAACGGGCGGCGTCGCGATCGAAATGCATGCCGAGGAAACGATCGCGGGCATGAAGCTTGTGTGCGCCGTGCGCGATACCGGCGTCGGCATTGCGCGCGCCGCGCTGGCGACGGTCTTCGAACGATATATGCAGGCCGACCACGATGCGGGGCGACGCGCGCAAGGGACCGGCCTCGGACTTGCGATTTCGCGGCGTCTCGCAGAGGCGATGGGCGGCGAGATCGTCGTCAAAAGCAAGGAAGGCAAGGGGACGGTTTTCTCCTTCTCGGTTTTTGCCGGGCCGGCGACGGAGCGGCCGGCGCCGCCACGCATCGATGCGCCGCCGATCGTCGTCGCCACCGGCTCGTCAATCCTGGCGCGCATCCTGCGGCTGCAACTCCAATCCTTCGGCGTTTCGCAATCCCGGTTCGTCGAAGATATTCGTGAGGCGGCCTTCGCCCTGCGTGAAAACCCGGGCGCGCTTTTCCTGTGCGATTTCAACCTGACCCAGGCGGGGTCCGAAGAAGCGCTTGCAGCGGCGACGCGCGCCCTCGTGCTGCTCTCTGCAACGGAGCGCTCTTCGATCGAATCTTTGCGGCGGCAGGGATTTGACGGCTATCTGATGAAGCCGCTGCGTCAGGCGACCTTGATGCGGGAAGTGGCGCGCGGCCAGAGCTTGGTGCCTGCAGCGCCGCAAATCGGCGGCGCGAAGAACGATCCGCAGACGTTCAGTCGGGCGCTGCGCATTCTCCTCGCCGAGGACAACCAGATCAACGCCGTTCTCGCAACGACCTTGATGCGCCGCGCCGGGCACAAGGTCGATGTCGCAATCAACGGCGAGGAGGCGGTCAAGGCCGCGAGCGGCGGCCATTACGATCTCATATTCATGGACATGCACATGCCGATCGTCGATGGACTTGAGGCGAGCCGTCGCATTCGCGAGCTTGGCGGCGCGGCAGGCAAAGCGCCGATCATCGCCCTGACGGCGAACGCAATGTCCTCCGATCGTCAGAAATGCCTCGCGGCCGGCATGAACGACTTCCTGCCGAAGCCGTTCGAGCCGTCCGATCTGCAGCTGATGCTGGCGAAATGGGTGGCCGGCGAAGCGCTCGACGCGGCTTCCTGAAGCGCCGGCCGCGCCGGGCCTTCTTCTCGCCGCGAACATGCCTAGAGTGCATGGCCCAATCCGGGATACGGCACCACGATGACCAGTTCGACTGACGAAACAACGCGCGCCAGACACACTTGGCGCGACATCGCCCGCTCCTTGCGGCGGCGAAAAACGCTCGCGATGTTCATTCTCGGCTTCGCCGCAGGCCTTCCCTATGTGCTGATCACCGGCACCTTGAACGCCTGGTTCACCAATGACGGGATCGACATAAAGACCATCGGCGTCTTTTCGTGGATCATCATCATCTACAGTTTCAAATTCCTGTGGTCGCCGGCGATCGATCGCGCGCCGACGCCAAAGATCTTCAGCATGGGGCAGAGACGCGCCGGCATTCTGCTCCTGCAGGGCGTGATCATCGCGGCGCTTTGCGTCATCTCGACGGTGTCGCCGCAATCGGCGATCGGCGTCATCGCGCTCGCCGCCGTCGTCTGCACATTCGCCTCCGCCTCGCAGGACATCCTGATCGACGCTTGGCGCATCGAAGTCGCGGATGAGGAGACACCGCTCGATCTCCTCTCCTCGGTCTATCAGGTCGGCTATCGGCTGGCGGCGATTCTCGGCGGGGCCGGCGCGCTCATCATGGCGGCGCGGCTTGGGTGGAACACGACTTTCGTCGCGCTCGCGGCGCTGATGGCGGTTGCGGTTTCCGGCG
>JBGSSK010000194.1:0-16637 GCA_041737095.1 Parvularculaceae bacterium | reverse complement strand
GAGGCGCGCTTCGACCCGGACGCTGTCAACGCGTTGATGGCCGACGCCTATCGAGACATGATCAATTCGGCGGCGGTGCGCCGCGCGTCCGATGTCTGAGGGGCGGGAGCGACTGACCGGCCGGACGATACTCGTCGCCGGCGCCACCGGCTTCATAGGCGCGCGGGTCTGCCTGCAGGCTGCGGCCGAAGGGGCGCAAGTGCGCGCCCTGTCACGCTCGCCGCGCTCAAAGAGATTTGCGGGCGTCAGAAATATTCAAACCGTTTGCGGCGACTTGTTGCAGCCGGAGACCCTGCTTGCAGCGTTCGAAAATCACCTTGATGTCGTCAATGCCGCTTATGATTTTCTGGAATCGGGCGCCGCGCAAATGCGAGCGTTCGACAATCTGCTGGCCGCCGCCAAAGCGGCGAATGTCCGCTCGTTCATTCAATTGAGTTCGATCGCGGTCTATGACGACTGGCCGAACGGCGCGCTCACCGAGGACCGCCCCGCAGATGCGCCGGGGTCCGCCTACAAGATGATCAAGCGGGAATTCGAAAAGCGCCTTGCTGAAAGCGTGCTCCCGCATACGATCCTGCAGCCGACCATCGTTTACGGCTCCGGCGGCTGGCAATGGACGGAACGGCCGATCGAGGAACTGAGCGCCGGGCGGGTCATTCTGCCGGATAATCCGCGCGGTCACTGTCATGCGGTTCATGTCGACGATGTTGCTGAAGCAGTGATCTGCGCGTTGGCGGCGCCTCAAAGAGGCCGCCGCTACATCATTTCCGGACCCGAACCGATCGAATGGGGCGACCTTTACGCCGGCTACGCAGATGTCATCGGGACCGATGGGCCTGAATTCCAGTCGATCGATGCGGAAGCGACTGACGACCCGCAGCCGTCGCCGCTTGCCTTGAAAGTGAAAAAATCGGCGCGCCATTTGCTTGGCGAGACCAGGCTCGCGCAGCTTCGCAAGATCGTCCGCCGATGGATACGCGGCGGCGCGCCGGCGGTTACACGCCCCGGCGGATCCATGCTCGAGTTGATGCGTGCGAGAGGGCGTTGTTCGATCGAACGCGCGCGGATGGAAATCGGTTATGAACCGCGGATTGGCCTTGTCGAGGGATTAAGGCGCATTCGCAGCGCCCGAAATCCCTGAATGGGTCGCCGCTCGCCGCTGAGCGACCGGGCGGCGCTTCTCGTCAAGTTGAATTGTCAGCATCGCCCGCGCAGGGAGATCATCCATCATCCAGCGCGTAATTCGTTCGAAGTGTTGAATGAAGAAGGATATCTCCTGAGCGGTCATCCGGCCCGGCTCGAAGGCGGCAAGGTTCCCCGAGTGCAACGATTTTTCTTGCTCGCATCGCCATCGTTGGACGATTTTGAACGAGGGCGCACGCAAATAAACAAGGCTGTCGACTGTTTCGAACAGGTCGCGATAGGCCCCGGCTAGCGCGTCGTTCGCGGTCCGGCGCCATTCGCCGCGCGCATCGTAGTTTAGCTCGAGCATGTTGACCGGACTGGCGAGCGCCGCGAACGGTTGCGGTCGCGCGCCGATGCACCAACCCTCGAAAACCAGGACGTCAATTCCCTGCGGAATGTCGCGCCAGGCGTCTTCGGCGCGCGGCTCATCCGACGCCTTGTCGAAAACCGGCGCTCGGGTGCGGCGGCCTTCGCGGATCGCCGACATGAAGTCGAGCGCCCTTGCGATATCGTGCGTGCCCGGCGGGCCCCGTGTGACAAATAACGGATGGATAGCGCTCGCCGCCCGGCGGCGCTCGGCGCGGCTCAGATAAAAATCGTCGAGCGATACGCCGGCGCAGCAATAGCCGGATCTCGCCAATTGCTCGACCAGCAGCGTCGCGAGCGTAGACTTTCCCGAGCCCTGGGCGCCAGCCAGGCCGATCACCAAAGGGCGCCGAGCATTAGTGGCAAACGCGGCTTCGACATGGGTGCGGATTATCCCGAACGTTTCATTGATAATTCGATCGGGCAAAAGCGCCTCTCATCGTCAAGGGTCTTGCGATTGCGCCTGCGACGACAGCAAATGGCGCTTGAAATTGACTGCCGGGCGGCCTTTCTTCGCGTCGACGCTCTTGTATCATAAGGGCGCAACAGGAGGCAGCCCCATGGAATTCGCCTATTCGCCCGTCTGCAAGGATTATCTCGCCCGCGTGTCGGTGTTCATGGAAAATCACGTCTACGAGGGCGACGAGATCTACGAACGCCAGCATCAGGCGTTCGGTGCCGGCGAAGGGCGCTGGAAGGTGCCGCCGATCATCGAAGAGCTGAAGGCGAAAGCGAAGGCCGAAGGGCTCTGGAACATGTTCCATACGAACCCCAAATTCGGGCCCGGGCTTTCGAACGCCGATTATGCGCCTATCGCCGAACTGACAGGCCGCTGTCATATCGCGCCCGAGGTTTTCAACTGCGCGGCGCCGGATACCGGCAATATGGAAGTGCTGATGAAATATGGGACGCCCGCGCAACAGGAGGAATGGTTGCACCCTCTGCTTGACGGGAAGATTCGGTCCGCCTTTTTGATGACGGAGCCGCAGGTCGCCTCATCTGATGCGACGAATATCGAAACGGAGATCAAGCGCGACGGCGATGATTATGTCATCAACGGCCGCAAATGGTGGTCGTCCGGCGCCGGCGATCCCAGGTGCAAGATCTATATCGTCATGGGCAAGACCGACAAACGCGCCGACAAGCATTTGCAGCAATCGATGATTCTCGTGCCTGCGAACGCAAAAGGCCTACGCATCGAACGGCATCTCCCTGTTTTCGGCTTCGATGATGCGCCGCACGGGCATATGGAGATCGCCCTTGAAAATGTCCGCGTGCCAAAGGAAAATATGCTGCTCGGCGAAGGACGCGGCTTTGAAATCGCGCAAGGGCGACTTGGACCGGGCCGCATTCATCATTGCATGCGGACGATTGGCGCAGCGGAAGTCGCGCTGGAGAAAATGGTGAAGCGCATCCTGACACGGGAGGCGTTCGGCAAGCCGATCTACAAGCATTCCATCTGGGAGCAGCGCGTCGCCGAAGCGCGGATCGATATCGAAATGGCGCGCCTGTTGACCCTGAAAGCCGCATGGATGATGGACACGGTCGGCAACAAGGCGGCGCAAGCTGAAATTGCAATGATCAAAGTCGCGGCGCCGCGCGTCGCTCTGCGCGTTATTGATGACGCGATCCAGGCGCATGGCGGCGCCGGCGTTACAACCGATTTCGGTCTTGCGCGCGTCTATTCGGGCATTCGCACCCTGCGCCTCGCCGACGGGCCGGACGAAGTTCATTGCCGGGCGATTTCGCGGATCGAGTTCAAGAAACATTCGAACAACGCCTAGGAGACCAATCCATGCTGACGCCGGTTCTCGCGCTTGTCTCGTGGACGCTGATCATATGGCTATGGATGTATGCGACGCGGATTCCCGCGATGCAGAAAGCGAAGTTAGATCCACAGTCGGCTATTCATCCAGGGTCACTGAGCGTCCTGCCGACCGGCGTCCGCGTCGTCGCCGACAACCACAATCACCTGCACGAGCAACCGACGCTTTTCTATGCGCTTGCTATCTACACTCATATTGCCGGCGCAACGGACTCGCTGACCGTTGGTTTCGCCTGGGCCTATGTGGCGCTGCGCGTCATTCACAGCTTTCTTCAGATAGTAGTCAGGCGCGTCTTGTTCCGCTTCATGGCGTTCGCTCTCGCTTCGATTTGCCTGATCGTTATCGCAGCGCATGATGTATTGTTGTTGATGCAAAACCAATGACCGACGGTGTGTTCCTCGCGATCGATATTGCAGGTGTCGAACCGGAACTTGGCGGCCCGGCTCCAGATCGACTGATTTCCGGTTCGCCGGAATTCCGCACCTGGAGTCTCGAAGAGCGCGCCGGCGGCCTTTATGCGGGCGTCTGGGAATCAACGCCCGGCAGCTGGCGCGTCAAGTATGACGAGTGGGAATATTGCCGAATTCTCAGCGGTGTTTCGATCATCACGGAAGACGGCGCCGCCGCGCGCCGCGTTGCGGCGGGCGACAGTTTCATCATGCGTCCGGGCTTCGCCGGGGTTTGGGAAGTGATCGAAACGACGCGAAAGGAATACGTCATTCGGCTCTGACCGTCATTCGCCGGAATTTCCGCCGGGAATCGCGGAAGGTTGCCGGCGCATTATTCCCCAATGATCTTTCGGATCTTTCGAATCGCGTCGCGGCGTTCCGCCAAAACGCCGAAGCGGCCGGTGCTTTGAATGCTTGAAGCGGCATCAACGAGCAAGCCGTAGGCAGCGTTGGCAAGACCGCTGCCCAGCGACAGGCGGGCGACGCCAGCCTTGGCGAAATCCTCGACGGAGTGGTTCGCAAGCGCGCCCATCACGAGGACATTTACCGGCTTCGACACCGCCGCGCAGACGGTCGCGATCATTTCCATGTTCCTTAGGCCGGGCGCGAACAGGACATCAGCGCCGGCTTCCTCATAGGCTTGCAGCCGCGCGATCACTTCTTTGAGGTCGGCGTCGCCGTACAGAAAGGCTTCCGCGCGCGCGGTCAGCACAAATCCGTTTGGCGTTGCGCGCGCCGCTTCGGCGGCGGCGCGGATACGCTCGATCGCGGCGCCTGATTCATGAATCGGGCGGCGCGCATCGCCGGTCGTATCTTCAATGGAGCCGCCGCATAGCCCGCTCGCCGCGGCCTGCTTGATCGTCTCTGCACAATCTTCCGGCGCTCGGCCGAAACCGTTTTCAAGATCGGCGGCGACTGGAATTTCAACGACTGCGCAGACTTCGCGGGCATGCGACATCACGTCGTCGCGAGTGACGCCGTAATCGGCGCGGCCCTTGGTCAGCGCAAAGCCTGCGCTGGTTGACGCGAGCGCAGCAAAGCCGAGCCCTTGCAGAATCTTCGCGGATCCGGCGTCCCAGAAATTCGGAAACAGGAATGCGGCGCCCTTGCGGTGCAACGCGCGGAATTTTTCGATTGCGACGGCGGACGCGGCTTGCATGGTGCTTCCTTTGCGACTGGCGCCAATAGTGGCGGAAACATCGGGTTCGCGCCGCCCGTTTCCTGCGACCGCTCGTCCGACCGGCCTTAGCCGCCAGCGCCGACGTCGAGGGTCTTGCTGCGCGACTCCTTGTCGAGGCGTTTCATCGCCTTCTGCAATTTTTCGAAGGCGCGCACCTCGATCTGGCGGACCCGTTCGCGGGAGACGCCGTAGTCATGCGAAAGCTCTTCGAGCGTCGCCGGGTTGTCCTTCAAGCGACGCTCCGTTAGGATGTGCTGCTCGCGCTCATTCAGCGTCGCCATCGCCTGCTGAAGAAGCGACATGCGCATTTCATATTCGTCGTCATGGGCGAGCTTGGTCTCGGCGTTGACCGCATTGTCATCGACAAGCCAGTCCTGCCATTCGCCGCCTGCGTCTTCGCCCTTGCCGAGCGGCGCATTGAGCGAAGCCTCGCCGCCGCTCATTCTTCGGTTCATCTGGACGACTTCGTCCTGCGCGACGCCCAGCTTTTCGGCGATCAGCTTGACCTGGTCGGGTCTGAGATCGCCCTCCTCAATCGCGTCAATCTGGCCTTTGATTTTTCGCAAATTGAAAAACAGTTTCTTCTGCGCCGCGGTCGTGCCGATTTTGACGAGGCTCCATGATCGTAGGATGTATTCCTGGATCGCCGCCTTGATCCACCACATCGCGTAGGTTGCGAGGCGAAAGCCCTTGTCCGGCTCGAAGCGCTTCACCGCCTGCATCAGGCCGACATTGCCTTCCGAGATAACCTCGCCGATCGGCAGGCCATAGCCGCGATACCCCATCGCGATTTTGGCGACGAGGCGGAGGTGGCTGGTCACCAGCTTCTGCGCCGCGTCGGGGTCGCCATGCTCCGAGAAGCGTTTAGCGAGCATGTATTCTTCGTCCTTGGCCAGCATCGGAAATTTTCGGATTTCGGCAAGGTAACGCGACAGGCTGCCTTCAGGCGTCAACGCCGGCGCGGCGACTAGGTCTTTGGCCATGTATCTCTCATTTGAGGTCCCCACCTGGCGCCCGGGGAAGGCGTGGACGCCGGCAAAGAGTTCTATATGGGGACCTGGTCCCCGTTCGCCAACTTCTTCTGGTCGAGCGGCGGCCAGGCGCGCCGCCCGGCGGCGCCGTTTAACCTATATTGTACGCCGAATCAGCCATTTGCGCCTATCTTCGTGGCCGCACAAGGCGTCAAGATTTCGTGACGGCCAAGATCACAGCGCCGAAAGCGCGGCGGCGAGCGCACCAAAATCAGGCGGCGGCGGCGCCTCGAAATGCAGGCGTTCCTTGGTCCGCGGGTGGTCGAAGCCGAGGATCCGCGCATGCAGCGCTTGCCGTTTGAATCCGGCGAGCGTTGAGAGCGCAAGATCGCCTGCGGCGTCCCCCGGCCGTAGTCCGGAAAGCCCTGGCCCCCGGCCATATACAGGGTCGCCGATCAGCGGATGGCCGATCGAAGCGAGGTGGACTCGGATCTGATGGGTGCGGCCGGTTTCGAGCCGGCATTCGATGAGCGAAGCGACCGCGTCGCCCGCGAGTTTGGCGCGACGCCGGCCATAGGCTTCGACAACGCGATAATGCGTGACCGCCCGGCGCTGATCGGGCCGTTCGTCATTCTCGCCGACAACCATCATTTTTTTGCGATCGCTGGTCGATCGCGCCAGCGGCCGGTCGATTGTGCCGACGGCGGGCCGCGGCGCCCCGATGGCGATCGCATCGTAGATGCGCTCGATAGCGTGAACGGAGAAAGCCTCGCTCAGCAGCAAATGCGCCGCATCATGCTTGGCGGCGACGATCAGACCGGACGTATCCTTGTCGAGCCTGTGGACGATCCCCGGCCGGGCGACGCCGCCAATGCCCGAAAGACTCGCGCCGCAATGCGCGATAAGCGCATTGACCAGGGTGCCCTGCCAATGCCCGGCCGCCGGATGGACAACGAGACCAGGTGGCTTGTCGACCACGATGAGATCGTCATCCTCGAAAATGACATCGAGCGCGATCGTCTCCGCACGCGGCGCCGCCGGTTCAAGCGCAGGGATAGTCAGCGCATAAGTCTCTCCGCACCTGATTTTCCATGATGGATCGGCGAAAGCTGCGCCGTTTCGGGACACCGCGCCGGCTTCGATCAGGGCTTTTACGCGCGTCCGGGTCAGACCGTCGAATGCGTCCGACAACCATTTATCAAGCCTTGTCCCAGCATAATCGTCGCTGACGGTCAGCGTCCGCAGGTCGCCAGTCTGGTTTTTACCGGTCATGGCCGAGCGGATGTCATGCGCATGAGGGTCTGTCAAATGCCGCGATCCGAACCGAATTTCATGATGCTGCCGGAAGATGCGGCGATCGAAAGCGTTGAAAAACTGCGGCGTCAGGCGCTGCGCTTGATCCACGGCGAGGCGCCGGCCGGCGAGCGCAGCGAGCGTGGCGGTCCCAGCGCGTTTTTCAGCAAGGCGGCGGAAAGCGCAGCGGAAGACACCGCGCCTGGCCGCGCCCTGATGGTCGGCGTCGTCACCATGCCGGCGGTTTTTCTCGTCGTCGTTCTGCTTTCGCTCTCGCTTTTTGGACGTCCAGCGCCGCGAACGGGTTCATCACCAGCTCGCGCAGCTGTCGATACGCTGGTGCAGCCGGCGCAGAAGCAGGCGACCGGCGCGACATTCTCTTCAACCGGCCGGACAACCGCCCGCATCCCGGCCATACATCTTGATGAAGACGCCAAGGTCGCCGACCTGGCGCTCGATGGCGATCGCGTCGCTCTTTATGTCGAAGGGCCCATGGGCCGTCAGATCTACGTCTATGATTATGCGCTCGGGCGGATGATCTCAGAAACCCCGATCGAGACGGCGGCGCTCGACGCCG
This sequence comes from Parvularculaceae bacterium, assembly GCA_041737095.1. Taxonomy (GTDB): domain Bacteria; phylum Pseudomonadota; class Alphaproteobacteria; order Caulobacterales; family Parvularculaceae; genus Amphiplicatus. The sequence goes on along the minus strand of JBGSSK010000194.1, from coordinate 8,790 downwards.
GCGACAGTCTTGGCATGCTGACCGGCCCGCCCGTCGCCTCAGTCAAGCTGACGCCGCCGACGCCGTCGAAGAAATCCGCCGACGCCGACTAGCGGCCTGCAAAAATCCGGGCCATCTCGCGGCGCATAGCCTAATAGGGCTGCGGACCAATGAGCGCTCGCATATTCTCCGTCATGTGATCAACGCGGCGTGTCGCTGGAATTGCGCAGGCGATCGATGGATGTGATATTGCGAAATTCAACATGAACTCAGCCCAGCTTGCGGCGCCGATGCTTGCTGCGAGGTCGGGTAGCGGCCTGACAGCCAAGCCGGCGAACAATACGCCTTCGCGAAATGGTCGATTTGCGATCACGGCGACGCCGCGTTCCTGCGCCATTGGCAGCAGCCGTGTTTCGGCGTCTCGATCGACAATGTTGTAGGTGAGCTGAATGAAATCGATCGGCTCTGTCATGGTGATCCGTCCGACTTCCTCGTGACGCAGACCGGCGTAGGCCGTCACGCCGACATACCGAATCGCGCCGGCCGCCTTGATCCGGAGCAATGCTCCAAGATGACGCCGCCAGTCGACAAGATTGTGGACCTGCAGGAGGTCGAATCGCGGAACGCCCCACCGCCTTTGGGATTCTGGGATCTGCGTCGCCGCATCCTCGCCGCCGGGCGTCCAGACCTTGTCGGCGGCGAACACGTCGTCCTGCCGGTCGAGTGCGCTGAAACTGGCGCCGATCACCTCCTACGACGACCCATACTTCGGCGAGTTGTCGATCATGCATCCGCCCGCAGCGAGGAACGCTCGCAGAACTTCGGCGCGTCTTTCTCGGGCGATAACGTCGTCGCCGACGTCGAAGGTGAGCCAGCTGCCCATGTCGAGCGCCAGGACATTTTCACCGGTTGAAGGAACTGTTTTCTTCAGGATTGCGACGGCGACGAGCGCTTGGTTGACGCCGAGCGTAACAGCCCCAAGAGCGAAGGAGCGTCGGTCAAGGCGCATGCAAGACCTCCGAAGGCCAAATATGCTTCTAAGCCGCCGCAACGCGAACGGCCACTCGGCTGATCGCTGCGGAGCATCGATCCAACCAATAGTCGGTTGCGGAGGCCGGCCTGCCGCTTTAAAATTTAAAGTGCAATTGACGGGAAGGATGAACATGGCGTCGAGCAATCCGAGCGATCTCGCCGGAGAGGTCGCCTATGTAAAAGCTATGGCGGAAGAGGGCCGCAATGCGCCGCTTGTCGGCGGCGTGTTCTACGTCATCTGGGGCGGCGTCATCGCGACGACCTCGCTGCTTGGTTACGCGGCGGCCTCGGGAGCGCTCCCGTTTTCGTTGTTCGGGAGCGCCTCGGTATGGATCGGCGCATTCCTGGTCGGCTGGGTGGCCAGTTTTGCGCTTGGTCGCCGCGCCGGTGCGAAACCGGGCTCGTTGACCATCGGCAACAAGACAGCCGCCGCTGCATGGAAGGCGGTCGGTCTTTTCATGTCGATTTTCTGGATTTCAGCGCTGCTCCTGCAGTCGCATCTGAAGACGGTCGGCATCGAGGCGCGCGTTCTATTCGGGCTAATGTTCCCGATCGCCTTTGGCATTTACGGCATCGCATTTTTCGCAACCGCCGCGGCCGCCCGCCTCGACTGGATGCGCGGGTTCGCCATTGCTTCATGGGTTTTTTCGATCGCCGCCTTCTACTTCATCGGCGACACCAAGCAATATCTGGTGGGGGCCGCGGGCAGCCTATTCTGCGCCGCATTGCCAGGTTTGTTGTTGATGCGGCGCGAGCCCAGCGACATCGTATAGATCGATGGCCGGGGATGGCTTTGATTATCGTGAAATCGACGACGTGATCCACGGGCGGGTGCGCCTTGCGGTCATGGCGTATCTCTCGGGCGCGTCGAGCGCCGATTTCAACGAACTCAAGGCGAAGATCCGCGGCACAGACGGAAATCTGTCTGTCCACCTGAGAAAACTCGAAGACGCCGGATATATCGCGGTGATTAAGGCGTTTCACAATCGAAAGCCGAGAACGATCTGTCAGTTGACCGATCGGGGGCGAGAGGCGTGGATCATCTATATTCAGCGCTTGCAAGGCATTCTGGCCTCTGCGCGCTAGAGATCGGAATTGACCGCCACCCGTGCCGTCACCTGTCCGAATTGGCCCGCCGGTCGCTGAGCAGGCGAGAGATCAGCCAGATGGGAACCACGATCGCGGCGCCGAAAAGAAGGTAAGTCGAAAGATTGACGACAATCTCGCCGACGGAGTCGCCAAGCCAGTTGAAAACGCCCTTGGCGAAATTGAAAACACCTCGCCAGAATTCACCCGGAGACACCCCCCAAAACGCCAGAAACGCGCCGACAGCGATGCTGGCGATGATCAATTGGATGGCGGTGCGGCGCGGATTGCGGCCGACGAACCGGCTTTTCACTGGATGCTCTGCCATACCGCAGCCTCTCGACGCTTCAAACCCAGAATATGCCAAGGCGTCGACCGACGAAAGGCCTCTTTCAGGCCGGCTTGAAGACGAGCGCAACGCCATTGTTGCAGTAGCGCAACCCTGTCGGCGAGGGACCATCGTCAAAGACATGCCCCTGATGGCCGCCGCAGCGGGCGCAATGATATTCCGTGCGCGGTATGATCAGTTTGAAATCGGTCTTGGTTTCGACCCCGCCGGGAATGATATCGAAGAACGAAGGCCAGCCGGTGCCGGAATCGAACTTCTTGTCGGATGAGAACAGATCGTACCCACACCCCGCACATGCGTAAACGCCCTCGCGTTTCTCGCCATTGAGCGGGCTCGTCCAAGGGCGCTCCGTCGCCTCCTTGCGCAGGACCGCATAGGCCTCCGCGCCTAAGCGCGTTTTCCATTCCTTGTCGGAAAGCTGCCACTTGTCATAGTCAGGTATGGTTTTCGGATCTTTTTTCATTGAATCAGCCCTTGCCGTGAGCATCGATGCGCCAATCGCGACTGCGGCGCCAACCAGCAATCTGCGCCGATCGATCATGACGATTGTCTCCATTAAACTGAGCGGGAACGAAGTCACATTTAGAGCCGCTCCAACGCCGCCGCCAATAACAAGGCCGCGAGAATCAATAGCCCGGCGTCGCGATTTGACTTGAAGACGGCCAGGCATCGCGCCGGAATGTCAATTTCGATCGACCTGATTTGCCAGACAAAATGCGCCGCCGGTCCCGCCAAAGCAGCAAAATGCCACGAGGGCAAGCTGGCGGCTAACCCCGCGCCGGCGGTTAGCGCGATTGTGAAGCCGTAAAACACCGCCAGAGCCGGCTTTGTTCTCGCACCGAGCGCGCGGGCCGAAGACTTAACGCCGATCAACGCGTCATCGTCTTTGTCTTGATGAGCGTAAACGGTGTCGTAACCGAGTGTCCACGCGACGCCGGCCGCGTAAAGCAGCAAGGATGCGGCCGAAAGATTTCCGGCGATGGCGGCGTACCCCATCAAGGCGCCCCAGTTGAACGTAAGCCCGAGCCAGGCCTGCGGCCACCACGTGATGCGCTTCATGAATGGATAGGCTGCGACGAGCGCAAGCGAAGCGACGCCCAGAAATATCGTAAAGGAATTGAATTGCAGCAAAATGATGAGCCCGATCGCGCAAAGAAATCCGAGAAATAGCGCTGCGTTACGGACGCTGATCTGTCCTGAAGGAATGGGCCTTAGCGCTGTGCGCGCAACGCGGGCATCGAAGTCCCGGTCGAGAATGTCGTTATAGGCGCAACCGGCGCCGCGCATTGTCACTGCCCCAATGGCGAACAAGGCCGCGAAAAATAACAGGTCAGCAACGTCGCCGCTTTCGGCGAACGCTAACGCCAGTCCCCACCAGCATGGCAGCAGCAATAGCCACGAACCGATCGGCCTGTCGGCCCGCATCAGCCTCAAATAAGGCTTGGCGGCCGCGGGCGCATAGCGATCGACCCAATTATCGCGCGGCGCATCAGAGGGCGCGGCGAATTCGTTCATATGCTTCGGATTCGACACATCGACAGCCTTGAGCTTCGCAAGTTTTTTCCACTTTAAACACTGTGGCGTCCCAAGATGACAAGAGACGCCGGTCGTCACGACTGAAGATTGACACTCTGATGATTGCGTGGCTGATGATCGCATGATCCCGCGCCTATATCTCGATGCTCGCCTGTCGCCGGCCGCCGCAATAGGCTTGACTCAGGATCAGGCGCATTATCTCCGCGCCGTATTGCGACGCGAGGCCGGGGCCGAACTGCTGCTGTTCAATGCGCGCGATGGCGAATTTTCGGCGCGCATACGCGAGATCGACAAAAAGGGCGTCGTCGCTGAAATTTTGCTGCAGATGCGCCCGCCTGAAGCGGAATCTGATATCCAGCTGCTTTTTTCGCCGCTGAAGCGCGGACCGGTCGAAATGATCATCCAGAAGGGAACCGAGCTCGGCGTCGCCATGTTTATCCCGGTTCTGACCGATCGCACCAATGCCGACCGGCTGCGTGTCAATCGTCTGCAAATGATTGCGCGAGAAGCGACAGAGCAGTGCGGCCGACTTTCGGTTCCGCCGGTCACCGAGTCATTGCGGCTTGCCGAATTGCTGCTCCATTGGGACAAGACGCGAACCTTGTTCTATTGCGACGAAGCGGGTAGCGACCCATCGAAGGATTGGGGCGGCCGAGATGGGCGCGCGCCGCCGCTGCTTGATGCGCTTCGCGACAAGCCGGCGGAAAAAGCTGCTTTCCTCATCGGCCCCGAGGGCGGATTCTCGCCTGAAGAGAGAAATTGGCTTCGCGCCCTTTCGTTTATACGCCCGGTCACTCTGGGTCCGCGGATATTGCGCGCTGATACGGCGGCGATCGCCGCGGTCTCCTTGTGGCAAGCCGCCGCCGGCGATCTTTCCGCCCGCTGAACGGCGACAGGCGACTAGCCATACTCACCATTGCGTGAGCGCAAATCGCTTGGCGAGTCGGGTCAAGACGGATAAAGCCGATTTGGATCGCCGGTCCCAGAGACCGCGAGGCAAATGCGGAGAATGGCGTGAGTGTTGAACGGCAGGCGTCGGGCGAACTTCCGCCGATCGAAAGGCTGGACGAGCTGACGGCTTATATAGCCGAAGGCTCAAAGCCGAAGGACCAATGGCGAATCGGCACGGAGCACGAGAAGTTCATCTTCTGTCGTGAAACGCTGAAGCCCGTCGCCTACGAAGGTGAAAGCGGCATTCGCGCCATTCTCGAAAAACTCAGCCTCGAAACGGGCTGGGAGATACTTACCGACAATGCTCTGCCGATCGGCCTCAAAGGCGAGGGTGCGTCAGTATCGCTAGAGCCAGGCGGCCAGGTCGAATTGTCCGGCGCGCCGCTTGAGACAATTCATCAGACCTGTGACGAAACGGGGCGGCACCTCGATGCGGTTAAGGCGGTTGCGGGTCCGCTCAACATTGCATTTTTCGGGATGGGCTTCGCACCGACATGGACGCGCGACGAAATGCCGAGGATGCCGAAGTCGCGTTACACGATCATGCGCAATTACATGCCCAAGGTAGGCAGTCTCGGTCTAGACATGATGCACCGAACCTGCACCGTGCAAGTCAATCTCGATTTTGCGAGCGAAGCCGACATGGTCGCAAAATTTCGGACCTCTCTCGCCCTGCAGCCGATAGCGACCGCCCTGTTCGCCAATTCGTCATTGGTCGAAGGCAAGCCGTCGGGATGGGCGTCTTGGCGCGCGAGGATATGGACTGACACCGATCCTGATCGAACAGGTCTGCTGAAATTCGTCTTCGAAGACGGCTTCGGCTTCGAACGCTATCGTGACTATATGCTCGACGTGCCAATGTATTTCGCGCGACGCAACGGCAAGTATCTAGATGCAGCGGGGCTCTCATTTCGCGATTTTCTGGCGGGGAAGTTGCCGATTCTGCTCGGCGAACGTCCGCATATCCTTGACTGGGAAGACCACCTGTCGACGGCCTTTCCGGAGGTTCGCCTGAAACGGTTCCTCGAAATGCGCGGCGCCGACTCAGGTCCCTGGGCCCGGATCTGCGCGCTTCCCGCATTCTGGGTAGGGCTTCTTTACGATTCCGATTCCTTGATGGCCGCTTGGGACGTCGCCAAGAACTGGACTGCGGAAATGCGCGACGCTTTGCGAATGGATGCGGCGCATTACGGGCTAAAGGCGACAATTGGACGACGTAGTGTGAAAGATGTTGCGCGCGAAGTGGTCGAGATCTCGCGCGAAGGATTGCGGCGGCGTGCGCGAGCCGGTGCGATGGCGATCGATGAGACTCATTTCCTAGAACCCCTGCGAGCGATCGCTGCTTCGGGGGTGACGATGGGCGAATATATGGCCGCCCATTTCGTCGAAGAACTCAAAGGCGATGTCCGCACGCTGCTCTCCGAAAACTCATTTTGATGCCAGCATCGCCCGCGACGATCGACATTTTCAGCGACGTAAGTCGGCAGTCGAGCGCGCTGGCGAAAAAGGACAAAGGGCTGGGACGTGCGGTCGCTGCGATCGGCGCGCCGCATATCCGCCGTCGCCCAGGCGGGTTCGAAGGCTTGTTCCGCATCATCGTTGAACAGCAGGTCTCGGTGCCGAGCGCGCAAGCGATCTGGAAGCGGTGCGCCGATAAATTCGACTGCACGTCAACGGCGGCGCTCGCCCGCGTCGGTGAGACCGGTTTGAAGCAAATGGGGTTATCGACGCCGAAGGCGCGCTACGTCGTCGGGTTGGCGGCGGCGATCGACGGCGGATTATTCGATCCTGTGAAAATCTCAAAGCTCGACGATCAGGCTGCGGCCGCTGCGTTGACCTCAATCCGGGGCGTTGGTCCATGGACCGCAGCGATCTACCTGCTGTTCTGCGAGGGCCGGGTCGATATCTGGCCGCGAAATGATGTGGCGCTGAAACATGCGTACAACGCCGCCGCCAAGGTTGGTTTCAGCCAAAGTCAGCTCGACGCCGCCGCCGCCGGCTGGACGCCGTGGCGGGGCGTCGCGGCCCACATCTTGTGGACCTATTATGCGCATTTGCGCGGACGTGCGCCCATATAGGGGCGGCATGCCGACAATTTTGGGGAAAATTGTCAAATTATGGTCATGGGGAATCAGCTAAAGATTTTCCCCAGCCGAGCAACTTGATGTAGGTTCTGGGCGGCAAGGATGGAGGGTAGGCTTTCTGTAGCATTGGCAAAATCGTCGTCCGGGTTGCAGGCGCTTTCGCCCTTCGCAGGAGGGCGTCGCGATGCATGTAGCCGCACATGCGCCCGACGGGTGTCCGGCCCTTGTCCTCAACGCGGATTTTCGGCCGCTGTCCTATTTTCCGCTGTCGCTTTGGTCATGGCAGGATGCGCTTAAGGCGGTCTTCCTTGAGCGTGTTGATGTCGTCGCGCAGTATGACACGATCGTCCGTTCCTCGAATTTCAAGATGCGCTTGCCGTCCGTGGTCTCGCTCAAGACCTATGTCAATCATTCGCGCGCGCCAGCTTTCACTCGCTTCAACGTGTTTCTGCGCGACGGTTTCACGTGCCAGTATTGCGGGGCGGGAGAGCGCGACGCCTTGACATTCGATCATGTCGTGCCGCGCTCGAAGGGCGGCCGAACGACCTGGGAGAACATCGTCGCCGCCTGTTCGTGCTGCAACCTTAAAAAGGGCGGGCGCATGCCGACGCAGGCGAAGATGATCCCCGCCAAGAAACCAGTGAAACCGACCATGTTCGAACTCAACGAGCGGGGTCGCGCCTTTCCGCCGAATTACCTGCATGAAAGCTGGCAGGATTTTCTCTATTGGGACAGCGTTCTGGAACCTTGAGGAGGCGAAGGTTGTTCTTGAACGTCTCAGCTTCTACAATGCAGGAAGGTTCAAGGGAGGGTTCTATGGCTCATTCATGGGCGGTTTCAGTGCTTGGCCGAACGGCGGCGGCTGGCGTGTTCCTTGTTGCAGCGAGCTGCGCCTACAACGACGAACTCGGCCGGAGCCAGCTCGCTTTCGTTCCTTCCAGCCAGATGGCGTCGCTCGGAACGACCGCTTGGGCTGATGTGAAGAAAAAGGAAAAAGCGTCGACCGATCCGAAATATGTGAGCCGGCTCGACCGTGTCGCGCCGAGGGTGCTGCGCGCCGCCGGCGAAGATCCGTCTAAATGGGATTGGCAGGTTTTTGATTCGAAGGCGCTGAACGCCTTTGCGCTCCCCGGCAATCATTTCGCGGTCTACACCGGGATCATGGATATCATGGCCAATGATGACCAGCTGGCGACCGTCGTCGGGCACGAAATCGCGCATGTTCGCGCCAATCATTCCGGCGAACGCTACTCGCAGCAGGTCGGCGCGAGCGTCGCCATGCAAACGGCGCAGGCGGCGATCGGCGCCGGCAGTCAGACCGGCCAGCTCGCCCTCGGCGCCCTTGGCCTTGGCGCCCAATATGGCGTGCTGCTGCCGTTCTCGCGCAAGCACGAGCTTGAAGCCGACAAGCTCGGGCTCGTCTACATGAACCGCGCCGGCTACGACGCCAATGAAGCGGTGAAATTCTGGACCAAGATGGGCCAGCAGGGCGGTGCAAAACCGCCTGAATTCATGTCGACCCACCCGGCGGACGCGACCCGAATCGCCCAGATAAAAGAAATCATCGCTACCCTGCCGCCGCGCGGCCAGTAGATGCCGGCGGAGCAGCCGGGGCGGCGACCCAGAAACAGTTGAATTCAGGCCGGGCCCCGACTAGGTTCCGGCCCCGCGTCGATGGGCGAACGCCCGACCGCACGCCGCCTTAGCTCAGTTGGTTAGAGCGCTAGATTGTGGATCTAGAGGTCGCTGGTTCGAGACCAGCAGGCGGTACCA
>JBGSSK010000136.1:0-1784 GCA_041737095.1 Parvularculaceae bacterium | reverse complement strand
GACGCGCCGGCGGCGGCCGCCGGGCTGGCGGGTTCGGATGGCGGTTTATCGGGCGGATTGTCCAAACGGGCGGCCTCCGAGCGCCGCCGTGCATAAACCATTCCGAAGGGCGGCGCCAAAGAGCGCGCGTCCGGACCCATTACCGCCGCCGCTTCCCGCCGCCCCTTGCGCCATGGGGGACCGCCGCTATGGTGCGCCGCTTTCCCGCCAGCCGCCAAGGATCGCCAATGCCGCACGTCTCCGCCGTGATAACGGTCATGATTAACGCCGCCAGAAAGGCGGCGCGCGGGCTGGCGCGCGATTTCGGCGAACTCGACGGCCTGCAGAGTTCGCGAAAGGCTGCGGCGGACTTCGTCACCGCCGCCGATCTCAAGGCCGAACAGACGCTATTCGAGGAGCTGCACAAAGGGCGTCCGAAATACGGCTTCGTCATGGAAGAGCGCGGCGAGATCATCGGCGCCGACAATTCCAACCGCTGGGTCGTCGATCCGCTCGACGGCACCACGAATTTCATGCACGGCCTGCCGCAATTCGCGATTTCGATTTGTCTTGAACGCGACCGGCAGCCTTATGCCGGCGTCATTTTCAATCCGGCTGCCAATGAGCTTTTCTGGGCCGAGAAAGGCGAAGGCGCCTGGCTGAACGATCGGCGCATACGCGTTTCATCCCGAAAATCGCTGGAGGAATGCCTGTTCGCCACCGGCCTGCCCTTTATGGGTCGTCCGGGTCGCGAGCGAGCCCTCAAGGAAGCCGACGCCGTGCTGTCGCAGACCGCCGGGGTCCGGCGGTTCGGCTCGGCGGCGCTCGATCTCGCTTTCGTCGCCGCGGCGCGCTTCGACGCTTATTGGGAACGCGATCTCAACTGCTGGGACGTCGGGGCCGGCATTATCCTGGTGCGCGAAGCCGGCGGCATGGTCGCCGAAATCAATGGCGGCCCGTCGCCGATGCATGAGGGATCAATCCTCGCCGCCAATGCGGAAATCTTCGACAAGGCGAAAAAGCTTCTGGCTGTTTTAAACGAAACCGCCGGCCCGGGTGGGGATGGGGCGGGCTTTCGGGGTCGCGCCGCCCGGGGCGGGCGGCGCGACGATTTCGAAAATGTTTAGGCGGCGTTCGACGCCTTCAGGACTTCGACCTTGGCGCCGTTGGAGTTGATATCGATCTTGCGCGGCTTTTTCGCCTCGGGAATTTCACGGCGCAGTTCGATATTGAGCAGGCCGTTGACGAGGCTCGCGCCTTCGATCCGGACGTGATCGGCGAGCTGGAAGCGGCGCTCGAAGGAGCGGCCGGCGATCCCCTGATGAAGGTAGGTGCGGCCGTCATCGACGTCGGGGCGTGCGCCAACGACCTTCAGGGCGTTTTCATGGAGCTCGATCTCGAGGTCGCTTTCGCCGAAGCCGGCGACCGCGAGGGTGATGCGGTAGCGGTCCTCATCGACGCGCTCAATATTGTAGGGCGGGTATCCTGTCGCTTCGGACTTGCCGAGCGTGTCGAGCAGATCGAACATCCGGTCAAAACCGACGGTGGTGCGGTAAAGCGGGGTCAGGTCATAGCTTCGCATGGTCATCCTCCTTCGAGAAGCAAGGTTAATGTCGGCAGCGCTCCCCGCGACGGGCGACCGCTGCGCCGCCGGAGCCGATTGGCCTCCGACACAACGCTAGGTAAGATCGCTTCGCCCGGGTTCAAGGGGGTTGGCCGCCAATCCGCGCCGACCGCCGCCCCGGGGCGGCGACCGGCGGAGCAGTGATGCGACTTTTTTTTGAACGATGCGGCTTTATCGGGAG
>JBGSSK010000114.1:0-2635 GCA_041737095.1 Parvularculaceae bacterium | reverse complement strand
GGTCCGCCAGGCGCTCCTCGACTTCCAGCGCGACTTCGCCCGCCGTCCGCCCGGCGGCGCGCCGGGCGCAGTTCTCGACGGGCGGGATATCGGCACGGTGGTATGCCCGGATGCGACGGTGAAGTTTTTCGTGGTCGCCAGCCCCGAAATCCGCGCCCGCCGCCGGTTCCTGGAGCTGCAGGACGCGAGGCCCGGGCTGGTAGAGGCGGACGTTCTCGCCGACCTCAAGGAGCGGGACGCCCGCGACGCGGCGCGCGCCGACGCCCCGATGACGCAAGCCGAGGATGCGGAGTTGCTAGACACCAGCCATTTGACTATAGAGGCGGCCTTCGCGGCGGCGCGCCGCGTGATCGATGGCGTTCTTCGACGCTGCGAGGGCTGACCGGGGTTCCGATAACGGGACCCAAATCCAGGGCCAGCTTTCGGGGGCGAACCGGCAGAACGGTTTTTGTGTCCGTCAAACGCAGAGCGCCGCTTATTTGAACCTCACCAAGGCTTTCATCGCCTGGCGCCGCAAGCGCCGGGAAGACCGCCGGACGAACCGGTCGGCACTGAAATGCTGAAACAAAAGGACTGACCAACCACGTGTCCCAAATCCAGACCTCCAACCCGAGCCGCAATGACTTTGCGGAAATGCTCGAAGCTTCGCTGCTCAATCGCCGCACCTTCGAAGACAATGTCGTTACCGGAATCGTCACCGCCATCGAAAAAGACGTCGCGGTCATCGATGTCGGTCTCAAGACCGAAGGTCGCGTGCCGCTGAAGGAATTCGGCCATGCCGGCCAGCCGGGCGGCCTCAAGGTCGGCGACAAGGTCGAAGTCTTCGTCGAGCGCATCGAGAATGCGAATGGCGAAGCGGTGATCAGCCGAGACAAGGCCCGCCGCGAGGAAGCGTGGGATCGACTCGAGGAACAATTCCAGGGCGAAGCGCGCGTCGAGGGCGTCATCTTCAATCGCGTCAAGGGCGGCTTCACGGTCGATCTCGGCGGCGCGGTCGCGTTCCTTCCCGGCAGCCAGGTCGATATTCGACCGGTCCGCGACGCGGGGCCCCTGATGAACATCCCGCAGCCTTTCCGCATCCTGAAGATGGACAAGCGCCGCGGCAACATAGTCGTATCGCGCCGCTCGATCCTCGAGGAGGATCGCGCCGAGCATCGCCAGGAAGTCGTCCGCGAACTGAACGAAGGGGACACGCGCGACGGCGTCGTCAAGAACATCACCGATTACGGCGCATTCGTTGAGCTTGCGCCCGGCGTCGACGGACTTCTCCATGTCACCGACATGTCGTGGAGCCGCGTCAATCATCCGTCGGAAGTTCTCGGCGTCAACGACACGGTCAAGGTCAAGATCATCAAGATCAATCCGGACACGCACCGGATTTCGCTCGGCATCAAGCAGCTCCAGCCGGATCCCTGGCAGGGCGTCGCGGCCAAATACCCGATCAGCGCCAAGTTCCGCGGCCGGGTCACCAACATCACCGATTACGGCGCCTTCGTCGAACTCGAACAGGGCATCGAAGGCCTTGTCCACGTTTCGGAAATGAGCTGGGTCAAGAAAAACGTCCACCCAGGCAAGGTCGTCTCGACCTCGCAGGAAGTCGAAGTGATGGTGCTCGAAGTCGACGAGAACAAGCGCCGCATTTCGCTCGGCCTCAAGCAGTGCCTCGACAATCCGTGGGAGCGCTTCGCCGAGGAACACCCGATCGGGTCGGTTATCGAGGGCGAAGTGAAGAACATCACCGAGTTCGGCCTGTTTGTCGGCCTCACCGAAGAGATGGACGGGATGGTCCACCTGTCGGACCTCGATTGGAACAAGTCGGGCGAGGAAGCGATCAAGGATTACACCAAAGGCGATGTCGTCAAGGCGAAAGTCCTCGACGTCGATCCCGACAAGGAGCGTATCTCGCTCGGCATCAAGCAGGTCGGGTCCGATCCGATGGATTCAGTCGGCGCAATCAATCGCGGCGACGACGTCACCTGCACAGTGACGGCGATCGAACAGGGCGGCATCGAAGTGCAGGTCGGCGGCGAAGGCGGCCCGAAAGCCTTCATCCGCAAATCCGACCTTTCCAAGGATCGCAATGAACAGCGGCCCGAACGCTTTGCGGTCGGCGACAAGGTCGACGCCCGCGTCACCGGTTTCGACAAGGTGTCGCGCCGCATTTCGCTCTCGATCAAGGCGCGCGAAGTGGCGGAAGAAAAAGACGCCGTCGAGCAATACGGATCGGCGGACTCCGGCGCATCGCTCGGCGACATTCTCGGCGCCGCGCTGAAAGAGCGCAACAAGCCGTAGGGCCCTCGCGGCCTTTGCGTGCGAAAACCAGGCCCCGGCGGGCGACCGCCGGGGCTTTTTTGTGTCGATCAGGGCGTCACCCGCCGCCCGCCAGCGGGCGTTTCTCGCCGCCGAGCACGACGCCCCAGACAGGTATCTCTCCCCATCGGTCGCGCGCCGTCGCCAGCGGATTGGCGTCAAGGACAGTGAAATCCGCGCTCTTGCCGGGGGCGATCGAACCGAGTTCCGCCTCAAGGCCGAGGGCGAAGGCGGCGTCAATCGTGATCGCTTCCAGCGCCTCGGTCGGCGACAGGCGCTCCGCCGGCGTCAGGACGCCGCCCTCGCGGGTTGCCCGCGTCAACTG
>JBGSSK010000095.1:0-15636 GCA_041737095.1 Parvularculaceae bacterium | reverse complement strand
GCTCGTCCTGCGCCGGCGCGAGCCCCTGCGACCGCGGCCGTTCCGAACGCCGTTCGCCTTTGTCGTCGCGCCGGCGGCGATCATCGGCTGTCTCTATCTTTTCTTCAGCCTGCCCTCGGCGACGCAATTCCGGTTCTTCGCCTGGATGGCGGTCGGGCTGGCGGTCTATTTCATCTTCAGCCGCCGCTCGAGCGCGCTGGCGCCGACGGCCTGATCGACGCGAGTCGGTTTAAACGCTGAAATCCAGCGTCCGCTCGTGACCGCCCGCGCCCTTCGGCGTCAGCGTGAAATTCGCGGCGACCGAAAGTCGCGGTTCACTCGAAAAATGCGGCGTCACCTCGTGCCAGAGAAACGCCGGAAACATGATGAGAAGACCTGGCTTCGGATAGACGCGAGCAAAATGCTGCCAGCCGCCCATCAGCGAGGCGTTGAATCGCGGATCATGGAGGATTAGGACCCCCTCCTCCGGCCGCCAGTAATCCGGCATTTCGGACACCGTATCGATCAGCGGCCGATCATTGAACGCCGGCGTCTTGACATAGTAGACCGCCGCGACATGCGCGACGTGATTGTGCGACGGCACATAATGGCGCGCCGGCGCGACATTCGGAAACATCTGCATCTTGAGATCGAACTCGCCGCGCCAGCCGACAGCGCGGCAATAATCGCCAAGCGCCGCCTCAAAACGCGCCTGCAATTCTGCGAACGCCTTAATGTCAGGCGCAAGATCCATCAGATTTAGGCTGTCGGAGAGCTCCGCCTGATCGTCGCGACGATAGCGCAGATCAGTCATAAAATGCTCAGTAAGCGATCGGTTGAGCGCCGCCTCTTCCAGCTCGAAAGTCAGAACCGTCGTCGCAAAAAGATCGAGACGGTCATTCTTCACCTCAAGCCTGTTCATCACGCCGTTTTGTCATTCCGCTGCAATCGCATTATACCGTCCGGACGCGTCGGACGATAGCCGCTGATGACGGTGCGCTGGAAGGACCAGGAAAACCTTGCTCAGATTCACCCGCGTCATCGCCGGGGCGGACCCGCAATTCGACGGGCATTTGAAAGGCGTCCTCGACGTCTATCTGAAGGCGTTCGAATTCTACCCGGATTACGCAGCGAAGATCGCAGCGCTGGCGCATGGCGACCATCCGCCGGGGGCCGAAGCGATAATTCTGGCCGCGGTAAAAAAGGACAAGGTTATCGGCTTCACGCTCGCCTATTATTTCTCGGACCTGAAGGCCGGCTATCTCGACTATATTGCGTCGGACCCGACCCGCGCCGCGCGCGGCATCGGCGGCGCCATTTACGAGACGATGCGGGACGATCTGAAAAAGCGCGGCGCCCGGCGGCTGTTTTTCGAATCGCTGCCTGACGAGCCGGGTCCGCATGTCAACGAGACGCTCCTCCCGCTGAACAAAAAGCGACTCGCCTTTTATGAGGACCTCGGCGGGCGACCGATCATCGGGACCGCCTTCGAAAAGGCGGTGACGCCTCATAATCTCGGCGATCCGGGTTTCCTGATGCACGACGCGATGGGCAATGCGGCGCCGCTGTCGCGCAAAAAGCTGCGGTCTGTGATCGAACGCATCCTCCTTGCAAAGGCCGGCCTTGGACCCGAAAGCGCGCTTGTCCAGTCGATCGTCGACAGCGTCAAGGATGATCCGGTCGTCATCCGGCCGCCGCGCTATTCGACAAGCGCTCGGGCGCCCTTGCCGAAATTCAGCCGCCCGCTTGATCTTGTCGTCACCGCTGACGAAGCGCCGTCGATCGAGCACTCGCCTTTCCGCGGCTATTTCGAGCGCCCGGCGCGAGTCAGCGCCATTCGCCAGGCGCTCGACGGACTGGCGGTTCGCGAGCACAAGGCGGCCCAGTGGGGTATCGATCACATCGAGGCGGTGCATGATCGGCGAATGGTGACGTTCCTGCGCGAGTCGGAGACGAAGATCGCTGAAAGGCGCATTCTGTACCCAGAAATATTTCCCTTGCGCCATGCCGACAGGCTGCCGCGAAACTGGGACATGCGCGCCGGCTATTTCTGCATGGATACATCGACGCCGATCACCAATGTCGTCTATCGCGCTGCGCGGCGCGCCGTCGACGCGGCGCTGACGGGCGCGCGTCTGATGGCGGAAGAAAAATCGTCGCTCGCCTACGTGATCGTGCGACCGCCTGGACACCACGCGGAACGGCGCGTCTTCGGCGGTTTTTGCTATTTCAACAATGCGGCGATCGCCGCCCATTACCTCTCGAAGCGCGACAGGGTCGCACTTCTCGACATTGATCACCATCACGGCAATGGTGCGCAGGATATATTCTATGAGCGCGCCGATGTTCTCACGATTTCAATCCACGGCCACCCCGAGGCGTGCTATCCTTTCTACGCGGGATTTGACGACGAGCGCGGTCGCGGCGCTGGCGAGGGGTTCAACCGGAATTATCCGTTGCGCCCGGGCGTCGACAATCAGGGCTATGTGTCGACCTTGAAACGCGCCATCGACCGCGTCCGCAACTTCTCGCCGACTTACCTGATCGTCTGCTTCGGCGCTGACATCATGAAGGGCGATCCGACAGGCGACATGTTCATCACTGTCGACGGCATGCGTGACATCGGCGCGGAGATCGGCAAGCTCGGCGCCAAAACGCTCGTCGTGCAGGAAGGCGGTTATAATTTGTCGAACCTGCGGCGCGGCGTCCGCGCCTTTGTGTCGGGCCTCGCCAGCGCGCACGAGACGGCCAGCGACGCCAGGAAAGAAAAAGGCGCCTGAAGGCGCCTCTCCCTTGCCCCGACTGTTCGGTTCGATCGTCAGTCGACGACTTTCAGCAATTCGACGTCGAAGATCAGCGCTTCATTGGGGCCGATCGGTCCGCCGGGCGTACCTTCGGCGCCATAACCGAGTTGCGGCGGAATGAAGAAGCGGAATTTGTCGCCTTCGCTCATCAACTGTACCCCTTCGGTCCATCCGGGAATAACGCGCGCCAGCGGAAATTCGATCGTTTCGCCGCGCTCATAGGAAGAATCAAAGACCGTCCCGTCAAGCAGCCGACCTTCGTAATGAACGCTGACCTTGTTGGCGTCGGTCGGCGACCTGCCGCCGGCGGGGCCTTCCGAAAGCATTTCATATTGCAGGCCGGTCGCCGTTGACTTGACGACCGGCTTTTTCGCGTTTTCGGCGAGAAACTTTTCCGCGGCCGCCAGATTGCGTTCGGGGCTGGAAACTTTGACGAGTTCGACGTCAAAGATCAGCGCCTCATTGGGGCCGATCGGACCGCCGGGCGTTCCTTCCGCGCCATAGGCGAGTTCAGCGGGCACGAAAAAGCGGTATTTGTCGCCCTCGCTCATCAGCTGGACGCCCTCGGTCCAGCCTTTGATCACGCGATTAAGGGGGAACCTGGCGACGGCGCCATGCTTTGCTGAACTGTCGAATTCCTGGCCGTCAATCAGCGTGCCGACATAATTCACATCGACGATATCCTCCGCTTTCGGAGAATATCCGCCCTCGGCGCCCTCGCTCAGCACCAGGTACTGCAACCCGGAAGGCGTCGTCTTGACGCCGGCGCGGATCGCATTGTCGGCGAGAAATTTTCCTGATTTCACTTCATTGTCCGTTGCAAAATTGGCGGGATCGGGCGCCGGCGCGGTCGAAGCCGCCGTCGCCGCTTCGGCAGGCGCTTCGACGGCCTCCTTCTTCTTGGCGCAGGCCGGGGCTGCGAGCAGCGCCGCCGCCAATGCCGCCGACATCAACAATCTTGCCTTCATGTAATACTCCCTTTCGGGCGCCCTCATTGTGAGACTGCGCCGGACCTCGCGGACCCTAACCCAGTCGCTGCGGCAAAGACAATCAGAACGGCCAGAAAATCGGGATGAGCGTGATCGCAATAATGGCGCAGAGGGCGTTGAGCGGCGTACCGAGTCGCAGATAGTCGGTGAAGCGATAGCCGCCGACCGAATAGACGAGAGTGTTGGTCTGATAACCGATCGGCGTCATGAAGCTGGCGCTTGCGGCGAACATAACGGCGACGACAAACGGACGCGGATTGACGCCGAGCGTTTCGGCAAGGCCGATCGCAACCGGCGTGACGATGATCGCGACAGCGTTGTTGGTGACCGTTTCCGTCAGAGTCATCGCGAGGAGATAGACGAGCGCCAGCGCGACCATCGGCGGCGTCGCTATAAGCACCGGCGCCAGCGTTCCGACGATTATTTCGACGAGGCCTGTATTTTCCAGCGCCTTCCCGACGCCGAGCATGGCCAGGATGAGAGACAGGATGCGCCAGTCGACGGCCTCAAAGGCTTCGTCGGCTTCGACGCAGCGCGTCGCCAGTACGATCGCGGCGCCGATCGCCGCGAGGCCGGCGATCGGCATTACGCTGAGCGTTGCAAGGACGATGACGCCGATCATCGTCGCGATCGCGATCGGTGCGTGGCTGCGCTTTATGGCGCGCTCGCGCGGCATCGCGATGTTCACAAGGTCATTGTCGTCGCAAAGGCGTTTCAGGTCTTCCGGCGCGCCTTCGATCAGCAGCGTATCGCCGACAGCGAGCGGCGCATATTCGAAGCGATCGGCGAGATTGGCGCTGCGGCGATGCAGCGCCACCGGATAGACGCCGTACCGGCGGCGCAGGCGCAGGTGCCGCAAGGTCTTGCCGATGAACGAAGCGCCCGGCGCAAGCAGGATTTCGACAAGCACCGACGTTCGCGCGCTGAGCGGCTGCAACCCGCCGCCCGGCGACTGTACATCAGGCGTCTGTTTGAAGCCGAGGATTTCCTTGACCGGCGAGCGCAGCACGACGATGTCGCCTTCCGCGAGAACGACGTCCTGCATTTCGCGGCGCAGCGACGCGTCGCCGCGAACGACGTCGACAAGCCGGCTGTCCGACTCGTTGAAGGCTTTCACGTCGAGGGCGCGCTCACCGATATACGGGCTCTCGCGTTCGATGGCGATTTCGACCATATAGCGTGGCGATTCATTGCGGCCGAGCAGCGACGCCATTGCTGTCCGTTCAGGAAGGAACCGGCGAAAGGCGAACAGAAAAACGACGCCGATGGTCGCGGTGATGATCCCGAGCGGCGCGATTTCGAATATATGGAACGGCTCGATGCCCTGCTCGCGGGCGACGCCGTCGACGAGAATGTTGGTGGAGGTGCCGACCAGCGTGATCGTCCCGCCGAGGATCGCGGCGTAGGATAGCGGAATCATATGCCGCGATGGCGCTTCCTTTACTTGCTCCGAGAGGGCGAGCGCGACCGGGATCATCAGCATGACGAGCGGCGTGTTGTTCATGAATGCGGAGAGCGCCGCGACAATGAACAGAAAGCCGAATATCGCCAGATTGGGCCGGCTGCTGACCCGCTTGATGAGCGCACGCGCCAGCGCGTCGAGAACGCCCGTCCTGACCAGCGAAGCCGACATGATGAACATCGCACCGATCGTCACCGGCGCCGGATTGGCGATCACGCTGACAAGATCGTCGCTTGAGATGATCCCCAAAGCCAGAAAGACAGCGAGCGCCGCCAGCGCCGACACTTCCGGCGGCCGCCACTCGCGGGCGAAGGAGACGAACATTCCGACGATCACCAGCGCAGCGACATAAGGCGCAAACGCATCAAGGCCGAAAATCAAATTGGTCTCCACCCGGAATTAAAAGGCGCAAAGGTTGAGCACTTCGATGCGACGGGGTCAACGGCTGGTCGGTTAACGCCTTTCGGCCGGAGCTGCGGGAGCGGCGCCATTCAGGCGCTCTTCGCATTCACCGCCGGGAATGGCACAATCCTGTTCGCCGCATCATGCCCGATATCAGCGGCGCCGAGGATTGCAATGCCCGACCGCCGACTCCAATCCGCGGCGACTTCCTCAACCGACTTGTCGAATGGCGGATCGTTCTCTGGGATCTTGCTGAATCGGCCAAGACGGATGCCGGCGCAGCGGCGGACATTGTCGCTCGACGTCACATGAAAAAGCGCGCGATCAATCCGGTAGAGATGCTCGTCGACATCCTCGATCATGATGACGGCGCCGGCGAAATTCGGTTCGGCGCGTGTGCCGAGAAAATGGCTGAGCACCGTGAGATTGAAGGCGAAAGCCGGTTCCTCGCGGCGCCATGAAGGCTCGACAGCGGCGGCGTCGCGATCAAGGAACCATGAAAGCGCACGCAGGATCGCCACCTCGCCGCCTTGCCGGTTGATGTCGGCCGGCATTGGTCCGTGAACGGAGCGCCCGACGCCTTCGCGGGCGAGGCGCGCGAGCAGGACGCCAATATCGCTGTAGCCGAGATAGGTCTTGAGATGCGCAGCGCGGTTGAGGCGTCCGAAAAGGCCGTCTTCAAGCCGGCAGGCGCCATAGCCGCCGCGTGCGAACCAGACCGCATCGAACGCCGGGTCATTGGCGACATCGAGAAAGGCTTGAGAGCGCGCCGCGTCGGCGCCGGCGAAATGTCCGGCTGACAGAAAGCATTGCGGATGGAAATGCAGCCGGACCCGGTCGCCATGGGCGGCGCGCGCCAATGCCTCGACCCTCTCGGCCGCCGCCGGTTCAAGCCGGTTCGCCGGCGCGACGACGGCGATCGAAAGGGCGGGTTGCGCCATGTTGTTGACCCGTTGCGCGAATAAGAGGTTGTTCGGACAGTTGATTTAGGATCGTTCGACTATGGGTGAAAAGCGTCAATATTTCCTGTGTGGGATCGGCGGGTCGGGCATGTTGCCGCTCGCCCTGCTGTTGCAGGCGGCAGGGCATGCCGTCTCGGGCTCCGACCGCGCGCTTGATCAAGGGCGGACGGCCCCGAAATTCGATTTCCTGCGCGCCCGCGGGATCGATCTGTTCCCGCAAGACGGCTCAGGCCTCGTCAGCGCCGGTCAGATCCTTGTCGCCTCCGCCGCCATCGAGGACGCCGTCCCGGACATCCTCGCTGCGGCGGCGCTTGGGGCGCAGCGGATCGGGCGCGCCGAGCTTCTCGCATCCCTCTTCAATGCGGCGGCGCTGCCGATCGGCGTCGCCGGGACCTCGGGGAAATCGACAACGACCGCAATGATCGCGTGGATCCTCCACGCCGTCGGCAAGGACCCGACGGTGATGAACGGCGCCGTGATGAAGAACTTCGCCTCTCCTGCCGCGCTTTTCGCGAGTGCGATCGTCGGCGCCGGCGACGCGTTTGTCAGCGAACTGGACGAAAGCGACGGCACGATCGCACTTTACCAGCCGGCGATCGCCGTTCTGAACAATGTCTCGCTCGACCACAAGTCGATGGAGGAGCTGCGCGCGCTTTTCGGCGATTTCGTCGCGAAGGCGAACCTCGCGGTCCTCAACCTCGACAATCAGGAGGCGATGCGCCTTGCGCCCCGCGCTCGGCGCGCCATCACCTATTCGATCCTGCATGACAAAGGCGATCTCGGCGCCGCAGCGATCACGCCCGAACCGTTCGGCGTGTCGTTTGATGCGGCCGAATGGCGGACCGGCGAACATGCAAGGATCTTCTTGAAAACGCCGGGGCGGCACAATGTCGCCAATGCGCTGGCGGCGATCGCGGCGGCGATGGCGGCCGGCGTTTCTTTCACCGACGCCGCGCACGCGCTGTGCGACTTTGCGGGCGTCAAGCGCCGCTTCGAACATGTTGGTGAGGCCGGAGGCGTCACCGTCATCGACGATTTCGCACATAATCCCGACAAGATCGCCGCGACATTGACGACGCTGCACGATTTTCCGGGCCGCCTCCTCATCATGTTCCAACCGCATGGCTATGGCCCGCTGAGGAAGATGAAGTCGGAATTTATCGCCTGTTTCGCCCGCAACCTTGCGCCAGAAGACGTATTGCTGATGCCGGAGCCGGTCTATTTCGGCGGCACCGTCGACAAGAGCGTCGGCAGCGAAGATATCGCGGCGGGCGTCCGCGCCCATGGCCGAAAGGCGGAAGCGCTGGCGACGCGCGAGGCGTGCGGCGAGCGGCTCCTGGACCTTGCAAGGTCCGGCGACCGTCTGATCGTCATGGGCGCACGAGACGATTCGCTGTCGGTCTTTGCGGCGGAGCTGGTGAAGCGCTTGTAGTGCGGATGCAAACCGCCCCGCGGCGCCTTTCCGCCAAATTGTCCGTACCTTGCGGATGATGGCTGCGTCTCCTCCGCCTTTGAATCCAGCATACATGAGAATTGCAGCATTTTTGTCCGTATTGCCGGTGCGATCAGTCCTGTGTTGACGTCGACCAGGCGCCGGTTTCGTCGACGCAAACATTGCCGCCGGCTTGCGGCAGCGGCGCCAGCGCAGCCGGCCAGCTCAACCTGTAGGCGACAAGGTAACCATCATGGTCGGAGAGTTTTCCGCCATTCTCTGGACGATCGAAAATCACCTCGGCGCGGATCGGCCGGATGTCTGCGATCTCTCCCGATTCGAATCCTTGCAGATCCTGAGTATCGAGCCACGGCTCATCGCCATCCCACGACATTTTGATGTCGCAATCCGTCACGACGACCGTGCAATATTGGCGTACGATCGCATAGGGTTTTCGGTAGGCGAAATGATCGAGGCGACTTTGTGCGTTTCGCATATTGAAGTCGCCGCCGAAGATCAGCGGATTACGGTCGTCCCGCGCCCAACTGAGGAAAATCGCGCTCTCGTCGGTCTGAAACGCATGCGCCGCATGGGTCCTTTCAATATCGACGCGTGACGCATGTTGTGCGTTCATATGCGTCGTGAAGACGTCGATCGGCGTCGGCGCGCCCGGCACAGCGATCCGCGCCAGCAAAACGCCTTTGTTCGACATGCAGTCGAGCCCTGCGCAAGCGTGACGTGAAAACGGCTCAGTCTCGACCGAAATGATGGGAAATCTGCTCAGGACATAGAGGCCGCTGCCGAGAAGAACTGGTCCTTTCTCCCCTTTCAGCAGACGCCGGCCTTTGACAAAGGCCTCAGGAATTTCGGCGCTGCGCAATCGTCGCTGCGCTTTCGCGCCCGGTCCGGCCGCGATGTTCGGGTATCCCGTGCGCGAAAGGATCTTCACCGCGCGCGGCGAGAAGACCTCTTGCAGCATGACGATGTCCGGGGCGGCGCCGGTCTTGCGGAGATTGCCGAGTTCGGCGCCGATCTTGTCAAGGTAGCGCGCCCGTCCTTTGCGCGCCGGCCAAGGCAGTCCCTCGACATTGTAGATTAGCACCCTGATTTCAATGGCTTGGACGCCGTCAATCTCGGTTACCCGAACCGGTGCGGGATCGGCGGCCATGCAAAATGCGCGTTGATTGATCGGCGTCGCGCATGCCGCGACGGCGACGGCGAGAATTGTGACAACTGAGAGGCGAACCATGCCTGCGGTTACTTCAAACGGCGCATCCGCCGCAAGCGAGCACCCGCTATTGCAACTGGAAAAGTGTCCCGACCCGCATTTCCGCCGCCGAGACGATTTCCTTTCCGGCGACGCGGACCGAATGCAGCGGTCCTTGGATCTGGCGCGCCCAGAAATCGAGGAACCGGTTCAAGACCGGGTATCTCGGCGCTATATCGTAATCCTGCCAGACATAGGTCTGCAGCAGCCCAGGATGATCGGGCAGCCGGTAGAGGATCTCGGCGGTGGCGAGGCGATAGCCTTGCAGCTGCAGGGCGAGCGGCGAATGTGAACTCATACACTTTCCTTTTGCAGTCTCCGCAACAGCCGGCGCCGTGCGGATCAGGTGACGCTAGCGAAAGTAATTTGCCGCGCTCTGAACGCAGCGGCAATCCTTGGAGAAAGGTTTTTATAACAAAATCAATGTGTTAGCAGCAGCGCGGTCAGGCTGCTGACAAGCAAGCGGTTGATCCGGCTGAGAAATTTCATTCGGGAAATCTTTACAAACTGGTGAAACGTTCATATGTGCGCGTCTCGTCAATCCCATGGAACCTCTCCGCAAGATTGGCGTCTTGGTTGAAGCTGCTTAGCGAGGTTCCATGAGATGGACAGACACCAGTCTGCGCTTGCGCTGGTCCTAGCGGACCGGCCAGAACTCCCCGTTCATTGCTTGCGCCCGCACGCCGCCAGAAAGGCGGCGGATTTCTTCGTGCGTAATTTTCCGGGCGACGTTTTGTACGCCGTCAAGGCGAACCCCCACCCGGCGATCATCGATGCAGTCTATGAGGCCGGCGTCAGGGCGTTCGACGTGGCGTCGCTGCCGGAAATCGAGCTGGTCGCGGCGCGCTGCCCCGACGCCAAGCTCGCTTTCATGCACCCCGTCAAATCACGTCTCGCGATCCGCAAGGCGTATTTCGATTACGGCATCCGCGCCTTTTCGCTCGACAGCCTCGACGAGCTCGACAAGATCATCAAGGAAACCAACGGCGCAAGGGATCTGCATCTCGTCGTTCGGGTCGCCGTTTCCTCTGATCATGCGCAGCACAAGCTCAACGGCAAGTTCGGCGCGTCAGGCCAGGAAGCGGTCGTGCTGCTTCGACAGGCGCGCGCGTCCTGCGAGGAGCTTGGCGTTTCCTTCCATGTCGGATCCCAGTGCATGCGGCCGGTCGCCTACCGGGCGGCGATGGAGATCGTTTCCGATCTGATCCGGCAGGCGCAAGTGACGATCGACATCGTCGATGTCGGCGGCGGATTCCCGGTCGCCTACCCGCAATTGTCGCCGCCGCCGCTCAAATCCTACATCGAGGAAATCGCTGCAGCCTTTGAATCCATGCCGGTTCTTGAAAACGCGGATCTTTGGTGCGAGCCGGGGCGCGCGCTCTGCGCCGAAGCGGGCAGCCACATCGTCAGGGTCGAACTCCGCAAGGGCGACGCGCTCTATCTGAATGACGGCGCTTACGGCGCCTTATTCGATGCGGCGCATGACGGGCTCGTTTACCCGACTCGGGTGTTGCGCGCGAAGAAGGGGCCGCGTCGTCAGTTGAAGGCGTTCAGGCTCTACGGGCCGACCTGCGACTCGATCGACACCCTGAAGGGTCCGTTCCTGCTGCCGTCCGACATCCACGAGGGCGACTACATCGAATTCGGTCAGACCGGCGCTTACGGCGCCGCGCTGGCGACCCGTTTCAACGGGTTTGGCGAATTCGGCGAAGCGATCGTCGATGACGCCCCGCTGACTTCGATGTACGGGGAAATCGGCGAAGTCGAAAACGTCGTTTCACTGCGTGTGGCGAAAGGATAATCGGCCTCAGCAGTCGACGATGATCACACACTCGCGCAAGTAGCGACCGACGCGTTAACTCGCCGTTTAGTTTGGAAGGCTATCTTTCTCTCTCGCAAGGGGCCGCCGATGTGAAACCTTCGGCGGCGCTAAAGCGGGGGAAGCATTGTGGCCTTGTTGAAGCGTCGTTTCGGCGCACATCTGAGTAATGCCGCGAGAGACGCGCTCGCGGATTGTCGTCCCTATCCATCGCTCGCAGCGTTTCGTAATCCGCTGACGCGTCCGATTGCGCGCCGCATCGCCGAAAGCGACTGGGCGGCGACGCTCAACCAGATCGATTTTCCCTATTCCATGACCGATTGCGTCGTCGGAGGCGTGCCTTGCGTGTCGCTGCGTCCGGAAAAAATCAACGACCCGACCGCGCTCATCATTTACCTCCATGCCGGCGCCCTTGTTTGCGGTTCGGCGCGCGCCAATGCGGCGGCCGTCCTGCCATCCTGCCATCTCCTTGGCGTCGAAGCGCTGGCGATTGATTATTCGCTGGCGCCCGAGCATCGCTACCCGACCCAGATGGTCGAGATCGAGCTGGTTTATCGCGGAGCCCTCGACAACGGATGCGATCCCGACAAAATCATGATCGTCGGAGATTCATCGGGCGGCTCGCTGGCCCTCGCTTCATTGTATCGTTGGCGGCGATTGGGTCTGAAATCGCCGGCCGGCGCGATGCTGCAATCGCCGATCCTTGATGCGGAGGCCGCCAGCGACACCTATGAGAGCGTCAAAGGCCGCGACCCGCTATTCGTCGCGACCGGACGCGACAGCGGCGTTGAACTCTTCCGCCTTTACGCCGGCGGCGCCGATGTCAGCGATCCGGAAATCTCGCCGATGGCCGGGGACCCTTCCGGCCTGCCGCCCATTCTCCTGCATGTTGGGACCCGCGAAATCTTGCTCGGCGACTCAGCCCGTTTCGCGGAAAAGGCCCGACAAGCCGGCGTCGACGTCACTTTGCGCGTCTTTGACGGGATGTTTCATCTATTCCACCAACATTGGCGGCTCGCCGAAGCAAAAGCTGCGCATGACGACATCGCCGACTTTTACCGGCGCGTCACACCATAACCCCTGATCGGCGCCCGCTCGGCGCGCGCCTTGCCTGCACCCGTTCCTTCGGACTATTGTGCCGTGCAATGCAAAAAGCACGGGATGCGCGATGCTGGCGCGGGCGGCGACCATCGGCGACCTCTACAAGGTCGCGCAGGAAGAGCGGCGGGGCGTAGCCTGGCCGCTCGCGGCCTTTGCCGTGTTCTCCGTCGGCGGCATGGGCGTCACGCTTTGGTTGGCGACCGGCGATGCGATCTCGCTCGCCGCGGCGGCGGCGGTCAATTTTGTGTTCCTCATCGTTGGCTACACCGGACTTCATGAGGCGATCCACGAAAACTACCATGGCCGCAATCGCAGCGCGCGCTCCCTTAATTTCATCTTCGGCGAGCTGCAGGCGGCGATGTTCCTGCACTCCTTCGCGCTTCACCGGTTCGTCCACCTCGCCCATCATTCGCACACCAATGATCGCACGCTCGATCCTGACGCTTACATGGCCGCCGACAGCCTCGCGGGCGCGATCTTGCGGTCGCCGCTCCTTATGTTTTCGTATTTTTTCTACGCTTACCGGCGGAAGGCCGGGGCGCCCGGCAGCGCACGCTTTGCGCTGCGCGTCGCCCTCGAGATGGCGCCGCCGCTTGCCGCGGCGGGGCTCCTCGCCGCCAATGGCCACGCTGACGTCGCGGTATTTGGGTGGATTATTCCGGCGATCCTTGCGGCGGCGTTCCTCGGCGTCATTCTCGACTGGGCGCCGCACCATCCGCACGCCGGCCGCGAGCGCATGGACGGCACCCGCATGATCATTCCGCAAAAGACCTTCCTCGGCTGGGCGTTCACCTGGGGCTATCTTTTCCAGAACTTCCACCTCATCCACCATCTCTTCCCCCGCATCCCGTTCTACACTTATGCGCGCGTCTACTGGCGCAGCGAGGAAGCGTTGCTGGCCTCGGGCGCTCGAATCTCACGGCTCGGAGGCGGCGCAACGGCCTGACGCCGGCGTCATCATCGCGCGCTATTGCGCTCCTGTTGGATCGATCTATATAGGCGCGCCTGTACGGCCCTCCGCGCGTCGACAAAGACGCGGCCCGGATCCGGTTTTCAACTGGACTGAAAGGACCGATCGCCATGACCGTCAAACCCGACAATCGCAAAGCCGAGCTGCTCGCGACCGAGGTCGAACATATCGACATCACGAAATTCGACGCGCGCCCGATCATCGACGCCTGGGGCAAGATGTCGTTCACCTCGCGCGATGCGGCGCGCGCCGCGCAAATCCTCAACATGGCGCTTGAGGACGAAAATTGTTCAACCTGGCTTGTCATGGCCGGCTCGACCGGCGCCGGCGGCTGCCTGCATGTCTGGCGCGACATGATCGAATACAACATGGCCGACGCCGTCGTCGCGACGGGCGCGTCGATCATCGACATGGATTTCCTTGAAGCGCTCGGCTTCAAGCATTACCAGGCGAATGAAATCCCCGACGACAATACGCTGCGCTCGCTCTACATCGACCGCATCTACGACACCTATATCGACGAGGAGGAACTGCAGAACGTCGATCACACGATCTACGATATCTGCGAGCAGCTGGAGGCGCGCGCCTACACGTCGCGGGAGTTCATCCACGAGATCGGCAAATGGCTTGCGGCGGGCAACGCAAAGAAGAAGGATTCCCTGATCCAGCGGGCCTATGAAAAAGGCGTGCCGATTTTCGTGCCGGCGTTCTCGGACTGCTCGGCCGGCTTCGGCATCGTCAAGCACCAGGTGGAGCGCCGCAAGGCCGGAAAGCCTTACCTGACGATCGACAGCGCCGGCGATTTCCGCGAGCTGACCGAGATCAAGCTCGCCGCCGGAACGACGGCGCTCTTCATGATCGGCGGCGGCGTGCCGAAAAACTTCGCGCAGGATACCGTCGTCTGCGCCGAAATCCTCGGTCATGAGGATGTTGAAATGCATAAATACGCGGTGCAGATCACGGTCGCCGATGTTCGCGACGGCGCCTGCTCCTCCTCGACGCTGAAAGAAGCGGCGAGCTGGGGCAAGGTGTCGACCGTCTACGAACAGATGGTTTTCGCCGAGGCGACCAGCGTCGCGCCGCTGATTGTTTCCGACGCCTGGCACCGCGGCGGCTGGAAAAAGCGCGCGCCGCGCGGTTGGGCGAAACTTTTCGCCTGACGTCTTTTTTTGAGGCGATTACATAGCTTGCGTCAGCAAGGGATCATTGGAAGCGCGCGTCAAGCGCGCTTCCCTTTTTCTGGCGGCGAGATGCCGGATGCGCCAGATTGAGCAGCCCGCGACATAGAGCAGCGCGATCTCAAAGACGCGATTGATGAACGCCGCGATCCACCAGCCGGACGATTCGACGATCGACACATAGAGATAATAGCAAACCAGAAATGCGTGGAGGTGGAACAGCACCGCCGGGAACAGGCGATTGCGCGACAATCGCCAGAAAAAGCCGGCGAGGCAGGCGTCAATGACCGCGTAGCCCCAGGTGAGCCCCTGCTGGCCGCCGATCGCAAACCACAATAACGAAAAAATCCAGCCTACGCCGAGGGCGGTCGCAGCCGCCAAAAGGATCGACGACTGCGCCCGCCAGGCGAGAAAGATCACGGCGGCGTTAAATACCGCATAGAAGCCGATAGTTATCCAAGCCCAAGGGCCGATCGGACAGCCTCCGCGACATTGACCTTCGGAACGCCGCCGCTGGCTTCCAGCGCCCGCGCGCCGGCCGCAGCAGCGGTCGCTTCGAGCGTCTGGTGCGCCGCCGCCGTCACTTCGGCAAGATGCGCCAGCGCCGACGCAATCTCCTGATAGGCGCCAAAGGCGGCGTCCGGACTGATTTTTTCGGACGCCGAAGCGGCGCTCGCCGACCCGGCCGCCACAAAGGCGGCGAGACCCGCCAGTTTTCGCTCAAATTTTAGGAGAACAAGTTGCTCTTTACGAACATCTTTAGCCATTGCTTAGCTCCATTCGGTTAAGAATCGCTGGTAAGAGGACGCAACAGCGCAACCATAGGGTGAGTCGGCGCACGCCCAAGTAGTAGTGGGGCGCTGTCACCCGAAAAAGCAGGGCTTCATGGCGGAAGATTCAGAAGACAATTACGCCGCCGCGATCGGCCGCAGCATGTGGCGGCTCGCCAAGCGACGGGCGCTTTCGCTTGTCGAGGTGGGAAACGAGGCGGCGCAGCCGGTCGGTCTTACGCAGGCCGCTCTTCGCGGCGCGCCTGAAAATAAAGGTCGACAGCCGCTTCGATCGCCTCGTCAAGACGCGAATGAGCAGATTGAGGCGCCGCTAACTCTTCGAGAATTTCTGCAAAAACTGGGCGCAGAGCTTGGAAAAGCCGAGCCGCCCCGCGACGCGACGTAACCGTCGACAAGGCGGCGTAGGTGTGCGCGGCCGCCTCCGCGGCGAGGCCTGGCAGATGGTCGTCGCCGGCCCGCCGCAAGCCGCCAAGGAGTTCC
>JBGSSK010000073.1:0-8080 GCA_041737095.1 Parvularculaceae bacterium | reverse complement strand
ATCGCTTGACCGCCGCGCCGCGATCACTAAGAGGATCGCCTGACCGGCTTCCGGGCCGCCATCGAGGGCGCGTAGCTCAGCGGTAGAGCACTACGTTCACACCGTAGGGGTCGCAGGTTCGAACCCTGCCGCGCCCACCATGATTTTCGATGCCGGCCGCCGCCCGGATTGCTTTTGCTGCATCGCAGCAAGAGCAGTTTCAATCGCATCGATCTGGTAAACTGCTTGTTGTAAATTTGTGACTCAGGAGACGCCGCCGCTGTTTCCGCATCGGCGTTTACTTTACGGATACAATTGTTCGAGCAAATAGTGGGGAATTAGCGTTCGCCGCCGAAAAATGCGGTTAACGGAAATCTGCCCCGTCAGGGAGGGGCGTACAAAGGGGTTATAAATGAAAGTGTCAAAGGGTCTCGTTAAGGTCACGGGACGTCTGCTTTGCGGCGCTGCGGCAGGCGCGATCGCGTCGACCGCCGCTTACGCCCAAACGGACGAAATCATCGTCACTGCCGCCAAGCGCGAACAGACGCTCCAAGAAGTGCCGATCGCAGTCAGCGTCGTAGATCAGACCGCTATCGAACAGTCGAACGTACAGGACCTTTTCGACCTGCAGACTCTGGTGCCTAGCTTGCGCATCAGCCAGTTGCAGAATTCTTCACAGACGAACTTCATCATCCGCGGCTTCGGCAACGGTGCGAACAACCCCGGCATCGAAAGCTCGGTCGGCGTGTTCATTGACGGCGTCTACCGTTCACGTTCCGCCGCGGCGATCCTCGACTTGCCGGTGTTGGAGCGCGTCGAAGTGCTGCGCGGCCCGCAGTCGACCCTGTTCGGCAAGAACGTGTCGGCCGGCGCGATCGCGATCACGACGAAGAAGCCGGAATTCGAATGGGGCGGCGTTGTCGAGGCCAGCTATGGCCGCTTTGACGAAGTCATTTTCAAAGGCTCGCTGACCGGTCCAATCTCGGACAAGCTAGCGTTCCGTCTGTCTGGCAGCACCAACAACCGCGAAGGCTATTACACCAATCAGGTTGACGGCAGCGACGTCAACGAGCGCGATCGATGGGCGGTTCGCGCCGATCTGTTGTTCGAACCAACCGACAGCGTGTCGTTCCGCGTCATCGGCGATTACAACAAGATCGACGAAGTCTGCTGCGGCGCGATTCAGCTGATCAACGGACCGGGGACTCTCGCCATCGGCGCGCCGCCGCCGTTCGGACTTGGGCTGCTGATCGATCCGTCGGGCGACACCGACCGCTCGATCGCGTTCGACGCGACGGTTCGCAACCAGCTGACCGGCAAGGGCATTTCCGGCCAGATGGACTGGGACTTCGGCGGGGCGGCGCTGACCTCGATCACCGCCTATCGCGAACAAAGCGACTCGAGCCAGACCGATGCGGACTTCAGCGCGGCCGACATCGCCGTCAACCCGCAAGAGCGCGAGTTCGAGACCTTCACCCAGGAGATCCGCCTCGCTTCGACCGGCAACAACACGATCGACTGGCTGATCGGCGGTTTCTATTTCGATGAAAGCGTCCTGTCGTCGCGCGATGTCGTCTACGGCCAGGACAGCCGCGCCTTCTTCGACCTCCTTGTCGCAGGCGCAGGCGCCCCGGGCGCACTTGGCGGGCTTGAAGCGGCGCTGTTCGGCGGCGCGCCAGCCGTCGGCAATGTGTTCTTCCAGCCGGGTCAGGGCGTCTTCGGCGACTATGAAATGGACAACACGTCCTATTCGATCTTCGGTCAGCTCGATTTCAACCTCACCGAGCGCCTGACCATCAGCGGCGGCGTCGCTTATCTCAACGACAAGAAAGAAGTCGTCGGGAACAGCCTGCTCACCGACGTCTTCACGCAGGTCAGCCTTCCGCAAGTCGGCTTCGCCGGCGCCTTTCAGGCGTTGACAGGCGTGCCGCCGATCCCGGCGAATCTTGGCAATCCGATCTATGCCGGCGCAGTCGCCGCCGCGTCGACGATTGCTGTTACGCAATGTTCGGCTGCAAACCCGCCGCCGGCCTGTAACTCTGCGCTGGCTCTCGCCGCCTTCCAGATTTTCCCGCCGCAGATCAACTTCCCGAACCCGGCCGACCCGGCCGATGACGGCATTTTCAAAGGCGACAAGGTCACCTACACCCTGCGCGCCGGTTATGACTTCGCCGACTGGCTGAACGCCTATTTCACCTACTCGAAAGGCTGGAAAGCCGCCGCCGTCAATCTTTCGTCGGACAGCCGTCCGCCAAACCGGGCTCCGGGCCGTGCAGCGTTGCCGGAAGACGTCACGCTGTATGAGATCGGCGTCAAGGCCAAGTTCGACGGCGGTTACATCAACATCGCCGCGTTCGATCAGAAGATCGATAACTTCCAGTCGAACCTGTTCATCGGCACCAGCTTCGCTCTGCTGAACGCCGGCGAGCAATCGGTTCGCGGCTTCGAGATCGACTCGCTCTGGCAGCCTGTCGAGCCGCTGACGCTGACATTCGGGCTGACCTATCTTGATCCCGAATATGACAGCTTCCCGGCGGCGCCATGCACGACCTTTGTCGGCGTTGCGCCGGCGGCCTGCGCCAATGGCACAGTGACCTTTTCGCTGACCGAGCCTGCGCAAGCCGTCACCTTCGACGCGTCGGGTCTCCGCCCGGCCGGCATCGCGCCGGTCAGCATTTCGACGTCGGCGACCTTTACGCAGCCGATCAGTTCGTCGGCAGAAGCCTATATCCGCGGCGAATATAACTTCGAGTCGAGCACGCAAGTCATCGACAACGTCTCGGAAGCGATCGCCTCGAGGAAGGTGAACAACCTCAACCTCAGCCTTGGCCTCAACTGGGACAACGGCTTCGAACTGCAGGGCTGGATGCGCAACGTCTTCAACGACGACAATCTCCTGTCGGCGTTCCCGTCGGTTGCGCAGCCGGGTTCGTTCTCAGGTTACCTGAACGAACCGCGGACCTATGGCGTGACGATCCGCAAGAAATTCTAGACTGCAACAATCAGAAAGCGGCCTTCGGGCCGCTTCCTTCCTCCCTGAAGAAATCCCCGCGCAAGCCGCGGGGATTTTTTTTGCGCCGGCGGTTCAGCGGCGCGTCGCGTGATAACGGACAAAGAAAAACCCCGCCGTCGCCGGCGGGGTTTTCCGTTTCGGTGATCGGTCGGCGCCTACACGCCGGCGAGAACCGCGAGCAGCAGCAGCGCGACGATGTTGGTGATCTTGATCATCGGATTGACCGCCGGACCCGCCGTATCCTTGTAGGGGTCGCCGACGGTGTCGCCGGTGACCGCCGCCTTGTGGGCGTCCGATCCCTTCTTGTGGAGCTTGCCGGTCGAATCCGTGAAGCCTTCTTCGATCAGCTTCTTGGCGTTGTCCCAGGCGCCGCCGCCCGAGGTCATCGAGATCGCGACAAAGAGCCCGGTCAGGATGACGCCGATCAGCATCGCGCCGACCGCCGAGAGCGCCGCCGCCTTGCCGGCGACCATGCCGATGACGAAATAAAGAACGATCGGCGACAGGATCGGCAGCAGCGAGGGAACAACCATTTCCTTGATCGCCGCCCGCGTCAGCATGTCGACCGCGCGCGCATAGTCCGGTTTCGACTTGCCGGTCATGATGCCGGGATCTTCCCGGAATTGCCGGCGGACTTCCTCGACGACCGCCTGCGCCGCGCGTCCGACCGCCTGCATCGCCATGCCGCCGAACAGGAACGGCAACAGGCCGCCGAAGAACAGGCCGGCGATGACGTAAGGATCGGAAAGCGAGAACGTCAGCGGCTCCATGCCCTTGAAGTACTGGTGCTTGTCCGTCGTGTTGGCGAGATGGATGAAGTGCTTGATGTCTTCCGTGTACGCCGCAAACAGCACGAGTGCACCGAGGCCGGCCGAACCGATCGCATAGCCTTTGGTGACCGCCTTCGTCGTGTTGCCGACTGCGTCGAGTGCGTCGGTCGTCTCACGGACGGAGCCTTCGAGGCCGGCCATCTCGGCGATGCCGCCGGCATTGTCCGTGACCGGCCCAAACGCGTCGAGCGCGACGATCATGCCGGCGAGCGCGAGCATCGTCGTCACCGCCGTCGCAATTCCGTAAAGCCCCGCGAGGTTAAACGTGACGATGATGCCGACAATGATTACAAGCGCCGGGAGGGCGGTCGCTTCCATCGACACCGCGAGCCCCTGGATGACGTTGGTGCCGTGGCCGGAAACCGAGGCCGCCGCGACCGATTTGACCGGGCGGAATCCCGTTCCGGTGTAGTATTCAGTGATCCAGACGATGAGGCCGGTCACCGCAAGTCCGACGACGCCGCAAAGATAGAGGCTCATGCCGGTGAACGACGCGCCGGCGGCGGTCGTTCCGATCGACTCGCCGAAGCCGAATACCGCATTCGTCACGGCGGCGATCGCAACCAGCGACAGAACGCCGGTCGCCACAAGCCCCTGATAAAGGGCGCCCATGATGTTCTTCGACCCCTTGCCGAGCCGCACGGCGAAAGTGCCGAGGATCGACGTCACGATGCAGACCGCGCCGATCGCCAGCGGATAGAACATGAACTGCGCGGCGTCGGCGGCGAAAAGGATCGACCCCAGCACCATCGTCGCCGCGACGGTCACGACATAGGTCTCGAAAAGGTCGGCCGCCATGCCGGCGCAATCGCCGACATTGTCGCCGACATTATCGGCGATCGTCGCCGGGTTTCGCGGGTCATCTTCCGGAATGCCGGCTTCAACCTTGCCGACCATGTCGCCGCCGACATCGGCGCCCTTGGTGAAGATGCCGCCGCCGAGACGCGCGAATACCGATATCAGCGATGCGCCGAGCGACAGCGCGACGAGCGCGTTGACGACAGTCCGGCTTTCCGGCGCAAGACCGAGCGGGCCGGTGAGAATCCCATAATAGCCCGCGAGGCCGAGCAGCGCGAGGCCGGCGACGAGCATGCCGGTCACGGCGCCGGCCCGGAAGGCGACGGAAAGACCCTTGGCGAGGCTTTCGGACGCCGCCTGCGTCGTGCGGACATTCGCCCGCACCGAAACAAGCATGCCGATATAACCGGCGGCGCCGGAAAGAATCGCGCCCGCGGCGAAGCCGAGGGCCGTCGTCAGGCCGAGCGCCAGAAGCAGGATCAGGAAGACAACGACGCCGGCGATCGTGATGGTCGTATATTGCCGCTTCAGATAGGCGGAAGCGCCCTCCTGAATGGCGGCGGCGATTTCCTTCATCCGGTCATTGCCGGCTGAAAGAGACATCACCTGCTGGATGGTGACGACGCCATAAATGATGGCGAGCATGCCGGCCCCAATGACCGGCCACAAGCTGGTGCCCATTGTTATCCTCTTCCTTGGCCTGCGCGGCCTTTTGCTGGAATTGTCGGGAGACGCTGAGATGGCCGCGGCGCCTTAGCCTGCGCGTGCGCTTCAATCAGCCCCCGTACGAGATCGGCGCGATAACTGGCAAACCCGGCCGTCGAAATCAACAGAAACTTGGCGGGCGGTGGCGTCGGCGACGCATGACTGCCAATCCGTCGCATCGTTGAAGGCGGTCACGCTCGAGGTCAAGGTGCAGGCGTAGGGCTTTGACTTGGCAGTCCGTTTCGACAACCGAACAAAATTCCGCGCGCCAACGATTAGGTCGAAAGCGCTCTGCGGCGGCGCGCGGCGCCTGGATCGCCCTCAGACACGGAGACGGCATTTCAGCCGCAGCGCGCCGCCGCCGCCGGAAACGCCGTGAAATATCGGCGCGCAATTGTTGAAAAGCCCGCAGCCCTGGCTCACTTGCCCGTTGACCGCCGGGGGGCTATCCGCCCAAAGTCAGGGCATTATGCTCTGGCGCGGGCGGCGGCGGGCTTGGATTTGTCGCGCGCGCGACAGTCTGTCCGCCTCAAGGGGAAGGGGCGCGTTTCGCGGCTGACCCGCCGCGGCGCTGGCATGGAATGACGACCTCGGCTGGAAGGGCTGCGCAATGGCTAGATGGCTGGGGAAAATTATGGATTTGAGCCGCCGGTCGTCGTCCGGCCAAACCCGGGGGCGTTGATGTCGTTTCTCCCTGAATCTGCGAAGCTTACGCCGACGGTGAGCGCTGCGCTGCCGCTCAGACTCGAGGTGTTCGCGACCCTTACCGACGCGCTCGACTATGCCGCGAAGGGCGAAACCGGTTGCAATTTTTTCAACCTGCGCGGCGCTCTGACGCTGGCGCTGCCTTACTCGGAATTACGGCGCGCCGCGCGAGCGTTGGCGCGTCGTCTCGCCGGGCGGTTCGAGCGCGGATCGCGCATCGCGCTGGTCGCTGAAACCAGCCCGGAATTCCTCATCGCGTTTTACGCCTGCCAGTATGCGGGCCTCGTCCCGGCGCCGATGCCGCTGCCGGTAAATCTTGGCGGCAAGGACGGATATCTCAATCAGGTCCGCCTGATGGTCGACGGCTCAAAAGCGTCCGCCGCGATCGGACCGGCGTCGTTGAGGGATTTCCTGACGGCGGCGCTCGGCGGCAACAGCAAGATCGACATTCTCGATTTCGACGAGCTGAAAACGCTCGACAGCGACGCCGAGGCGATCCCGTTCGGACCGGACGAGCTTTGCTACATTCAGTACTCGTCGGGTTCGACGAGCGCGCCGAAAGGCGTCATCGGCACGCAGAAATCCGTCAACGCCAATCTGCACGGCATAACGAAGCACGGACTGCAGCTGGTCGAGACCGATCGCGCGGCGAGCTGGCTGCCGCTTTATCATGACATGGGATTGATCGGCTTCGCTCTGGCCCCGATGTATGGCCAGCGGTCGGTCGACTATATCGCGACGTCGGATTTCGTCCGCCGGCCGCTGCTCTGGCTGCGCGTCATGTCGGAACACAAGGCGACGATCACCTACAGTCCTTCATTCGGGTACGAACTAAGCGCCAGGCGGTCGGCCAAAGCCGAGGACGGCGCGCTTGACCTGTCCTCGATCCGCATCGCCGGAATCGGCGGCGATATGGTTCGTCCCGAAGCGTTGCGCGCCTTCGCCGAATCGTTTGCGCCGGCCGGCTTTAAGGCCGCGGCTTTCCTTCCGAGCTATGGCATGGCGGAAGCGACGCTGGCGATCTCGTTCACGGAAATCGGCGCAGCGATCGAGATCGATCGCGTGGATATGCGCCATTACAATCGATCGGGCGTCGCGCAGCCGGCGTCGGCGATCACGTCGCCCGAACACAGCCGCGGCTTTGTGCTCTGCGGCAGGGCGCTTCCCGGCCATGCCATAGAGGTCAGGGGCGAAGACGGCGCAACCTTGAAGGACCGCGAGGTCGGCCGCGTCTTCATCAAGGGGCCGAGCCTGACGCCCGGCTATTTCAGCGACGCTGACGCAACCGCTCGCCTCTATGACGGCGATTGGCTTGATACCGGCGACATGGGGTATTTCCTGAATGGCGAGATCGTCATCACCGGGCGCGCCAAGGACCTTATCATCATCAATGGTCGCAATATCTGGCCGCAGGACATCGAGTGGGCGGTCGAGAAGGTCGACGGCGTGCGCCAGGGCGGCGTTGCGGCGTTTTCTGTCGACGACGGCGCCGGCGAACGCATCGTCGTCGTCGCAGAGCGGCGCGGAATGTCGGCCGAAGCGCTCGATGTCGTGCATCGCGAGGTTGCGAAGACCATCCAGAGCGCCGCAGGCGCGCCGGCGACAGTCATTCTCGCCAAGCCTCATTCGATGGTGCTGACATCATCCGGCAAGCTTTCGCGCGCCAAGGTGAAACAGAAATATCTGGCCGGCGAATTTGACGAACAGCGCTCGGCCGATGCGCCAAAAACCTTGGCAGAAGCGCGCGTGTGAACCGCATCGCCGTAACCGGCGGCACCGGATTCATCGGAGCCGCCCTGATCGACCAGCTTCTGACAAAAGGCGTCGCCATCCGCGCGATGGCGCGTGACGTCGGGCGATTGAAGCGCGGACGCGAAATCGAAATCGTCGAAGGAAGCCTTGAAGACGCCGGCGCGCTCGCCGACCTCGCAGCCGGTGCGGATGCTTTTCTGCACCTGGCCGGCGAAACCCACGCCAGGACCGAGCAGGATTACGCGCGAATCAATGTCGCGGGCGCGGAGCGCGCGGCGCGCGCGGCGGCTGCGGCCGG
>JBGSSK010000053.1:0-4194 GCA_041737095.1 Parvularculaceae bacterium | reverse complement strand
AGCAGCGCCGCCTCGCCTTCCGCGGTCAGCGCATAGCGCTTCTGGCCGCGCCCGCCGCCCTTCGGCGTCTCCCACCGCCCGGCGATCCGGCCGTCGCGCTCAAGCCGGTTCAAGAGCGGATAGATCGATCCGTCGGAAAGGCCGATCTCCGGGCGCGTTTGAAGCGCGTCGAGGAGCCCGATCCCCGATTTCGCGGCGCCATCGAGCAGCGCCAAAACGGCGAGTTCAGCGGCGCCTTTGCGTAATTGCGATTTCCAGGGTTCGACGTCCATTGCAAAGCGGGTATTGCAAGGTGACTTGTATTGCAAAGTCATTTCGACGGAACGAAAGGCGGGCGCGCCGCGCCGAAGCCGGCTAGAAAGGGCGCAGGAGACCCCGATGCCGGCCATTCATGACTTCACCCATGCCATCGTCAGGAAGCCGGCGCGGTCGGTCGTCCGCGGGCTGCGCGCCGGCGGCGGTCCGGACCCGTCCTTTGACGCCGTCGTAGATGAACATGCGTCCTATTGCGCGGCGCTCGTCAACGCCGGCGTCGCGGTGACCATCCTGCCGGCGCTCGATGAATTTCCGGATTCGATCTTTGTCGAGGACCCGGCGCTGGTCTTTCCCGAAGGCGCGATCCTGTTGCGCCCCGGCGCAAGGAGCCGCGCCGGCGAGGTTGCGGCGATCGCGCCGGTGTTGCGCGACCGGTTCGATGAGGTGCTGTCGGTCGATGACGGCCATGCCGACGGCGGCGACATTCTCGTGACGGCGGCGTGCGTGATGATCGGCCTCTCGGCGCGCACCGACAAGGCGGGCGCGGAAGCGCTGATGCGGCGCCTCGCGACCTTCAACCGGCGCGCGACGATCGTCGAAACGCCAAGGGACGTCCTGCATTTCAAGACCGATTGCGCGATGATCGACGAGGAAACCGTGCTGACGACGCCGCGCCTTGCGCGCTCCGGTGTCTTCAAGGGGCTGCGCGAAGTGCTGACGGCGGCCGGCGAAGACGCCGCGGCGAACGCGCTGCGCGTCAATGATCGCCTCTTCGTTGGCGCAAGGTTCACGCGAACGATCGACAAGCTCGACGCCCTCGGCCTTCCCGTCGCGCCGCTCCCCGTCGATGAAATCGGCAAGATCGACGCCGGGCTTTCATGCCTGTCGCTCAGGTGGCGATCGCTCACGGCTGCGTGATCGCAGGCCGGCCCCCGGCGGTTTGACTGCCGGCATGTCTGAATCCTAGCGTTCCGATCGTCTGTGAAAAAGCCGAACAAGACGTCAAAGCCAGAACGCAAAAGGAGATAAAAATGCCCGCCATCAAAATCTATGGAATCCCGCTGTCGCAAAATGTCAGGAAGCCGCTCGCCGTTGCGGCGCATCTCGGCATAGCGGTCGAGAATGTTCCGGTGCGGCCGATGGAGCCGGTCGTCAAGGAAAAATACCCGGCTGCGCGCGTGCCGTTCATGGAGGACGGCGACACGATCCTCGGCGAATCGAACGCCATCATGATTCATCTGGCGTCAAGGACGAAAAATGATCTCTACCCGGATGACCCCGCCCGCCGCGACGCGGTCAACCAGTTCCTGTTCTGGGACGTCGCGCACTGGACGCCCGCCTACCAGCCGATCCAGTTCGAACGTCTCGTGAAGGGAATGCTCGGCCTCGGCGCGCCGGACGAAGCGGTCGTCAAGGCCGCGCTCGAGAAATTCAGCCGCGAGGCGACGTATCTCAACGGCGCGCTCGCCGGGCGCGACTGGCTCGTCGGGGGCGCCGCAACGCTCGCCGACTTCGCCATCGGCGCCGGCCTCACCCACGCAAAGGCAATGGACCTGCCGCTCGGCGAGTACCCCAACATCAAGGCGTGGAACGCCCGCGTGATGGGCCTTGAGGGGATGAAGAAGACGGCGGGGTAGGCGGGATTTAGCGTAGGTAGATCGAAAATTTCATTCTGAACGGCAAATATGCGACCTGCCGTTCAGTTTTTCGCCTCTTTGAATATGTTATTTCGGTGATAATCGAGGAAGGCTGGCGCCGGCCTTTGTTGCACGTCGTCAGGAACAATCGCAAAGCCGGCCGGCTGAAGCAGCCTCTTGATCGGCTCAGGAACAAGATTTCTTGCGGTGAGAATTCTGTGGTCGTTATCGATAGATAGAAGTCCGCGATCAAACATCCAGTGTACGGTCTTGGATAACGCTAGCCCATTTCGAATCGAATCGGGCCCGGCATGACCATCTCCAACTGGTCGAATATGGGCCGCGTCGACTTCAGTTCGGCCACCTCCATTTCTCATCGATAAGCCCGTAAACGCGCATGTTGCGCTATACGCGCGCTTAACGTTGCGAGCGAACGCCTCATCTCGAAATAGTCGAGATGACAATTGGCGCAGGATGGGTCGCTCGACTTCGTATGCTGTTGCGTCTTCTGAGAATTCGTATTGATTCGCCGGGATCGGATCCCTTGTCTGCGGATTGCGGACAGCACGCGCACTGGAAAAACCGGCAGTGAGGATTGCGGTAAACTCATCCTCGGAAAGGAGCCGCACCGCATTTCGAAACTCACCTGAGAGCCCCGTATCGCCGGTACTTTGGAGGCGTTTTTCAAATAAGCCATCCGAATTGCGGAATGGAACCGGGCTGTCGAAGTCTAGATAGGCAGAAACTCTTGCGTAGCTATGTCCGACGGTCGTCGGATCTGGTTCAATCGATTCGACCTGAACGACTGCAATGTATGCGGATCTGCCACCATTCCGTCGCGGCTCGTAATAAATGACTAGATCACCAACGGTCTGGAGGGCGCGCTCAAGATACTGCTTAGGGAAATGATAGCGGGTAGTCCGGTCATCGTCGTAACCGCTATCGACTTTTGTTGTGAAAATGCCTTTGACCACTGACGTATTCTGGCCGAGTTCGACGATTTCCGGAAGTAGTCGTGTAGTGGCCTCCAATCCTTCTTGACCCCTTCCGCGCGCGCCCCTATCCGTCCGCCCCATGACCGCCGCCAAGCACCCGCTTTCCTTTCAGGGATTGATCCTGACGCTCCAGTCCTACTGGGCGGAGCGGGGCTGCGTGATTTTGCAGCCCTATGACATGGAGATGGGGGCGGGGACCTTCCACCCGGCGACGACCTTGCGCAGCCTTGGCCCCAATCCGTGGAACGCCGCCTATGTCCAGCCCTGCCGGCGGCCGACCGACGGGCGCTATGGCGCGAACCCCAACCGCTTCCAGCATTATTACCAGTTCCAGGTCGTGCTGAAGCCGTCGCCCGCCGACATTCAGGATCTCTATCTCGGCTCGCTCGACGCGATCGGCGTCGATCGCTCCGTACACGACATAAGGTTCGTCGAGGACGACTGGGAGAGCCCGACCTTGGGCGCCTGGGGCCTCGGCTGGGAGGTCTGGTGCGACGGCATGGAAGTGACGCAGTTCACTTACTTTCAGCAGGTCGGCGGCATCGACTGCAAGCCGGTGACCGGCGAGATCACCTACGGGCTTGAACGCCTCGCGATGTATATCCAGGGCGTCGATAACGGCTTCGATCTCGTCTATGGCGGCAAAAAGCCGGACGGCTCGCCCTTCACCTATGGCGACGTCTTCCACCAGCAGGAAGTCGAATTTTCCGCCTATAATTTCGAGCTCGCCGATACGGCGGTCCTCCTCGACCAGTTCCGCGAGGCGGAGGCGGCGTGCCTCGCGATCATCGAGGCGGGAAAGCGCCAGCGGAAATCCTTCGCGCTCCCCGCCTATGACCAGTGCATCAAGGCCTCGCACCTGTTCAATCTGCTCGATGCGCGCGGCGTCATCTCGGTCGCCGAGCGGCAGGGCTATATCCTCCGTGTGCGGACGCTCGCAAAAGCCTGCTGCGAGGCGTGGCTCGCCTCGCCGCAAGGCCGCACCGAAGGCGCCGGCATCGTCGATTACGCGGCGCCTTGAGGCTCTTCTATTTCTTCTCCGGCAGGGGCGCCATCACATGCGCATAGGGCGTGCCGCGCCACATGACATAGGGCGCGCCGGCAGTGTGATCGTGGCTCATCGCCTCCAGCGCCGCCGGGTCTGACGCGAGCAGCATCAGGTGCGGGCCTTCCTGCACCCATTCATTGTCATCGGTTTTCGTCATCGCCATCGGGTCGACATTGGAGACCGCGCAATCGCCGCGCAGCATGTAGGAAACGCCGAGCGCGCCGGTCGGCGGCGCCTCGCCCGCCGCGAACGCCGCGAG
>JBGSSK010000050.1:0-1654 GCA_041737095.1 Parvularculaceae bacterium | reverse complement strand
GGCGCGCCGCCGAGAAAGACGGCGAAGAAACCCGCCGTCAGGAGCGCCAGCACGACCGCTGGCACAGCAATGTTCGACCAGCCGCCCAGCGCCAGAAACGACCGCCAGGCCGCCGCCGGCGCGTCCGTGGCGAAAACCGTTCGCAAGACCACCGCCGCGTAACCGATGGGGTCGGCGAGGATTCCAGCTAGCTGCGCCGACGGCTGGACGCGGTTGCCATCCATCGTCGAATAGACAAGCTCGCCGAGCATCGCATTCTTGACGATGAGCGCCCAGCCAAGGCTCATCGCCGCGCCGGGCAGGATGATCAGGGCAAGGATCGACAGGCGATTGGCGCGGCCTGAAAAGCGCGTCGCCGGAATGATCAGCGCCAGCGCCGGCAACAACAGATAGCCGGTCTTGAACTGGCCGAGCAGCGCGCCGACCAGCGCCAGCTTGAGGATGTCGCGGCCCGCCAGCGGCCGGTCGTTGTCGGCGGCGAGGCTGGCGACCAGCGCGAAATAATAAAAGCCGAGGCCGACGAGCAGGGATTCGATGTTGAAGGCCGACAGGTAGACGATGGCCGTCGGCAACAGGGCGAGAAAGACCATGGCCGGCCGCGTCGATTGCGGCGCCCGCGCGATTCCGGCCGCGATGAGCCCGACGCCGCACAGGAGCGCGGCGATCCTGCCGGCGTAGAATATCCACAAGGGCGGCGCATCAAGCGCAGCGCCCGCGGCGACGACCGGTGCGAAATGCAGATAGCAGAGCGGG
Source organism: Parvularculaceae bacterium (assembly GCA_041737095.1). Taxonomy (GTDB): domain Bacteria; phylum Pseudomonadota; class Alphaproteobacteria; order Caulobacterales; family Parvularculaceae; genus Amphiplicatus. The sequence goes on along the minus strand of JBGSSK010000050.1, from coordinate 901 downwards.
CTATGCAGCCGCATGACGATACGGACTGGCTCCGGATAGGCGGTGATCGCGTCGCGACCGAGCGGGATCGCCGCCCAACGCGCGTAGTCGGTAGCGCCTACGGCCTTGCCGCTTTTGACTTTCGCAAAGGCGTCATCGAGGAAGCGCTGCATGCCGGACGGCAGGCCCTCGGCGCCAAGAAACCGCAGGCTGGCGATCTCGTAGGACCGCTCGAAATGGGCTGTTTCATCGCCCGTCCCGAAGGGCGGCGTCGCGATCAGGAAAAATCCCCCGGCGAAGAGGGCGATGACCGCATAGATCCGGGCGAGAGTCGGTTTTCCGTGGGGGCGCATTGAAAGCCTCGTCGGCACATTCGCCGCCGCCGGCAAGCCGCTATCGGCGGTCTTTGACGCGGCCGCCGATCGCCACCTCGACAAGGTGAACGCCGCTCGCACACGCGATGAGGACGATGAAGGCGACGAGGGAGACGGCTACCGGGCTCATGGAACGCGCCTTTGAGATGACACGCCCATGAAACGCTCCGAGGCGTAAAAATTGTCTCAAGTTTTAAGGGCCGAGGCTTAACGCGCCCGGCCGGGGTCGCAGACCTAGCGTCCGTCGCCGGCCCCGAGCGATCGCCGGATGATCTGTTCAAGCGTATAGGCCGCCGTGAGGAGCGAAATGGCGCCGACGAAGGCGATGATGGCGAGGCCGGCTGGTCCGATGGCTGTCATGTCGTTTCTCCCGTCCTGAGCCTGATCGATCGCCCGGGACGCTTTCTGTTTCGTCGAACTTGGGGGGTTCGCGAGCGATCTGCATCACACAAAATTGCAATTTTGCGCGATTTCGGCTGAACCGGCCGCACTGTGCGGCGGGACGAGCGCATCCGCCGGCTTCGGCCTGCCCGCCGCCGCTGTGGCCG
>JBGSSK010000018.1:0-5924 GCA_041737095.1 Parvularculaceae bacterium | reverse complement strand
GCGTCGCCTTCATCCGCGCCGCGCAGAAAATCGGCCTGACGCTTGAGGAAATCCGCGCCGCGCTCGCCTCGCTTCCCGACCAGCGGACGCCGACCAAAGCCGACTGGGAACGCCTGTCGCGCGGCTGGCGGCCGCTGATCGACGCGCGCATCGACGAACTGGCCCTGTTGCGGGATACGCTGACTCATTGCATCGGCTGCGGCTGTCTTTCGCTGAAGGCATGCGCGCTCTACAATCCCGGCGACGCGGCGAAAACCAAAGGCGCCGGTGCGCGTTATCTCCTTGGCGACAAGGCGTCCAAAATCCTGCAGGCCGGAACGCGGCCGGCCATGCGCTCAGGAATTGAGTAGTCGATCCGGCGGCGGCGCAACCATGCTGCGGTTCAAAAGAAATTGAAGCGATGAGAAAGCTGACGTCCTGCCTGTTCATTTCGCTCGACGGGGTCGTGGAAGCGCCCGCCGCCTGGATGCGCGGCGAATTGTACGATGACATTCCCGACCTGCCTCTAGCGGAGCAGGATGCGGTGCTATTGGGCCGCAAAACATATGCCGAATGGTCGGAATTCTGGCCCGCATCGGACATCGAACCGTTTGCGACATTCATCAACGCCACTCCGAAATTCGTCGTCAGCAAGACCTTGCTGGACGTCGATTGGAAGTCGTCAACGCTTGTCAGCGGCGATTTGGCTGACGAAATCGCCAAGCTCAAGGCGCAATCCGGCAAGACGATCGGCGTTCATGGCAGCATCGGTCTTGTCCATTCTCTCCTGTTGCTTGGTGCGCTCGATGAACTCCATTTCATCCAGGTTCCGGTGATCGCCGGAACAGGGCGCCGTTTACTCGAACATAGCGGACCAGCTATTCAGCTTGACCTTCAATCGCAACGTGCAACGCGAACCGGAATGCAATATTTTGTGTACACGCCGCGGCTGTAACGCAATCGGCCTTGCGAGACGCATCAACGCGCCGCCAGGGCCTCAAAATCGTCAATCGGAAAAAATCTCAGTTTGTCAATCCTGCGCAACTGAATGTTGCATTCGGCTGCGGCGAAATTGGCCCGTGCATGCATTTCACTGACAATTCCCGGCGTCGCTGACATTGCCGCGTGCGCGCCGCGCCGCGGGCTGCTAGCTTAACTCCGGGGCGGGGTCATGGGACCCTGTCTAAAATGGGTCTGGGGCGCGTATGAAGCCATGCGATCCAGGGCTTCAATGAAAGAAAAAACCAATGAATACCTTCAAGAAACTGGCCGTTGCGACGGCGTTTGCGGCAAGCGCGATTTCGCCCGCCTTCGCCCAGGCCGATATCCTGCTCGAACTTCCGGGCGTCGAGGGCGGCTCGCAACTCCCCGGCTATGCCGGCCAGATCGAAGTATTGGCGATGAGCGTCGGCATCAGCGCCGTGGACAAGAAACCCTGCATCGCGCAAGACGCCTTCCTGACCAAGTTTGTCGACAAGGCAACGGCCGACATGATTGTGGCGACGGCGCTCGGCACGCTTTATCCGACGGCGAAGATCACTTTCGTCGGCTCCACCGGAGGCGGGGCGCTTGCGCCGATCCTTCAGTACACGTTCACGAATGCACGCTTTTCGTCCTATAATGGCGGCGCCAGCAGCAACAGCGGCATCTTGCCGACCGAGAATTTCTCGATCCGCTACGGCACGCTGACCGGCACCGTGTTCACCCGAAACCTGAATGGCACGGTCACGCAAGAGGCTTTTGCGGCGACCTGCAACTAATTCGCGTCAGCGCGATCGAAAGCGACGGGGCGGGCGACCGCCCCGTAACTTTTTTGAGAGGCTGAATCACCGCTCAGCGCTGGAAATCGTAGAACGGCCCCATATTGAGCAACTTCGTCAGCGCATCGATCGCGCCGAGCGCTTCGTCCATGAAGTCGGGGTCTTTCAGGTCATCGGGCGTTAGCCGGTCGCGGTAATAAGTCTTCACCCAGCCTTCGAGCGCATCAAATTTCGCATCATCGAGAATGAATTGCGGATTCGTCGCGACGAGTTCTTCATCCGACAGGACGACGCGAAGCCTGAGGCAGGCCGGGCCGCCGCCGTTCCGCATCGATTCGCGCACGTCATAATAATGCGCGCGGTTGATCGGGTTGTTCTTCGACAAGGTCTCGTCAATGAAGGCCTTGACGCGGGCGTTCTCTTCCGCCTCCTTTGGCAGGACGAGCGCCATCTCGCCGCCCGGCAGCGACAGGAGCTGCGAATTAAAGAGGTAGGACGCGATCGCGTCTTCAAGGCTCACCTTCTTCGCCGGCGCCTCGATGATCTCGACAAAGGGCGCGGCCTTTTTGATCGCCGCAAAGGCGGCGTCGCGGTCCTCGAAACTCTGCTCGTGCAGGAACAGAACCGTTCCGTTGGCGACGCCGACGACGTCATTGTGAAAGGCGCCGGCGTCAAGCGCGGCTTTCGACTGCTGCACGAAGACGGTTCTCTTCGGATTGAGCAGGTGATTGCGCGCGACCGCCTCGCTCGCCCGCAATTTCTGGCGCGCCGGAAACTTGTCGCCGTCGACGCCGTAGACGAAAAGATGAACGCCCGCTTCGCCATGGCTCTTGGCGAGCCGCCCGTGATTGGCCGCGCCCTCGTCGCCGAAATGAACGCCGCCCGGCAACAGCGGGTGATGCGTGAAATATTTTTCGGCCGAGAAAATGTGTTTCAGCACGAGCGACGTCATGTCGCCTTCGATGGCGCGATGAAAATTCGTCGCGAGATTGGCGGGGGTCATGTGCGCCTTGCCGTCCGACGCATCGGGCGATGGCGCGAACGTCCCGGCGTTCGCCGTCCACATCGACGAGGCGGCGTAGCAATTGGCGAGGATTTCAGGCGCGGTCTTGGCGGCCTTTTCGATCATCTGCTTATCGGTTCCGGAAAAGCCGAGCGCGCGCAGCGTTTTCAGATGCGGCCGACCCTGCGGCGGCAGGAACCCCTGATGAAGGCCGAGCGCCTTGACCGCGCGCATTTTCGCCAGGCCCTGCAACGCCGCGGCGCGAGGGGAAGACGCCGCGCCCTTGTTCCTGGCGGAGGCGAGATTGCCCATTGCGAGCCCGGCGTAATTGTGCGTCGGACCGATGAGGCCGTCGAAATTCACTTCGTGATGGGTCATTTCACCCCGACCTGTCCCGCCGGCATCGCCAGCAACGTCTCCCCCTCCATCGACGCCACCGGATAGGCGCAATAATCCGCTGCGTAATAGGCGGCGGGGCGGTGATTGCCGGAATGGCCGACGCCGCCGAACGGCGCGGAGGATGCGGCGCCCGTCGTCTGGCGGTTCCAGTTGACGATGCCGGCGCGACTGAGGGCGAGGAATTTCTCCCATTTCTTCGCGTCGTCCGACAGGAGTCCCGCAGACAGTCCAAACGCGGTTGCATTGGCGCGCGCGACCGCCGCGTCGAAATCCTTGACGCGCCAGACCGCCAGCATCGGCCCGAAATGTTCTTCGTCGGGAATCACCGAGGCTCCGGTCACATCGACGATGCCGGGAGAGACGAATGCGCTGCCCTCGTCCTGCACCGACAGCGTGCGGATCGCCTCGCCGCCCTGATCGACACGCATGTCGAAGGCGCGCTCAAGGCCCTCGGCGGCCTTTGCGGATATGACCGGGCCCATGAAGGGCTGCGGCTCGTCGAATGGCGCGCCGATGATGAGGCGGTCGCGCAATTTCGCCAGCGTCTCGATGAAGGCGTCGCCGCGCGCGCCGTCGGGAACGATCAACCGCCGCGCGCAGGTGCAGCGCTGGCCCGAGGTCAGGAACGCCGACTGGATGACCGTCCACGCCGCGGCGTCGACATCGTCCGTGTCCCACCAGATCAGCGGATTATTGCCGCCAAGTTCGAGCGCCGTGATGACATCGAGCCGGTCGGCGAATTTCTTGTGAATGAGAAGCCCGGTCTTGTAGCCGCCGGTGAAAAGGACGCCGCTGATCCCTTCAGCGTCCAGCAGAGCCTCGCCGGTTTCGCGCGCGCCATGCACGAGATTGACGACGCCCGGCGGCACGCCCGCTTCATCGAGGCGTTCGGCGATGAAGCCGCCCGGACCCGGCGCAAGCTCTGAAGGCTTGAAGACAATCGTGTTGCCGGCGATCAGCGCCGGAATGATGTGCCCGTTCGGCAAATGCGCCGGGAAATTATAGGGGCCGAGCACCGCCATCACGCCATGCGGCTTGTGGCGCAGCATCCCGCGCGTCGCGCCAGTGGCGGTTTCGCGCGCGCCGGTCCGCTCGTCATAGGCCTTGATCGAGATCTCGACCTTGCCGGCGACCGCGGCGGCTTCGGTTTTCGTTTCCCAGAACGGCTTGCCGGTTTCCGTCGATATGAGCCGAGCCAGCTCTTCCGCGTCGCGTTCGATGAGTTCCTTATAGCGGCGCATGATGGCGATCCGCCTGTCGAGCGGCGTCAGCGCCCAGCCCTCGAACGCCGCGCGCGCCGCATTGACGGCGTCGCCGACTTCCTCGCGGCTCGCCGACGGCGCATCGAAGATGATTGCGCCGGTTGAAGGATCGATCGAACGGACCGGCGCCCCGCGCCCGTCCCGCCATTCGCCGTTGATCAGCAGCTTGTCCATCATCACCACCCGATGCAGCGCACGCTGTCGCCGATCTTCACCTTGAGCGCCGACGCGGTCGCGGCCGAAATCGTCAGCGCGTCGCCGTCGACGACAGCGTTTTCGCGCACGCACCGGAAGGTCGCAACCGCGCCCGCCGCCATCAGCATCGCTTCGCCGCCGGCCAGGTCCCTGATCGCAGCGACGCGCTTCAATCGGCTCTCGCGGATCGTCCTGATCTGGTTTGTCTTCGCATCGACGAGCGGGCCGCCATCGAAAATGTCGATGTAAAGGTCCCATTCGAAGCCTTCATCGATCAGCATGTCGTAGGCGGGCCTGGCGCTGTCATGCGGCCGACCGATGCAGGCGCGCGCTTCCGGCGACAGGAAGACGGCGTAGACCGGATGGCGCGGCATCAGGTCCTGGATAAACTGGTTGCCGTGCATGGCGTTGTGGAGATCCGCCTCCTCGAAATCCATTTCGAAAAAGCGTCGGCCGACCGACTCCCAGAAAGGCTGCTCGCCGTTCGGTCCGCGCCAGCCGCGGAGTTCCGCGCAGATATGCTCGGCGATGATTTCCGGCTTCTGCGCGATGAAAAGATAGCGCGCGCGCGCCAGCAGCTTGCCGGCGCCGATCCCGCGTGCGTCCGGCGATACGAACAGCATGCCGACTTCAGCGCAGGCGGTGAAATCATGGCTCGGCATCAGGACGGTGCGGCGCGTCGTCCGGTCAAAGGCTTCGGAATAATGCACTTCGTCGATCAGCTTGTAATTGATGAAGCCCTGTTTCAGGCCGATAGCCGAGAACACGCCGGTCGTCCCCATGACGCGCCCGTCTTTTTCGAGAACCATCATGTAGACTTCGCCGCCAGGCTCGACGGCGCCCTTGGCGAAACTGCCGACAGCATGATCGATCCGCTCGCGGAGCGCGTCGTCGTCATCGGGAAGATTGGTCATGCCGCCGCCGGTGAGGCGCGCGAAGGCGCGCAGCTGGTCATAATCCGACGCCGTGACCGGCCGAATGACTGGGACGCTCATAGAGGCCTTGATCCTGGATTGGGAATGTCGCCGGCGGCGACGCGCAGCAGGAGAAGCGCCGACAGTTTCGCACGCTCCTCAAGGCTGTCGAGCTTGACGAATTCACTCGCGCTGTGGATGTCGCCGCCGCGCGCGCCGAGCGTGTCGATGACCGGGATGCCGGCCGCCGCGATGTTGTTGCCGTCGCAAACGCCGCCGGTCGACTTCCAGCCGATGTCGAGCCCGAGTTCGACGCCGCATTCCTTCAGCGCCCGGAAAAATGCGTCCAGCTGCGGCGTCATCGGCTTGGGCGGCCGCGCGAAGGAGCCGTGAAGATGCGCGGCGTAGCCGT
>JBGSSK010000087.1:0-3840 GCA_041737095.1 Parvularculaceae bacterium | reverse complement strand
GTGCGCGCCGGAGAATTTCTGGCGCTCGCCGCCGCCGGCAAGGCGGGCGTCGCGCTGCCGGAAATACGGCACAGCGAGAAAACCCAGGCCGAGCGGCTGATCGAATCGCTCGAAGAAGCGGGATCCGATCTTTCATCGATTGTCAGCGGCGGCGCCGACGAAACCGCTGAAGACGCCGCCGCGCCGATCATCGAAGCGGCGCCAAGCGCGCCGGCAGTCGAGCCGGAAACAGCGCCGGACGGATCGCCGGCGGAACCGCAAGGAAACGAGTAACAGCATGGTCAGTTTTCCCGGCGGCAGATATCCCGCGTCGCTAATTTTCGTCCTTCTCGCCGCGCTGGCGGCGCCCGCCTGTTCGTCCGGGCCGATCGGCGCGGTCGCTGGCGTCTTTGGCGGCGGCGGCGATGACGACGAGGATGACGACGCCCCCGAAAAAGATGACCGCATTTCGATCCTCGCCGTCGATGAAGTGATCGAAGCCGATCCGCGTTTCGCTGGCGCTGACATCGAATTGCCGCCGTCCTATGTCAACACGTCATGGCCGACGCCGGGCGGGGAGGCGGACCATACGCTGCATCACCTCAGCGCGCCGGTGACTCTTGAAAAGATGTGGACGGCGAATGTCGGCAAGGCGTCGTCGCGGCGCGCGCGCCTGACCTCGCCGCCGATCGTCGCTGACGGCGCGGTGTTCGTGATCGACGCCAGGGCGACGGTGAGTGCGTTCGACATCGAAACCGGCAAGACCAAATGGGAAGCCGAACTGGCGCCGAAGCTCAAGGAGAAGGTCCGCGTTCGCGATATGCTGTCGCGCACCAAGCCGGCGCAACTCGGATTCGGCGGCGGCGTCTCCTATGAGAACGGCAAGATTTTCGTGACGTCCGGTTTCGGCTTCGTCGCCGCGCTTGACGCCGAGACAGGTGAAGAATTGTGGCGCTTCCAGACCGAAGCGCCGGTGCGTACGCCGCCGACCGCCTATCGCGGCGCAGTCTATTTCGTCACCAATGTGAACAACGCCATCGCGCTCAGACAGGAGACCGGCGAGAAGATCTGGAACTTCCAGTCCTTCGAGGAATCGGCGCGCATCCTGTCGGCGGCGAGCCCGGCGGCGGCGGGCGATCTTGTCGTCGCGCCGTTTTCATCAGGCGAGGTCGTGGCGTTTCTCGCCGATTCCGGCCGCCCTGTCTGGAACGACACGTTGGCGCGCAACACGCAGCTGACCGCCTTGTCGGCGCTCAACGATATCGCCGGCAGCCCGGTCATCGACCGCGGACTTGTCTATGCGGTCAGCCATGCCGGCCGCCTCGTCGCCATCGACATCAGGACCGGTCAGCGCGTCTGGGAAGCGCCGATCGCCAGCCTGCAGATGCCGTGGGTGGCCGGCGATTTCCTTTTCGTCATGTCAATCGACGGCGAACTTGTCTGCCTGTCGCGCGAAGACGGCGCGATTGTCTGGGTCTCGCAACTGAAGCGCTTTGAAAACGACAAGAAACGCAAAGGACGCATCGCGTGGGCGGGTCCCGTGCTGGCCGGCGACACGCTTGTTCTGGTGTCGACCGACGGCAAGATCGCGAAGGTTTCGCCGAAAGACGGCAGCCTCATCGAGACCAAGAAAATCGACGACGGTTCGGTGATCGCGCCGATCGTCGCCGAGGAACGGATCTTCATCCTGACGCAGGAGGGCAAGCTCTACGCGCTGCGTTAGGAGCTTGGCCACGGAACGCCGATGTCCTTGCCACGATCGGCGCATGAGCCGCCCCCGACCGGCGCCGCCAAGGGCGCGCCGAAGATCGCGATCGTCGGCCGGCCGAATGTCGGCAAGTCGACGATCTTCAATCGCCTCGTCGGCAAGCGCCTCGCAATCGTCGATGATACCCCGGGCGTCACCCGCGACCGGCGTGAGGGCGATGCGCGGCTCGGCGCTCTCAGCTTCATTGCGATCGACACGCCGGGCCTCGAAGAGGCGCCGGAAGCCGCGCTCGAAGGGCGCATGCGCCTGCAGACCGAGAAAGCGATCGACGAAGCCGCGGCGTCCGTCTTCGTCATCGATGCGCGCGTCGGCGTGACGCCGCTCGACCAGCGTTTCGCCCAGATGCTGCGCGAACGCGGCAAGCCTGTCATCGTCGTCGCCAACAAGGCGGAAAGCCGCGCCGGCGACGCCGGCGTTCTTGACGCCTGGTCGCTCGGGCTCGGCGAGCCGATCGCCTTGTCGGCTGAACATGGGCAGGGGTTCGGCGAGCTGGAAGAAGCGCTCGCCCCGGCGCTCGGCGCGGGGATCGACGAAGAAGAAGCGGACGACGAAGAGGCGAGCTGGGATAACCCGCTGAAGCCCTTGCGCGTCGCTATTGTCGGGCGTCCGAACGCCGGCAAGTCGACGCTCGTCAACCGGCTGATCGGCGAGGACCGGATGCTGACCGGCCCCGAAGCCGGCATCACCCGCGATTCGATCTCGATCGAATGGCGGTGGCGCGGCGAGGATCGGGAATGGCCGATCAAGCTCTTCGACACGGCGGGAATGCGCAAGAAGGCGAAGGTCCAGTCGAAACTCGAAAAGCTGTCGGTCGCCGACAGTCTGCGCGCCATCCAGTTCGCCGAAGTCGTTGTGCTGCTGATCGATGCTGAAACGCCGCTTGAAAAACAGGATTTGCAGATCGGCGATCTCGTCCTCCGCGAAGGCCGCGCGCTCGTCATCGCCATCAACAAATGGGACCTGATCGAAGACAAGAACGCGGCGTCGAAAGCGATCCGCGAATTGGCCGACCTGCATCTCGCGCAGGCGCCGCGCGTCCCGATCGTATTCTTTTCGGCGGAGACCGGGCGCAGCGTCGACAAGCTGATGCCGGCGGTCACCGAGGTCTATGTCGACTGGAATGCGCGCATCAAAACGCCGGACTTGAATAACTGGCTGCGCGCCGCGGTCGATCGCCATCCGCCGCCCGCCATTTCCGGCCAGCGCATCAAGCTGCGTTACATCGCGCAGACAAAGACGCGCCCGCCGACCTTCGTCGCCAAGTGCACGCGCGCTGAAGACGTGCCCGGCGCCTATCGCCGCTATCTCGTCAACGGCATCCGCGAAGCGTTCGATCTGTGGGGCGTGCCGATCCGGCTCATTCTCGACAAGCCTGACAATCCCTACGCCGACTGAGCGCGGGACCGCCATTCGGCAAACTCAACGTCGATCATCCGCCGCGCAAAAAGCCAGCCATGTCAGCGCCCGGCGCTTTTCCAGTCGACGAAGCGGAAGCGTTCGGCGTCGCCCTGATAGGCGGGCGAGGCGACATGCAGGATCAGCGGCGCGATCTCGGACGGCGCCGGCAGCGTTTCCGGATTCTCGCCCGGCATCGCTTCGGCGCGCATCTTCGTGCGCATGGCGCCGGGGTCGATGATGGCGACGCGCAGGCCAGCGCCCTTCGATTCTTCGGCGTAAGTCCGCGCCAGCATTTCGAGCGCCGCCTTCGACGCGGCGTAAGCGCCCCAGAACGGCCGCGCGATTTCGCCGCCGATGCGCGAGGTCAACACAATGACGCGCGCGCCGCCGCTGGCGCGCAGCAAGGGATCTAGCGCGCGGAGGAGGCGCCAGTTCGCTTCGACATTGGTATCGAAGGCGCACCGCCAGGCTTTCGCGGCGATATCGGGAACCGGCGCCAGTTCGCCGAGCGCGCCGGCGGCGAGCACCAGAATATCGAGCTGCTGAAATCGCTTTGAGAGCGCAACGCCGATCTGGTCGACGCTGTCGAAATCGGTGAGGTCGGCGGGGATGAGCGACGCCTTGCCCCCGGCGGCGGCGATCTCGTCGTCCAGTTCCTCGAGCGCACCGACCGTCCGCGCCAGCGCCAGCACATG
>JBGSSK010000405.1:0-4371 GCA_041737095.1 Parvularculaceae bacterium | reverse complement strand
CCGGCGCCGCCGACCTGTTGACGCTGCGTGCCGCCCGCGCCCTCGCCGCGGCCGATGTCGTCGTCCATGATGGCCTCGTCGGTGACGATGTCATGGCCCTAATCCCGGTCTCCGCGCGCCGTATCTCGGTCGCCAAGCGCCGTGACCGTCACACGCTCGCCCAGGAAGCCATCGGCGACCTGCTCGTTGCCGAAGCGCTCGCTGGCCATACCGTCATCCGCCTGAAAGGCGGCGACCCCTTCATCTTCGGCCGTGGCGGTGAAGAAGTCAGCGCCTGCACCGCCGCCGGCGTCCCCGTCGAAGTCATCCCCGGCGTCACCTCGGCGCTCGGCGGGGCCGCTGCTGCACATATGCCGCTCACCCACCGCGACCATGCGCAGGCGGTCACCTTTGTCACAGGCCACGCGAAAGACAACGGCGAGCCTGATCTCGACTGGCGCGCGCTCGCCGCACTCGGCCATACGCTCGTCGTCTATATGGGCGTCAGTCGGGCCGAGGCGATCGCCGCGCGGCTGATCGAGAACGGCCGCGCCGCATCGACGCCGGTCGCCGTAATCGAAAAAGGCACGACGGATCGCGAGAAGATCATCAAGGGCGTGCTGTCGGAGCTTGGCGACATCGTCCGCGAAGGCGGCGTCGAAGGACCGGCGCTTCTCGTCATCGGCGAGGTCGCGGCGAAGGCGGACGGCCTGCTTCTCCATGAAATCGCGCATCTCGAACGGAGGGCCGCATGAAAGCGATCACCGCCAACCGTCTCAGCGACGGCGTCGTCGTCTATCTCGGCGCCGACGGCCGGCTGGTTGACCGCTTCGATCATGCGGCGTTGTTTGATGATGCGATCGCGGACGAAAAACTGGCGCTTGTGCTTGCGCGCAAGACGGTGATCGCCGGCGCCTATCTCATCGATGCGACGGAAAAGGGCCCCGTCGGACGCGAGAGGCTGCGCGAAGCCATCCGGCGCGATGGGCCGACGGTTCGCCGCGATCTCGGCAAGCAGGCGGAGGCGATCGATGAGCGCCTATAAAATCTATGGCGACAGCATCAGCGGCAACTGCCTCAAGGTCAAATGGACGGCCGAACAGGTCGGCGCCGAATTCGATTGGATCGAAACCAACGTCCTCAAGGGCGAGACCAGAACGCCGTCGTTTCTTGCGCTCAATCCCGCAGGCCAGGCGCCGCTGCTGATCACGCCGAAGGGCCGGCCGCTCGCGCAATCGAACGCGATCATTCTTTATCTCGCCGAAAAACATGGCGGCGACCTGATCCCTGAAAAGTCTTTCGACCGGGCGAAGGTCTATGAATGGCTGTTCTGGGAACAATACAGCCATGAGCCATTTATCGCGGTCAGGCGCTTTCTGAAGACCTATCTCGGCAAGCCCGACGCCGAGATCGATCCGAGGCTGATGGAAAAGGGCCTTGCTGCGCTAACGCTCATGGAAAAGCAGCTCGCTGATTCGCTGTGGATCGTCGGCGAAAGCTTTACGCTCGCCGATATTTCGCTCGTCGCTTATACGCGCGTCGCCCACGAAGGCGGGTTTGACCTTGCGGCCTTTCCGGCAGTCAAAGGCTGGGTCGAGCGCGTTGAAAATCGCCTCGATATCGGAGCCTTTTGATGTATCGGTACGACGAATTCGACGAGACGATCGTTCGCGAACGCGTTGCGGAATTCCGCGGACAGGTGGAGCGCCGACTCTCCGGAGATCTCTCGGAGGACGAGTTCAAGCCGCTGCGGCTGATGAACGGCCTCTATCTGCAACTCCACGCCTATATGCTGCGCGTCGCCATTCCCTATGGCACGCTGTCGTCGCGGCAATTGCGCCGACTCGGCCATATCGCCCGCAAATACGACAAGGGATACGGCCACTTCACGACGCGCCAAAACATTCAGTTCAACTGGCCGGCGCTGATCGACGTGCCGGATATCCTCAGCGATCTCGCCGATGTCGAAATGCATGCGATTCAGACCTCCGGCAATTGCATCCGCAACGTCACTTCCGATCCCTACGCCGGCGCCGCCGCCGGCGAGGTCGACGATCCGCGCGTCTGGTCGGAAGTCATCCGTCAATGGTCAAGCCTGCACCCGGAATTTTCGTTCCTCCCGCGCAAGTTCAAGATTGCGGTGACCGCGAGCGATCGCGACCGCGCCGCTGTCAAGGTGCATGACATCGGCCTTAGAATTCATCGCAACGACGCAGGCGACAGAGGGTTTGAAGTTCTTGTAGGCGGCGGTCTCGGCCGCACGCCCTATATCGGCCGCACGATCCGCGCTTTCCTGCCTGAGATTCACCTGATCTCGTACCTGGAAGCCATCATGCGCGTCTATAACCGGCTCGGACGGCGCGACAACAAATACAAGGCGCGGATCAAGATCCTCGTCGCCGACGATGTCGAGGCGTTCCGGCGCGCTGTTGAGGAAGAATGGGAAAAATCAGACAGGCCCCGCCTCGATTTTCCGCTTGAGGAAATCATGCGCGTCCGTCGGCATTTTGCGCCGCCGCGTTTCGAAAAACTCACCGAAGAAAGCGCATCGCTCGATCGCGCGCGCCGCGACAACGCCGACTTTGACCGATGGGTCGCGACCAATGTCGCGTCGCACCGGCAACCTGGCTATGCGATCGCCAACATCTCGCTGAAGCCGATCGGCAAGCCCCCAGGCGATATCACCGCCGACCAGCTTGAAGCGGTCGCCAACATCGCGGAGCGCTACTCCTTCGATGAGGCGCGTGCGACGCATGAGCAGAATCTTTGCCTGCCGCATGTTCGCAAGGACGATCTCCACGAAGTCTGGCGAGCGCTCGAGCGCGCGGGTCTCGCCGCTGCCAATATCGGTCTAGTCAGCGACATCATCGCCTGCCCGGGGCTCGATTATTGCGACCTCGCCAATACGCGGTCGATCCCGATCGCTGAACGCATCGCCGAACGGTTCGCGGACCCTGAGCGCGCCGCGGATATCGGCGAATTGAAGATAAAGATTTCAGGCTGCATCAACGCCTGCGGCCACCATCATGTCGGCCATATTGGCATTCTCGGCGTCGATAAGAAGGGCGATGAATTCTATCAGATCCTGCTCGGCGGATCGGGCGCGGAAGACGCCGCGCTCGGCGAGATTACGGGGCGCGGATTTTCATCGACCGAAGTCGTCGACGCCGTTGAACGCCTCGTCGGCTTTTACAAATCCAATCGTCAGGGCGGGGAACGGTTCCTCGACGCCTATCGCCGGCTTGGGCCGGATCCATTCAAGGAGGTTCTCTATGGCGACGTTGCGCATCAGCAATAAGGGCGTTGCGGTCAATGAGAGGCCGCTCGGCGAGGAAATCTCGCTCTCCGACTGGCGCGCGGGCGTCAAGCCCGAGGCCGGCCGGTTCGAGCTTTCCATTCCGAATACGGAAGATGTCGAGGCGCTCTCTGAAATCATTCGCCGGTTTGATGCGATCATTCTTGAATTTCCCGACTTCAGGGATGGCCGCGCCTACAGCCAGGCGCGCGTGCTGCGCGAGCGTCTCGGCTATCGGGGCGAGATCAGGGCGCGCGGCAACGTCCTGTGCGATCAGGCGGCGTTCATGGTGCGGGCGGGATTTGACGCGCTTGAGATCGGCGGCGGCGATGTTGACGGATTTCGCCGGGCGATCAGCGCGTATTCCTTCCATTACCAGAGCGCCGCGGACGGCGTGACGCCCGTTCACAGTCTGCGCGCCGCCAAGCGCGTCGCCGCCTGAGCGGATCGATGCCGGCGGCGGTCCTCAAACTCCCACGCCGTGATCCGGGCGCGCTGACGCTCGACGAGCGCGCCGCCATGCTCGACGCCGAGGCGCAGTCGCTCGATGCGGCGCGAATCATTGCGCTGGCGAATCGCGCCTTCAAGGGACGCATCGCGCTTGTCTCCTCGTTCGGGGCGGAATCGGCGGCGCTCCTGCACCTCGTCGCCTCGGTCGATGCGTCGATACCAGTGCTGTTCCTTGAAACCGACAAGCATTTCGTCCAGACGAACGCCTATCGCGAAACGCTGACGGACCTCCTCGGCCTCAAGGATGTGCGGCTGATCCGTCCCGATGCGGATGAAACAAGCGCGCTCGATCCGCGCGGCGATTTGTGGAAGCGCAACAACGACGCCTGCTGCGCGCTGCGCAAGGTGCGGCCGCTCGCCCGTGCGCTCGACGGGTTCGACGCCTGGTTCACCGGCCGCAAGCGGATGCATGGAAGCCTTCGCGCCTTCCTGCCGCTGGTCGAGGCGTCGGCGCCGCATCTGAAGATCAATCCGCTGGCGCGCTGGTCGGCCGATGACATCGCGCGGCACGCCGCCGATCATGACCTGCCGCCGCATCCGCTGGTCGAAGCCGGGTTTTCATCGATCGGCTGCTGGCCCTGCACGGC
>JBGSSK010000390.1:0-7735 GCA_041737095.1 Parvularculaceae bacterium | reverse complement strand
GGCCGCCGCGCCCGACTGGCCGAAGGCGGATCTCGCGGCGGCCGCAGCATCAGTCAATGTCGATCCCTCGACGAACGTTTTCCTTGCGCCCTGGACCGGCCCCTATGACGGCGTCCCGGCGTTCGAAAAGATGGACCTGGCGCAATTGAAACCGGCGCTCGAAGCCGGCATGGCGATGAACCTCGCCGAGGTTGACGCGATCGCCGGCAATCCGGAACCGGCGACTTTTGAAAACACAATCCTGGCGCTTGAAGATTCAGGCCGCGCGCTCAGCGACGTCTTTTCCTATTACGGCATCCTGTCGAGCAACATGTCCTCGCCGGAATTCCGCGAAATTCAGCAGGAGATGGCGCCGATACTTTCCGAGTTCTCCTCGAAGATCACGCAGAACGAAAAATTGTTCGCGCGCGTCAAGGCGGTCTATGAAAGCCCGCGCGTCAAGAAAATGCGTCCCGACCAGCAGCGTCTTGTCTGGCTCGTCTATAACGGCTTTGCACGCGACGGCGCGACGCTCGAAGGCGAGGCGAAGGAGCGTTACGCGGCGATCGACAAGCGCCTCGCCGAAATCCACACGAAGTTTTCGAACAACGTGCTGCATGACGAGGAAACCTATGTCACTTACCTCACCAGGGCGCAGCTCGGCGGCCTCCCCGAATCGCTCGTAAAGGCGGCGGCTGCGGCGGCGGAAGCGCGCGGCCAGAAAGGCAAGTTCGCCATCACCAACACCCGCTCGTCGATGGACCCGTTCCTCACCTATTCGACGAACCGTCCGCTGCGCGAGAAAGTCTGGCGCACCTATTACGATCGCGGCGACAATGGCGACGAATTCGACAATAACGCGATCATCGCCGAGATCCTCGCGCTGCGCGACGAGCGCGTCGGCCTTCTCGGTTACGACAATTACGCGGCGTGGCGGCTTGAAGACCGTATGGCGAAGACCCCGGAACGCGCGATCGAGCTGATGGAGGCGGTGTGGCCGGCGGCGATCGCGCGCGTCAAGGAGGAGGTCGCCGACATGCAGGCTGTCGCCGATGCCGAAGGCGCGAAGATAACCATCGAGCCGTGGGACTACCGTTTCTATGCGGAGAAAGTCCGCAAGGCGAAATACGACCTGAATTCCGATGAGGTGAAACAATATCTTGAACTCGGCAAGCTGCGCGAGGCGATGTTCTTCGTCGCGGGCGAGCTCTTCAATTTCAATTTCACGCCGGTCGCCGAGGGCGCCGTTCCGGTCTTTCATGAAGATGTCAAAGTCTGGGAAGTGACGGACAAGTCATCGGGCGCGCATGTGGGCCTGTGGTATCTCGATCCATTCGCCAGGCCCGGCAAGCGCTCGGGCGCCTGGGCGACGAGCTATCGCAGCCACGAGACATTCAACGGCAAGCGGACGGTCCTGTCGTCGAACAATTCGAATTTCGTCAAGGGCGCGCCCGGCGAACCGGTGCTGATTTCGTGGGATGACGCATCAACCTATTTCCACGAATTCGGCCATGCGCTGCATACGCTGGCGTCGAATGTCGACTATCCGACATTGAACGGCGGCGTCCGTGATTACATCGAATTCCAGTCGCAGCTTCTCGAACGCTGGCTGCCGACCGACGAAGTGATCTCGCGCTTCCTCGTCCATTACAAGACCGGCGAACCGATGCCGAAGGAACTCATCGCCAAGGTCAAGGCGGCGGCGAATTTCAATCAGGGCTTCGACACGACCGAATATCTCGCCTCCGCGCTGGTCGACATGCGATTCCACACGGTCGATCCGACGGGCGTCGATCCCGACGCCTTCGAACGCGAGACGCTCGCCGATCTCGGCATGCCGAAAGAAATCGTGATGCGCCACCGCTCGCCGCATTTCGGGCATATTTTTTCGGGCGAAGGCTATTCCGCCGGCTATTACGGCTACATGTGGGCGGACGTTCTAACCGCCGACGCGGCGGAAGCGTTCGAGGCGGCGCCGGGCGGTTATTATGACAAGGCGCTGGCGAAAAAGCTCGTCGATGAATTATTCGCGCCGCGCAATGCGATCGATCCCGCCGAGGCCTATCGCCGGTTCCGCGGCAAGGATGCGGGCGTCGAAGCGCTGATGCGCGATCGCGGATTCCCGGTGACGAAGAGCGAGTAAGTCAAAGCGCCGCCGCGGGCGATCACCCAAGCGCAGCGGCGCGTTGGTCGGCGGTCGCCTCGGCTTCATCCTTCAGGCGCTCAAGATCGATACCGACCGCCTTCGCCATCATCTTCGCGTGCTTGCCGATGTCGCGCGGCGACAGGCCGTCGATGAAGAACACTCGCTCGGTCAGCGACACGGCGCAGCCGGCTGGATGAGGTGCAATCGCATAAAGGCTCGTCGATCTGGCGAGCGCGCCGATCGGCTGGCCGCCATCGCCAAGCGTCGTGATCGCTATCGCGTCCGGCGGCGCCGCTTTGTCGATCTGCATCAGGAAAGGCTCGTCCGGCATGCGCTGGTCGCAGAGACGGTAAAGCTCGTTGCTGCGATCAACCGCCTCGACTCGGTCGCCGCGCGCCGTCCAGCGATTTTGCGGATTGGACGGGTCGAGCAATTGGTAGACGCTCACCGGCGCCGCATTGATTGCGATCTCGGCGGAAAACTCGACAGCGCCATCGGCGGGGCGGTTCATTTTCGGCGCCGGCGATCCGGCGGCGCGGCGAAGCGCGGCGATGAGACGGTTGACGACCATCCGCCGATGATCGCCGGCCGGCCTTAAAGCGGCGTTATCGGGCGCGCCGCGGCAGGGCTCGCGCGGGGCTGCGCGGCGAGACGACGCGGGGCCCGTAACGCCCGGTAAATCGGGCGATTTTCAGCGCTTTGCGAGCCTTGACGCTGCGCTGCGGCGCCGCTAGGTTCCGCGCGGTTTTACAGGGGTTCGGGGGGTCTCCCGGCGCCCTCTCTCCAGGCACGCCCAAGGCGGGGTTATGATGACCGATACCGCCGGCAAGCAAGATCCGTCGCCGCTGGATGAGTTTTCGTCGCGTCTGGACGCCGCCCGCAAAGCGGCCGAGCCGAACGCCGAAGATTCCAGCGCGAAACAGGGGCGCGCCATGGGCAAGGGGTTCCGGCTGGCGTCGGAACTGCTCGCCGCGATGATCGTCGGGCCGCTGATCGGCCTTGCGATCGACCGGTTCGCCGGCAGCTCTCCCTGGGGGTTGCTGGGCGGCATTCTGATCGGCTTTGCGGCCGGGATCAGGAATGTCGCCAACGCGATGAAAGACGACCGCCGCGGCGAGGACGCCAAGGCGGGCGAAGCGGAATGAACAACCGGAAGCGGGCGGCCTTCGCCTCCTTCCCAGAGGCGCGGAAGACATGATCAGGCAGATGGCCGCCGGTCCGATGGAACAGTTCGAGATCGTTCCGCTCGTTCCCCTGTCGATGGGCGGCGTCGATGTCTCCTTCACAAATTCGACTTTGTGGATGTGGATCGCCCTCGTCGTCGCGCTGGCGTTTTTCGGCCTTGCGACGCGCAGCCGCGCGCTGATCCCCGGCCGGCTGCAGTCGGTCGCGGAGATCTTTTACGAATTCATCGCCGACACGGTGCGCGGCGCGATCGGTCCGGAAGGCATGCGGTTCTTCCCCTATGTCTTCACGCTGTTCATTTACATCCTGCTCGCCAACCTGCTCGGCCTATTTCCGTCGATCCCCGGCGTCTCGCACACCTTCACGACGACGAGCCACATCGCCGTCACGCTGGCGCTTGGCTTGCTGTCGATTTCGATCGTCATCGTGTACGGATTTTACAAGAACGGTCTTTCCTTCCTCAAGCTCTTCGTGCCGTCGGGCGTGCCTGTATGGCTGCTGCCGCTGGTCAGCCTCATTGAGATCGTGTCGTTCCTGTCGCGACCCTTGAGCCTGGCGATCCGGCTCTTCGCCAACATGCTCGCCGGCCACATCATCCTGAAAGTATTCGCCGGCTTCATCATCTCGCTGCTCGGCGCGGGCGGCGTCTTCGGGCTGATTTCGATCTTCCCGTTTTTCGGGATCATCGCTATCACGCTCCTCGAAATTCTGGTCGCGTTCCTGCAGGCCTATGTGTTTGCGATTCTCACTTGCATCTATCTCAACGACGCGGTTCACGCCGGTCACCACTGATCGACTTTCGACAATTCGTTCGCGGACGGGGGCCGGCCGCAGAACGAACCCCAAAACGGCTCAAGAAAGACCTAGGAGTTTCAAAAATGGACGTTGAAGCAGCGAAAATGATTGGCGCCGGCATCGCCGCGCTTCCGCTGGCGGGGGCCGGCGTCGGTCTCGGCCTGATCTTCGGCAATTTCCTCGCGGGCGCGTTCCGCAATCCTTCGGCGGCGGCCGGCAATCAGCAGACCTTGCTGCTCGCCTTCGCGCTGACCGAATTCACCGGCCTTCTCGGCTTCGTTATCGCGATGCTGATCCTGTTCGCCGTCTAGGCGGACAGGTTTCCGTTTACGCGAAACCGGGTCCTTGTTCATGATCGAGATGCTCACCGTCGTTGCTGAAGTGGCGCATGACGCCGCCGAGGCCGCGCATGCCGAAGGCGGCGGCTTGCCGCAGATGGACGTATCGACGTTCCCGAGCCAGATATTCTGGCTCGCGATCACGTTCGGCCTTCTCTACTGGATCATGACCTGGCTGGTGCTGCCGCGCCTCGGCGCGGCGATCGAGGAGCGTCGCGACCGCATCGCGGACGATCTGGATCGCGCAGCCGAATCGCGTCGCCTTGCCGAAGAAGCCGGGGCCGCGCACAAACGCTCGCTCGCTGATGCGCGCGCCAAGGCGCAGGCGATCGCCGCCGAAACCCGCGACGAGGTGAACGCCGAGATCGGCGTCCAGCAAAAACAGGCGGAAGCGGCGATCGGCGACAAGACCGCTGCGGCAGAACAAAGAATCGCCGGGATGAAAGCCTCCGCCGCCGCCAAGGTTCGCGAAGCCGCCGGCGATACGACGCGGGCGATCGTCGAGGCGCTGATCCAGGAAACCCCGACCGACGCCGCGGTCGATGCGGCGCTTGAAAAAGCGGCGAGAGCGTAAAGGACAGCACGGATGTTCGACCCCGTCTTCAGCCTCGCCGCAGAAATGCTCGCCGCCGCCGCAGGCCCTGCAAGCGAGAGCGCCGGACATGGCGGCGGGTCGCTCTTCGAGGATACGTCCTTCTGGGTCAGCCTCGGCTTCGTCGTCGTCGTCGCGCTGTTCGCCTATTGGGGCGTTCACAAGAAGATCGCCGACATGCTCGACAAGCGGGCGCAAGCGATCGCCGACGAGCTTGACCGCGCCCGCGCGCTGCGCGACGAGGCGCAGGAAATCCTCGCCAAATACCAGCGCGCGCAGCGCGAGGCGGAAGACGAGGCCGCCGACATCATCGAGCAAGCCAAGCGCGACGCCAGGCAGATCGCGATCGACGCGCGCGAAAAAATCGAAGAGCAGCTGGCGCGGCGCGCAAGGACCGCGGAAGACAAGATCGCCCGGGCCGAGGCGCAGGCGATCGCCGAGATGCGCAGCCAGACCGCCGATCTCGCGATCGAGGCGGCGCGCGAAATCATCCGGACACGGATGGATCAGGGCGCGAAAGGCGCCCTCGCCGAGCGGGCGATCGACGAGCTCGGCTCGAAGCTGCACTGATCCGTTGACCCCGCAAGCGGTCAGAAGGTCTTCCTCCGCGCCGCGCGACATCCTCGATTTCTGGTTCATCGAATCAGGCCGCCGGAAATGGTTCCGCGGCGGGCCGGCCTTCGACGCCGATATGCGCCGGCGTTTTTCTGCGCATCACCGCGCGGCGGCGACCGGACTGCTCGATCATTGGCGATCGACCCCGGGCGGCGCGCTTGCGCATATCCTTCTTCTCGACCAGTTCTCGCGGAACCTGTTCAGGAACAGCGCGCAGGCATTCGCGTCCGATGCCGCTTGCCGGATGTTCGCCGACGCCGCGATCAGCCGCCGCTTCGACCGGATTGCGCCTTTAGAGGCGCGCGCTTTCTTCTATTTGCCGTTCATGCATTCCGAGCGGATCGACGATCAGCGGCGATCGGTCGCCCTGTTCACCGCGCAGATGCCGGCTTCGAGCAATCTCGCCTTTGCGGTCGAGCATGCGCGGATCATCGAGCGGTTCGGCCGCTTCCCGCACCGCAACGACGCCCTTGGCCGTCGATCGACAGACGCGGAAGTCCGGTTCCTCAAAAACGGCGGCTTTCGCGCCTGACTTCACTCCTTTCAGCGCAGCGTGAATTCAATCGGGTAAGACAGATAGCCGCGAAAGCGCGCCCGTCGGCCGCGCCTTGCTTCGCCCGCGGCGCGAAAATGCGGCGCGCGTTCGATGAGCCGGCTGATTGCGATGCGGCCTTCGATGCGCGCGAGCGTCATGCCGGCGCAGGCATGGATGCCGCCGCCGAAAGCGAGATGCCGGTTGGGCGTGCGCGCGATGTCGAGACGGTCGGGATCCTGAAACTGCGCCGGATCGCGATTGGCGGCGCCGATCCCGAGCGTCACCAGTGTTCCTTCCTCGAGAAGGACGCCGCCGATTTCGACCGGCTCGATCACGCGGCGGTTGCCGAGCTGATTGGAGCTTTCAAAGCGCAGGAATTCCTCGACCGCCGTTTCGATGAGCGCGGGCTCGTTTCGAAGGCGCGCCATTTCCGCTGGGTTTTCGAGTAGCGCGGCGATCGCATTGCCGATGAGATTGGTCGTCGTCTCGTGCCCGGCGTTCAGGAGGAAGATGCAATTCTGAATGAGTTCAACGTCGCTGAGGCGTTCGCCGTCCTCGGTCTCCTCAGCGAGGAGCGCCGCCAGCACGTCGCCGCCCGCCAGTTTCCCTTTCCGGAATCGCTCGATGTGCCGCGCCAGAAAGTCGCTGAACTCTTCGACCGAGCGATCGCCCCAGGCGAGCGCATCGTCGTTCGGCGCCGGCTCAAGCGCGCCGAGAATCGCCAGTGACCAGTTGCGCAAGGGACCGCGCTCGCCTGCCGGAACCGCCAGCATGTCGCCGATGATTTCGACGGGAAGGCCGGCGGCGTAATCGGTGATGATGTCCATCGCGCCCTTTTCAAGCGCCCGGTCGAGCAACCGGTCGACCAGCACTGCAAAGCGCGGTTCGAGAAGTTTCAGCGCGCGCGGCGTAAACGCCGGCGCCAGCAATTTGCGCACCCGCGTGTGATAAGGCGGGTCGTTGAAGACGAGGCTCGTCGTGTGATGTAGATAGAGCGGACTGTCGCCGAATTTTGGCTTGAATTCGATCTTCTTGTCGGAACTGAAGCGGCGATCGCGATAGACCGCCGCGACATCGTCATAGCGCGTCAGGAAAACGCCGCCGTCCGGCAGGCGATGCGCCGGGTCCCGTTCGCGCAGGGCGCGATAAAATGGGTACGGATCATCGAGGAAATCGGCGCCGACGGCGCGCAGGTCGAAACCGCGAATATCCGGGATGTCGCCCGCGTCCGTCCTCATCCGCCGCCCTCCTTGGCCTGCCCGCCGGCCTGATGATAGCCGATCGGCGCCGCGACGTTAAACGCTGCGGATTCCCCGACGAACGCGCCTTGAACCGAGACGCCGCAATCGGCGATAAGCGGCCTTCATGGATGAGCCGCTCCCGATCGATGACGTGGTGCCTCGGATCAG
Source organism: Parvularculaceae bacterium (assembly GCA_041737095.1). Lineage (GTDB taxonomy): Bacteria > Pseudomonadota > Alphaproteobacteria > Caulobacterales > Parvularculaceae > Amphiplicatus. The sequence continues at coordinate 141 of JBGSSK010000390.1, read as the reverse complement.
GGCGAGCCTCGCCTCTGGAACACGGCTGGTGCTGGCGGCGCCGCCGGGCGCCGGCAAGACGACCAGAATCCCGCTCGCGCTGCTCGACGACCCCTGGCTCGCCGGCCGCAGGATCTTGTTGCTCGAACCGCGCCGAATCGC
>JBGSSK010000328.1:0-3606 GCA_041737095.1 Parvularculaceae bacterium | reverse complement strand
CCAGGGGACGCGCACAAGGCCCGGCGCGATCGCGGCGCACAGCCCGTCGCCGTCGCCGGTGTCGACGACAAGACCATTGTCGAAAACATCGGCGCCCCAGACATCGACGCCGATCAGCGAACGGGGCAGCCGCAGGCCGCTCTCGAACAGCTTCATCGCGCCCTTCGCCGGCAAGCGCTTGCCGCGCAGGACGCCGTTGAGGTCGGTGAGGAACGCATCGACAAAGCGCAGATCCGGCGCATCTCTGAGGAGCGCGCGCGCCGCATCGGCCAGCGATGGAGGATCCTTCGGCATGACGTCCTCAGGCCTTTCTCACATCTTGCAAGGTCAGGTCGAGGGCGCGCGTCACCCGCTCGAACAAAAGGTCGATCTCGTCATCGCTGATCACGAGCGGCGGGCAGAGGAACATCGTCTCGCCGACCGCGCGCATCACGACGCCGGAATTGAAGCAATGCCCGCGGCAGATGACGCCGGTCTCGCCAGCCGTCGAATGGCGCTCTTTCGTTTGCTTGTTCTTCACCAGCTCGATCGCGCCGAGGAGGCCGACGCCGCGCGTCTCGCCGACGAGCGGGTGGCCTTCGAGCGCTTTCAATCCCTGCTGGAAGCGCGCCGACGCCGCGCGCCCGCGCGCACCGACCAGCTGCTTCTCCTCGATCAGCTCGATATTGCGGATAGCGACGGCGCAGGCGACCGGATGGCCTGAATAGGTGTAGCCATGCGCCATTTCGCTGTCCGACTCGATGATCGGCTTGCTGACGCGAGCATTCAGCGCCACCGCTGAAATCGGTTGATAGCCGCTCGACATGCCTTTCGCCATCGTCATGATGTCGGGCGTCACGCCATAAGTCTGGCAGCCGAACCAGGAACCGGTGCGGCCGAACCCGCAGATCACTTCGTCAGACCACAGAAGAATATCGTATTTCCGGCAGATTCGTTCGATCTCAGGCCAATAGCCGTCGGGTGGGGTCATTAACCCGCCGGCGCCCATCACCGGCTCGCCGACAAAGGCGGCGACATTTTCAGGGCCAAGCTCAAGGATCTTGTCTTCGAGCGCCCTGGCGCAGCGCAACGCGAAGTCGCGTTCGCTCTCGCCCGCCTCGCCATACTGGTAATGGCAGGGCGTCGGTCCGATATGATGGATGCGCGGCAGCGGCAGGTCGAATATCCCCTGCATGAAAGGCAGCCCCGAGAGACTCGCGCCGGCGACCGTCGACCCATGATAGGCGCGCTCGCGGCTGATGATCGCCTTTTTCGACGGCTTGCCCATCAGGTTCCAGTAATACCAGATAAGCTTCAGCGCGCTGTCATTGGCCTCCGATCCTGACGACGAGAAGAGCAGCTGATCGACGCCCGGCGGCGTCTTGCCGGCGACGAGCGCGGCGAGGTCTGCGGCGTAGGGTGTCGTCGTCTGGAAAAAGAGATTGTAATAGGAAAGCTTCTTCAGCGTTTCATAGGCCGTTCGCGCCAGTTCCTCGACGCCATAGCCGAGCTGCACGCACCACAGGCCCGCCATGCCGTCGAGAATTTTGGCGCCTTCCGAATCGTAAATGTAAACGCCCTCGGCGTGGGTGATGACGCGCGGCCCACTCTCGCGCAACGAATGATGCGTCGTGAACGGATGAAGATGATGCGCGCTGTCGATTTCGCGGACGTGGCGGGTGTAGTTGGAGAGCGTCATGGAAGATCCGGATTTGAAGAGAAGGGATTGAACAATCGCCGATCAGACATTCGTCATCAGGAAGCGGACGTCCCACGGGCTCAGGACCGCTGAACGGTGTTCGTATTCCGAACGCTTGATCGTGCAGTAAGTATCGACGAAACTGGAGCCGAGCGCATCGCGAAGCGGCCTTGATTTCGAAAATGTCTCGACGCTGTCGATCAGCGATTTCGGCAACGGGCGTTCGCGGTCCTGATAGCCTTCTCCGAGATATTCCTCGCGCGGCTCGACCTTGTCCATCATGCCGATATAGCCGCAGACGAGCGAGGCGACGACGCCGAGATAGGGATTGATGTCGGCGCCGGCGATGCGGTTCTCGACGCGGCGCGCCTCGGGGCTCGACGCGGGAACGCGCAGGCCGACCGTGCGGTTCTCGCGGCTCCAGTGCGTATTCGTCGGCGCGCTCATGAAGGCTTCAAAGCGGTTGAACGAATTGGTGTAGGGCGCAAGGAGCGGCATCGCGGCAGGGAGGTAGGCCTGCAAGCCGCCGAGATAATAGCGGAAGAGATCGCTGTCCGACCCGTCGGCGTTGGCGAAGATGTTCTTCCGGGTTTTGGTGTCGACGACGCTCTGGTGGAGATGGATCGAGCTGCCGCTGCAATCGGCGTAAGGCTTCGCCATGAAGGTCACGAACATGTTGTGGCGAAGCGCGACCTGGCGCGCCAGCCGCTTGAACAGGAACATCTGGTCCGCGACGTTCAGCGCTTCGTTGTGACGGATATTGACCTCGAATTGGCACGGCCCGTCTTCGTGGATCAGCGTGTCGAGATCGACATGCTGGATTTCGCAGAACTGGTAGAGTTCCTCCCACAGGCGATCGAATTCGTCGATCGCATCGAGGCTGTAGACATGCTGGCCGAATTCCGGCCGGCCCGAACGCCCCTCGGGCGCGCGCGGCTCGAGGATAACGTCCTTGAATTTTTCAATCAGGTAGAATTCGATCTCCGGCCCGACGATCGGCGTCCACCCCTGTTCGGCGAAAAGATTGACGACGTTGCGCAGGATCTGGCGTGGCGCGAAAGCAGTCGGCACACCCTGATCGGTCGTCGAGTCGCAGATGAGGCAGGCGGTCGGATCATTGCTCCACGGCGCGAGATGCAGCGTGCTGAGGTCCGGCGCCATCACGAGGTCGCGCTCTGTCGTCACGACATGATCGCTGAATTCGATCTCGCCATGAACGCTGATCGCGTAGACGGTTTCGGGGATCCTGAGGCTGCGGTTTTTCAGTCCGTTGAGGAACAGCGCCGGCGTCATCGTCTTGCCGCGCGCGACGCCCGTGATGTCCGGGACGAGGCAGGCGACGTCGGTGACGCGATTGCGCCGAAGCCAATCTTCGAGCTCTTTAAAGTCCATGGTTTCCGCCTTGAGCCGCCGCGCGCGGGGTCGCGCCGCCCTTGACCTTACACCCCTGCCGACCTGGCCGACGACCGGAAAGTCGCCCTGGATATCGGCGGCCCCGGCTTTCAGAGCGCCGCTTGGTGGCAGCGGCGCAAGGAGAATGTGATCACAATTACAACGCCCATGAGTGCTTGGCAATAGCGCGAGAAATACTTGCAAAATCAACGGGAAGAGCTGAAAAGGAAAGACTCGCGCCATTTACCATGAGGGCCAGGTGGCTGACACGCATCGTATTCGCCCGGCCGTCGCGAGCGCAGGCCTTTTCGCATTTGGCGGGAAGGCCGGCAGGCTCGTCTTCGGCGGGCGAAGGCGGGAGAGTTGAGCAAGCACGCCGCCTCGACCCTGCCGGCGTCGCCGCCGAAGCGCGCCCGTATCTTTCATGAGGAAGTCTACGAAAAGCTCCGCCGCGCCATCATCGCCGGCCAGCTCGAACCGGGCCGCGCGCTGTCGGTCCGCAGTCTCGCCGCGCAATTCCGGGTGAGCGCCATGCC
>JBGSSK010000301.1:0-2463 GCA_041737095.1 Parvularculaceae bacterium | reverse complement strand
CCGCCTTGCGCCCAGGGCGAGGACCCGTCCATGCCGAGCGGCCGCGCGGTCAGCACGGTGACGGGCCGGGGCGCGAGCTTCAGGGCCGTGTATAGACCCGCAACGCCGGCGCCGATGATGAGGATCGGGGATGTCATCTTTGTTTCCCCGCTCCCTCTGGGAGAGGAGCCGGAGGTGAGGGTTCCGGTCCGTCTGTATACGCATTAAACAGAGAACGGACCCATCGGCCTCGACCCCTCCCCCGATCATGGAGGGGGGAAGTAACAGCGACGCCGATCTGAATGAGCCTATCCAAAATCTAGGCCCGCGCCTCGACCGCCAAGACCTGCGGAGCCTTGGCGTGCGTGTACATCGACTGGCGCGTCAGGGGGAGCGCGATCATCCGCTCGATCGCACGCCGCGCGCGGTCGGCGATTTCGGAGTCGACGAGAACCTCATGCTGCATCGTTTCCAGCGAGCGCAGAATTTTCGGCAGGGTGATCCGCTTCATGTGCGGGCAGAGATTGCAGGGGCGCACGAAATTCACATTCGGGTTTTCGAGCGCAACATTGTCCGACATCGAACATTCGGTGATAAGGACGACGTTTTTCGGCTGGTGCTTTTTGACGAAATTCGACATGCCGCTGGTCGATCCGGCGAAGTCGGCTTCGGCGAGGACGTCCGGCGGGCATTCGGGATGCGCGAGCACGATGACGCCCGGATTGCCTTCGCGTATTTCGCGGATGTCCTCCGCGGTGAAGCGCTCATGCACCTCGCACGAGCCGGCCCAGGTGACGATCTTCACGTCGGTCATCGCCGCGACATTCTTCGCCAGATACTGGTCCGGGATCAGTATGACAATATCGGAGTTCCATTCCTTCGCCGCCCATTCGACGATCTCGACGGCGTTCGACGAGGTGCAGCAGATGTCAGTCTCGGCTTTGACGTCGGCCGACGTGTTGACATAGGTGACGACCGGCGCGCCCGGATATTTCTGCTTCAGGAGACGAACATCCGCGCCGGTCAGCGACGAGGCGAGGGAGCAGCCGGCGGCCATATCGGGGATCAGGACGGTTTTGTCCGGACACAGAATTTTCGAGGTCTCGGCCATGAAGTGAACGCCCGCCTGCACGATCACTTTCGCATCGGTCGCCTGCGCCATCTTGGCGAGCTGCAGGCTGTCGCCAGCGAAATCGCCGACGCCGAAATAGATTTCAGGCGTCATGTAATTATGCGCGAGGATGACGGCGTTCCTCACCTTCTTCAGATCATTGATCGCCGCGATATAAGGCGCATGAGTTCGCCACTCGGCGAGCGGGATCAGTTTTTTGACCTTGGCGTAGAGATGGTCGGTCTTGGCCGCCACGTCGTCGGTGAACGCGAGCGACTCCGGCCCTAAGGCCTTCGACCGCGGAAAATCCAGCACCGTCATGACCGTCTCCCGTTCCGTCCCGATAGGGTCGCCCAAATTATGCTCAGGCGGAGCATATATGGGACGGAAAAAATCGCCCGCAATGGGCGAAGCGCGGAACGTGTACCCGGCGAATGTCGCGGTCAACAGATTTTCTCTGACCCTGCGCCCAGCTTCACGCAGAGATGATCGCCGGGGGCACGCCAATCTGCAGGGCGCCATAAGGTAAGCCTTGACTTACGGATCATTTGGTCCTATAGGTAAGTCATGACTTACGGAATAAAGTTGGAAGCCCTCGCTCCCCCGACCCGCCGCGCGATTTTCGAGCGGCTGGCGGCGGGGCCGTCTTCGGTCGGCGCGCTGGCGGCGATGATGCCGGTCTCGCGCCCCGCCGTGTCGCAGCACCTGAAGGCGCTGAAGGACGCCGGCCTCGTCTCTGAAACCCGCGACGGCACGGCCCGCATCTATCGCATCGAACCGCAGGCGGTCGCAGAACTCCGCGATTATTTCGACCGGTTCTGGGACGTCGCCCTCGACGCTTACAAGCGCTCGCTGGAAGGAGGAGACGCATGAAGGAGTACAGCGCCGGCGGCTTGTCGCCGATCGAAAAGCGCTTGTCGCTGACGGCGCCGCCGGCGAAAGCGTTTGCGCATTTCACGGACAATATCGCCCTGTGGTGGCCGCTCGCGACGCATTCCCTGTCGCGCGAGGCGGCGCGCTCGGTCGTCTTCGAGGCGAAAGCCGGCGGCCGCATTTTCGAAATCGGTCGGGACGGGCGCGAACGCGACTGGGGCAGCGTGAAAGTCTGTGAGGTCCCGCATCGCCTCGTCTTTTCCTGGGTGCTGGAAAAGCCGGAAGAGGCGACGGAAGTCGAAGTGAATTTCCGGGATGACGGAAAAGGCGGCGCTTTTCTGACGCTCATTCACCGCGGCTGGCTCGAAACGAAATCCGCGACGGCGCGCCGGGCGGGCTATGCCGAGGGCTGGGTCGGCGTCCTTGCTGATTATGTCCGCACCATCGAGGGCGGCGCCTGATGCGCGCCGCTCGCGTCGGCGACTTCGCGCCGCGATCAG
>JBGSSK010000261.1:0-3432 GCA_041737095.1 Parvularculaceae bacterium | reverse complement strand
CCGTTGCGGCTGATCGGCGCTGCGGGCGATCATGCAGGCGTCGCCGAAGCCTTGCCGGACGAATTGATCTCGGTTCTCTCGCGCCTTCGCTGGCTGCTGGTCATCGCCCGCGGCTCCGCCTTCCGTTTTCGCCCGCCGGGGCAAGACGTCATCGAGATCGGCGCGGCGCTCGGCGTTCGCTATTGCCTCACCGGCGCCGTCGAGATTGTCGGAGATCAGACCGCCGTCATGCTCGAACTCGCCGAAACAATCGGAGGCGGCGTCGTCTGGGCGGAACGCTTCAACGGGCGTATCGCCGATATCCATGAGATCCGTGAACGGATAATCACGAGCATCGTCGCGGCGCTCGAGCTCCATATTCCGATTAACGAGGCGAACGCCGCGCGACTGAAATCGCCGGACAGGATTGACGCCTGGTCCGCCTATCATCTGGGACTACAGCATTTTTATCGTTTCAATACGGCGGACAACGCCGCTGCCATCGCAATGTTCGGCAAGGCGGTCGCGCGCGAGCCGGACTTCGCGCGCGCCCATGCAGGGCTGTCCAGCGCGCATTTCCAGAACGCGTTCCTCCGCTACAGTCCGAACCGCGCGGCGGACAAGCTGGCGGCGCGCCGTCACGCGGAGCGCAGCGTCGAGCTTGACCCGCTCGACCCTTTCGCAAATTTTGCCATGGGCCGCGTTCACTGGATCGAGAATGACATCGGCGGTGGGGCTGGCTGGCTCGACCGCTCGGTGCTGTTGAGCCCGAACTACGCGCAAGGGATCTATGCGCGCGCCTGGGCGAACGCAATCACCGGCGAAGGCGCCCCGCCGGCTCGGGACATCGACCTCGCCTTGACGTTAAGTCCGCTCGATCCCTTCCGCTACGCCATGCTCGGCGTGCGCGCCTTCGCCTGCCTTGCCGATGGCGATGAGGCGGCGGCGGCGTATTGGGCGGAACAGGCGGCGCGTGCGCCGGGCGCGCATGTGCTGATCGCCGCAATCGCAATGGCGATGCATGCGATAAATGGCGATAATGCCGACGCCGAGCGATGGGCTGCCAATGTGCGATCGCGCCGGCCGACGCTGTCGCAGGAAGAGTTTTTCGAAGCGTTTCCATTTCGGGACCCGGCGCTGAGGACGCGACTGTCGAAAGCGCTTCGGCATTACGGATTTTGAATTGAGCGTTCGAGGCGCGTCGACGCCGGCATTGCCGATCAACCGTCCGCCAGCGCGTCTTTCTTCATTTCGAGCGCCAGCCATTCCTCTTCCGCAGCGTGAAGCTCGGCTAGCGCCGCATCGAGGCGCGCCGCCTTTTCGTTGAACGCCTTGGCGTCGCGCGCGAACAGGGTCTGGTCGGCGAGGCCGGACTTCAAATCGGCGATTTCTGCGGTGAGCGCGTCCAGCTTTTGCGGCAATTGTTCGAGCGCGTACTTTTCCTTGTAGGAAAGCTTCGCTTTGGCGGCGGGCGCCGTCCTGACGGGCTGCGGCGCCGCTATTCCGCCGCGTGACGCCGCGTTCTTGGCGGGCGATAACGCTGCGCGTTGCTGCATCAGCATGTCATCATAGCCGCCGGCGTATTCGATCCATTTTCCCGCCTCGCCCGAAGGGTCGGGCGTGATGATCGAGGTGACGGTGCGGTCGAGAAAGCTCCGGTCGTGGCTGACGATCAGCGCCGTTCCCCGGTAGATGCTGACGAACTCCTCGAGGAGGTCGAGCGTTTCAAGATCGAGATCGTTTGTCGGCTCGTCAAGGATGAGCAGGTTCGATGGCTTTGCGAGCGCCGCGGCGAGAGCGAGTCGCCCGCGTTCGCCGCCGGAAAGCGCCGAAACAGGGGTCCGCCATTGTTCCGGCTTGAACAGGAACTCCTTCAGATAAGTGGCGACATGCCGCTTCTCTGCGCCGATCGTCACCCAGTCCCCGCGTCCGTCGGTGATCGCGTCCGCGACGCGGTCATCCGGCCGCAGCGCTTCGCGTTTCTGATCGAGGCCGACCGCCTCGATCCCGGCCCCGAGGGTTATTTTTCCGGCATCGGGCGCGAGCGCGCCGGTCAGCATCTTCAGCAGCGTCGTCTTGCCGGCGCCGTTCGGGCCGACGAGACCGATGCGGTCGCCGCGCGCGATCTCGATCGAAAAGCCTGCGACGATCGGACGGCCGGCGTAGGTTTTCGAGATCTCCTCGGCGACGATGACGCGTTTGCCGGACTGCGCGGCTTCGTTGGCGGAAAAAACGACGGTTCCGCCGACGCGCGTTCTCTCGCGTCGCGCCTTGCGCAGGTCGCCAAGCTCGCGCATGCGCCGGACATTGCGCTTCCTGCGTGCGGTGACGCCGTAGCGGACCCAGTGTTCTTCATCGAGGATCTTGCGGTCGAGCTTGTGCGCGGCGGTTTCTTCATCCTCGAGGACCTTGTCGCGCCAGCTTTCGAAATCCTTGAACCCCCGGTCGAGGAAGCGGGTCGCGCCGCGATCAATCCAGACGGTCCTTGTACTGATTTTTTCAAGGAACCGGCGGTCATGGCTGATGATTACGATTGCCGCGCGCGCCGCAGTCAGCCGTTCTTCCAGCGCCTCGATCGCCGGCAGGTCGAGGTGATTGGTCGGCTCGTCAAGGAGCATGATGTCGGGATCGGCGGCGAACAGGCGGGCGAGCGCGGCGCGCCTCGCCTCGCCGCCCGACAGGTGAGCGCAATTCGCTTCCGGATCGACGCCGAGATCGGCGTAAAGGCGCTGCAGCCCGCCAGCTGCGCCAGCCGGCGACAGGCCGGCCTCGACAAAGGCGCCGATCGTCCTGAAACCGGAAAAGTCCGGCTCTTGCGGCAAATAGGCGATGGTTGCGCCTGGATCGATGAAGCGTCGCCCGGCGTCCGGCTCGATTTCGCCGGCGGCGATTTTCATCAATGTCGATTTGCCGGAGCCGTTGCGGCCGACCAGTGCGATCCGCGCCCGCGCCTCGACCACCAGCGCGGCGCCGGCGAGCAGCGGCGTTCCGCCGAAGGTCAGGCGAAGGTCGTCGAGCGTTAACAGGGGCGGGGCCATAGGGGTCGCGGTCTACTAAAGCCGCCCGCCCGCGGCAATGCGCGCGGCGGCGTTAAGCGACTGTCAGCAATAATCCGCGAGGCTGCGATGATGGAGGCGCTGCGCACCTATCTCCGCGAGACCCGGACGACGCCGAAAGCGTTCGCCAAAATGATCGGCGTCGACGCGCGCCAGTTCGATCGAATGCTCACCGGCGATCTGCCGGTCAGCCTTTCGCTGGCGCAGCGGATGGTCGATGCGACCGGCGGGGCGCTTTTGACCGCAGAATTGCTCGCGCAAGATCAGGGCGGCGGCGCGGTGTTTGACCTGCGCGGGCGGCTGGCGGCGGATGGCGCCGAAATCGACGTCGCGGCCCTCGAACGGATTGTCGCGGGCGTGCTGCCGGAACTCCTTGGCGGCTTGCGGCGGGCCGGCG
>JBGSSK010000224.1:0-7924 GCA_041737095.1 Parvularculaceae bacterium | reverse complement strand
CCGGTCTTCGGCGGCCGCGATGTCGAGACAGGCGATCAACGCGTCCGTCGCCGCATCGGCGGGCGAGCGCGCCTCCGCGGCGCCAGCGATCACGAGAACGGCGAAAGCGGAAACCGGAATGGCGGCGAAGCGGCGGCGCATGGCGAAGCATCCTTTCAACGCGTTATTCGGCGCGAGGATGGTTTCAAGCGTCGCGCCTTGTCAATGCGACCGCCGCTGCGCCGATGCGAGCCCGCTCGGGTGCGACGTCAGTCTTGTGGCATTGCTGCAACGCGCCGGCGCGGGTGTCGATGCGCCGATGTTCAGGCGGCGCGGCGCGGCGTAAGGATGCGCCGGGTCTCAAGCGAGACGGCGCGGTGAAAATTTTCGGCGGAATGATCGTAAAAAATGACATGAAGCGCGCCGGCGCGGCGTCCTTGCGCGCGCTGCTCGCCGCGATGGCGCTGGTCATCCTGTCGCCGTTCTTCGGCTCTGTCGTCTACCGTTTCGCACCGCCGCCCGGCACCTGGACGATGCTCCAGCGCAAGCTGTCGGGGGAGGTGATCGTCCACCCGTGGACGCCGCTCAAGAACATCTCGCCGCATCTCGTCCGCGCGGTGATCGCCGCCGAGGACTCGCGGTATTGCGAGCATCGCGGCATCGATGTCGAGGCGGTCGAAAAAGCGCTCGAGGAAAATCGCCGCAATGGCGCGCGCCGGCGCGGCGGATCGACGATCTCGCAGCAGACGGCGAAAAATGTTTTCCTGTGGAATGGCGGCGGCTGGGTCCGCAAGGGTTTCGAGACCTATTTCACAATCGTCTCCGAATTCATCTGGGGCAAGCGGCGGACGATGGAGCTTTATCTCAACGTCGCCGAATGGGGGAACGGCTATTTCGGCGCCGAGGCGGCGGCGCAAGGGCGCTTCAGCAAGCCCGCGAGCGACCTTTCGAAGCAGGAGGCGGCGCTCCTCGCCGCGGTGCTGCCGAGCCCCAACAAATGGCGGGCGGTCAATCCCGGACCTTATGTGCGCGGGCGCGCCGCGACGATCCGTAAACGGATGGAGGTCGTCCGGAACGAAGGGCTTGACCGGTGCGTCCTCAAATCGAAATGACGCAGGCGCCGCGCTAACGCGCCCGCCGCAAAAGGTGCATGACGAGCGAGACGACAAGCAGCACAATGAATAGATAGAACAGCAACTTCGCGATGCCGGCGGCCGCGCCCGCGACGCCGCCGAAGCCGAGAACGGCCGCGACGATCGCGATGACGAAAAATATGACAGCATAATTCAGCATGATTTCGCTCCTTTTTCTGTCGCGCGTGACCCTGCCCGCCAAATGAGGCGGCGATCTGTCAACGCGTGTGAAGAAATGGTAACAGGTGCGACGCTGGACGGTTCCCTGACGGCCGCCCCGCTGCAAGAAGGAGCACGTGATGCCTGATCCCGTAATCGCCGCAAAGGCGCCGATGCCAGCCGATGTCGAGGCGGGCAAGAGTTATTTCTGGTGCGCCTGCGGCCAGTCGAAAAGCCAGCCATTCTGCGACGGCTCGCACAAGGGAACGGCATTCACGCCGGTCAAATGGACCGCAGGCGAAACGAAGCGCGTCTTTTTTTGCTGCTGCAAGCACACCAAAGGCCAGCCGCTCTGCGACGGCTCGCATAAATCGCTTTGATGCCGAACACTTCCGCCCGCCACTCTGAGATTCTCGACGGCTACAAGCGCGGCGATTCGCGCTTCAACAAATGGTCGGAGGAAAAGCTCGGGTCCTTCCGCCTCGTCGACTGGGCGTGGGGCAGGCTCTCGATGGTCTGGGAGATCGACGACCGTTTCGTCATGCCGGACGGCGTGATGTTCGGCGGCCATATCGCCTCGGTCGCCGATCATGTCGCGGGTCTCGTCGCGATGACGGTCCTCGAGGCTGAAGAAGAACGGTTCCGCACATCGCGCCTTGAGACCAGTTTTTTCCGTCCGCTGACAAAGCCGCGCGCGACGATCGAGGCGAAGGTCGTCAACGCCTCGAAATCGCTGATCCATGTCGAGGCGGATTTCATGAACGCCGAAGGCAAGCTCGCCGCTCGGATCGCCGCCGTGCAGATGCGGCGGACGGTTTGATCGCCTCAGCGCGCTCTTGTCAGCGTGAATTCGACGAGATATGGGCCATCCTGATCGACGCGATACGCCTTGACCTCGATCGCTCCGGCGGCGTTGACGCTGTAAACGATCCGCTGCACGTCGGAGTCCGGATCGGTGGCTTCGAATACTGCGACGTTTTCGCGCGCCTCGGCCAGTCGCATGACGGAAGGCCCGTTCGTCTCCCAGGTCGTGAAGTCCCCGTTGAAGCGGTTGAAGCGCAAGGTGACGCCGTCGGCGGTCTCCTGCGCGACTGCGAAACGCAGGAAGCGAACGCCGTCGTCTTGAACCCCGCGCGCGCTGGCGAGCGCGACGCCGGCCCGCGCATCCGTCCAATGTTCCTCAATGACGAAGCCTTCGCGGTCGCTGACCCAATCGCCTGTGAGGAAGGCGAGGCTGGAGAGCGTCAGCTTGTCGGCCGCGACCGCGGGGCCGGCGAGAACGAGATACGCCAAGGCGAGAAAAATGCGCATGATCGATCCTGTGACTGATTTCGCGCAGGCGATAGAGATGACCGCGGTCGCCCACAACTCACGTTTCGGCGTGCGTGCGCGTGAGCAGGACGGAAAAACAAGGGGGGCCGAAGGACTAGGTTTTCGCGGGCTCCGGCGATAGAACCGGCGCCGTCTTCCCGATCCCTGGTCCCAAGTCCCAAGTCCCAAGTCCCCAAAATGCCCGATCTTCTCCTTGAGCTCTTTTCCGAAGAAATCCCCGCCCGCATGCAGCAAAAGGCGGCGGAGGATCTTGCGCGGATGATGAACGAGCGTCTGCTCGCCGCCGGGTTTATGCCGGAGGGGGTGAAGGCGTTCGCGGGGCCCCGGCGGCTCGCCCTGATCGCGACCGGCCTGCCGGCGCGCCAGCCGGACCGCCAGGAGGAAAAGAAGGGCCCGCGCGTCGGCGCCCCCGAAAAGGCGATCGAGGGCTTCCTGAAATCGGCGGGACTTTCCTCGCTCGACGAGTGCGCGATCGAAAGCGACAAGAAGGGCGATTATTACGTCGCACGCATCCACGAAAAAGGGCGTGACACGGCCGCCATCATCGCCGAGGCGACGCAAGCGGTCATCCGCGATTTCCCATGGCCGAAATCGATGCGCTGGGGCGATGGCGAGCTGCGCTGGGTGAGGCCCTTGCAGTCGATCCTCTGCTGCTTCGCGGACGAGATCGTCGATTTCGACATCGGCGGCGTCCCGGCCGGCGACGCGACGCATGGGCACCGGCGGTTTTCATCGGCGCCGATCCACGCGCGCAATTTCGACAAATACGTGATGGCGCTCACTGGCGCCAAGGTGATGCTCGACGGCGCGGCGCGCAGCCAGATGATTGACGCCGACGCGAAGACGCTCTGCCAGGCGCAAGGCCTCGAACTCGTCGCCGACAAGGGGCTTCTCGCCGAGGTCGCCGGCCTCGCCGAATGGCCGGTCGTGATGATGGGTGCGTTCGACGCGAAATTCCTCGCGCTCCCCGACGAGGTGCTGACCGCCTCGATGCGCGGGCACCAGAAATATTTTTCGGTGAAGGACCCGAAAACCGGCCGCCTTGCGAACAAATTCATCTTCGTCGCGAATATCGATGCGCCCGCCAATGCGCCGAAGGACTGGGGCAAGTCGATGCGCGCCCGCTATGAGCGCGTGCTGACCGCGCGCCTGTCGGACGCGTGGTATCTCTACCGGAAGGACTTGCAGACGCCGCTCGACGCGCGCGTCGCCGAGCTTGACCGCGTGACGTTTTTTGAAGGCTTGAGAAGCATCGGCGACAAGGCGAAGCGCGTCGCGGCGCTTGCGAAGGAAATTGCGCCATCAGTCGGCGCTGATCCGGCGCTCGCCGAGCGCGCCGCGCTTCTGGCGAAGGCCGACCTCGTCACCGGCATGGTCTATGAATTCCCGGAATTGCAGGGCCTGATGGGGCGCTATTACGCGTTGGCGCAGGGCGAAGACGCGGCGGTCGCCGACGCGATCCGCGATCATTATCTGCCGAAAGGCGCCGGCGACGATGTTCCGACCGCGCCGGTTTCGGTCGCCGTCGCGCTGGCGGACAGGATCGATACGCTGAACGCGTTCTGGAGAATTGGGAAAAAGCCGACAGGGTCCGGCGATCCCTTTGCGCTGCGCCGCGCTGCGTTGGGCATCATCCGAATCATTATCGACAACCGAATTCGCCAGAAACTGGCGGATTACTTTGACAATTGGGACTACAATCAGGTCGGTGCCTCAATCGAGGAAAGAATCGAGACTCTCCGACAGGACCAGTTCGATCTGCGAGAATTTTTCACAGATCGTATGGCCGTGTTTTTCCGTGATCGAGGCTTCAGCTACGATTCTGTAAGAGCCGCGTTTCCGCATCCCTCTGATCCGTTTGACGGCGATCTATATAGAGTCTTCCTGAAACTCGAAGCGCTCGACGCTTTCCTCAAGACAGACGACGGCGCCAATCTCGCGGCGGGGTTCAAGCGCGCGGCGAATATCCTGAAGGCCGAGGAAAAGAAAGGCGCGTTGCCGGACGCCGCTGCGGTCAAACCCGCGCTGTTGCAGCAGCCGCAAGAAAAAGCGCTCCACGCTGCGCTGACGAAAGCGTCGTCGGACGCCGCAAACGCCGCCGCCGCCGAAAACTTCGCCGAGGCGATGTCGGCGCTCGCCTCGCTGCGTGGGCCGATCGACGCATTTTTCGACGAGGTGACGGTGAACGCCGACGACGCGCCGCTGCGCGCTAACCGTCTTGCCTTGCTGCAGCGCTTCATCGCGGCGACGGCGGGCGTCGCTGATCTGTCGAAACTCGAAGGCTGACGCTCGGTTTCGGTCTTTCCTCCTTCGACAGGCGCGGGGGAGAAAAAGCGCCGGTTTTCCCGTCTTGCGGGTGAAATCCTCTAACCTATTGTTCCGTCTAAGGAACAAAAATCCGTCCCCCTCCCCTGGCGAAGGTTTATCATGGTGTCGCAACCGCGAATGCGCCGCTATCGCGCCAGAATGGAGAAACAATTGCCGACGCGCCCGCCGATCATGCTCGAAAAGGCGCCCTTTCCCGGAGCGCAAAGGGGCGCCCTTTCGGGCTGCAAGCCGCATGGGAGGCCGGAAAAAGAACAAGCGCCGCTTTTCAAAAGGGCGCCCTTCGCCGGGTCAGAAGGGCGACTTGAAATCGGCGAAACGCACGGCCTTGCGGTCCTTGTCGGAAAGGATCGCGGCGGCCTCGTCGATCCCCCAGTCAATCTCGAGATCGGGATCGTTCCACAGGACGCCGCCGTCATGCGGCGCGGAGTAGAAATCGGAGACCTTGTAGGCGACTTCGGTATTGGGTTCGAGCGTCGCAAAGCCGTGCAGGAAGCCGACCGGCGCCAGCAATTGCGCGCCGTTCTCCGCCGACAGCAGCGCGCGGACATGCTTGCCATAGGTCGGCGAGGCTTTTCGAATGTCGACTGCGACGTCGATCACCGATCCCCTCAGCACTCGGACGAGCTTGGCCTGCGCGCGCGGCGGCGCCTGGTAGTGAAGGCCGCGCACCGTCCCCGCCTTGACCGACTGCGAATGATTGTCCTGCACGAAAATGTCCGTGACGCCGGCTTCGCGGAAGCGTTCGGCGTGCCAGGTCTCGACGAAGAAGCCGCGCGCGTCTGCGAAACGCTTCGGCGTGATGAGGAGGACGCCGTCAAGCGCGGTTTTCTGGATATCGAGCATCGAACCCTTCCTTCAGGCGAACGCGAGAAGCGCCGCGCCGGCGGCGATCGCGACCAGCGCCATCGCCAGTTCCCGCGCATAGTCGATCTTGATGAATTTCGCGGCGAAACGCCAGTTGAACGGCAGCGCGAGCAGCGGCGTCAGCGCCGCGAAGACGATCGCCGCATCGGCGCCGAAATGATGAAAAACAAACGGCGTCGCGCCGAACAGGACCGCGCCCGGAAGGACGGTGACGATCGTGAAGCGCCGGCTGTCGCCGCTTGTCAGGAGGACCGACGAGAGCAGGCGGTAGGGGATCAGCAGGAGCCCGACAGACAAGAGCTTCATGTAGTGCGCAACGCCCTGATAGGGGTCGGTGTAGAGGAGAGAAACCGCCAGATCGGCGAACAGGACGATACCGCAGAACAGGGCGAAACAGCCAAGCTCGTAGACGAGCCGCATCCGCCGGTAAATGCGCGTCAGGTCATGAGCGCGCTCGCGGTGAAGCTCGGAAAATGTCGGATAGGCGATGCGCCGCTGCACGGTCTCGACGAGCGTCCGGCCGGCGAGGATCCAGATCGTCGCGATCGAATAGAGCGAGAAAGAAGCCAGTTCGAACAGCCATCCGAAAATGACCTGGTCGCCGCGCATGACGAGGAAGCCGAAGGTCGAGGCGATGATCAGCCATTTGCCGTAATGGAAGATCTCGTCGAAATGTTCGCGCCGGAACCCGAAACGCGCCGGCGGTCCTTTGAGGAAGACATGGCTGCCGGCGCTTTTGGCGGTCTCCGAAACGAGCCCGCCGACGGCGAGCGAATAAACGCCGAGCCCGGCGAGCGCCGCCGTCGCCATCGCGGCGAGCGCGACGATCTGCGCGCCAAGCTCCAGCCGGATCACCGGCGCGAGATCGAGGCTGCGATTGTGAAGGGCGATGCGCATCGCCGAGAAACCGGAAATCATCACCGAGAGGGCGATCGCGAAAATGAAAACCGGCAGCCGCGGGTCGGCGAAGACCGAGCCCTCCGGGACCGATCCCGCGGCGGCGAGCGACGGGAGGAAGAGCGCCGCGATCACAAGAACCCCGGCGATGAGGACGCAGCGGCCAAGCTGCATCGTCCGCGCGGTCGCGAGGAAATCCGGCTCGGCGCCGCGCTTCGACCGCATGATGCTGGCGTCGAGGCCGAGATCGCTCATCATCGCGATCCAGATCTGCAGCGCCATGGTGACGCCCATCAGGCCGAATGCGTCCGGCGCGAGGAGGCGCGTCATGATCAGATTCGAGACGAGGCGGATCCCCTGCGCCGCGCCAAAGCCGGACAGCGCGACGACGCCGCCCTTCAGCGCGCGCGATTTCAGCGTCGTCCCGTTAAGGAATTTTCCGATCATCCGGCCGAACATCATCGGATCCTGGTTAACAAAATGGCGGCGAGCCGCCGCCGCGATGCGATAATCGAACCGCGCGCGGACGCAAGGGGCGGCCCCCTTGTTGGCGCTGGCGCAAAACTTGATATGAAACGGCGCGCGTCCGGCGCCCTGACCTCGCGAGGAGCGATGATCACCCGATACGGCCTCATCATCGGCGCCATGAAGGCGGGGACGACGACCCTGTTTGATCATCTCGCCCGGCACCCGCATGTCGCGGGCTCCGACCCGAAGGAGCCGGGTTTCTTCGCCTTCGACGAAGTCTATGGGCGAGGCCGCGACTGGTATGAAGGGCTGTTCGATTTCGATCCCGGCCGCCACCGGATCGCGCTCGACGCCTCGACCGATTACGCCAAACACCCGCATTGCGGCGATGTCCCGGCGCGGCTCGCCGCCTTTGGCGGCGACTTCCGCCTCCTCTATATCCTGCGCCACCCGCTGCGGCGGATCGAGAGCCACGCCCAGCATGTCCAGCACAAAAGGCGCGAGGTCGGCCGCATCGACAGCGACCGCAGCGATCACAGCCTCGACGCCGGCGTATCGCCGGTCTCGCTCGACATTTCGCGCTACGCGATGCAACTTGATCAGTATAAGGATTATTTTGACAGGGGCGCCCTGATGATCCTCTCGCTGGAGGAGATGGCGCGCGAGCCGGGGCGCGTCGCCCGCGCGGCCTGCGCGCATTTGGGCGTCGACCCGGACCTCCTCGCCGACGAGATCGTCCGCCGCAATGAGAGCGGCCAGGCATG